>JBBFLE010000001.1:0-320824 GCA_037481695.1 bacterium | reverse complement strand
ATGGTATCCTTCTTTCGAGCACAGCCTCCAGCTCTTGGTTGCCTCTGGAGAGGGCATTTCCCACCACCACCAAATCCGGGTTCCAGTCCAGGTTCTGGGCACAGAAGCCCTCTTTCACCTGGATCCCCTTAAGGCTCAAGAAATCGCTCATGGGAGGGTATACGGCCTGGTCCGAACCCCTAACCTGGAAGCCTCTTTCCTTCAACATGGCAGCCATGGCAGCCATTGCTGTGCCCCCTATGCCCAGAAGATGAACTTTTCTGACCCTAGTTTCCATAAACAAGATATCTCTCCCTTCTGTTCAACCATTCTTCCAGCTGCGGCTCCCATCTGGCCTGTAGCTCTTCAGGGCTCAGACCTTGCTCCAGCCCTTGTCTGATTCCCGGGTCGCCTGTCAAGAGATCCAAAGGCAACCTATGGGTCTCAAACTCGTAGGGAGGATGTTTCCAACTCAGAGATTCATTGAAAAGGGCCCTGACCAAATAGATTATCCACAGGGAAGTCAGATAAGGCCTGAAATCGTTTCTGTCCAGGACATAGATCTGTATCCCGCCGCAACGTTTTCCCGCCCATTTGCCATGGGTAGGTTCAAAATAGAGTGCTCGGAAGCCAACCCCTGGTAGTCGGAGTTCATCCAGCCTCTTCTTTAGGGAGAAGGGCTCTATGAACGGCGCCCCGAATATCTCGAAAGGCCTGGTCGTGCCCCTTCCCTCAGAGAGGTTTGTGCCTTCCAAAAGCACCTGACCCGGATATACCACGCAGGAGTGCAAGGTTGGCAGGTTTGGAGAAGGCAACACCCAAGGAAGGCCTGTCTGGTCAAAATACATTTGCCTTCTCCAACCTTCCATGGGGACCACCTCCAAATCCACTTGCAAGCCCAGTTCGCCCACAAAAAGCCGGGCCAATTCCCCAAGGGTCAAACCGTGGCGCATGGGAATGGGATGGGGGCCCACAAAGGAGATCATGGCAGTGTCCAGCACATTACCCTCCACATTCCGGCCGCCTATGGGATTGGGTCTGTCAAGTACAAGCACCTTGAGGCCCTTTTCTGCGCAGGCCTTCAAACAACCCAGTAAGGTGGCCCCATAAGTGTACACGCGACAGCCTACGTCTTGGAGATCCACTATGAACACATCCAGGCCCTGCAACATCTCTTCTGTGGGAGCCAGATGATTTCCGTAAAGGCTGTAAGCCGGGACTTTCCAGGGTGTCTGAGCCTCGTGGGCCGAGAAAACCATGTTGTCCTGCTTCTCTCCCCAAAGGCCGTGCTGAGGACCGAAAAGCCTCTTGAGACTTCCAGGGAAAGCCTCCACAAATGCTTCTGCGGAGTGTTTCAGGTCACAAACCACAGAGGCAGGGTGCACCAAGAGCCCTACTCTGGCCCGTTTTCTTAGCCATCTGGGCGATTGCCCAAGCAATCTCTCTATTCCCGTGAAGACGCGCCCCAATGAGCCACCTCTCTCATGAGTCTCCTAGCAAAACCAGCAGCTGCCTTAGATCCGCTCCTGCTTAAACCGTGGTGGTTTGGAGAAATCCAGCGGGACTTGAAAACTCTCACCCTCTCCATGGATTCCCTGACCCGCTCAGGCGATATGTGGCGGCCACGAACTGCCTTCTCCAATTCCTCCACCAGGTGGCTTATGCTGCGGCCTTGCCTCAAGTTTCTGCCAACCAAAGCAACATCCACGCCTGCACCAAGGGCTTCCAGGATTGCATCCAAGGTGTCCATGCGGGAGGCCACTGCCCCCATGTCCAGGTCATCGGTCAGGGCCACCCCCCTGAATCCCAAGACCCTTCTGAGCAAACCCTCCACGACTGGCCGGGAAAGACTGGCCGGGGCAGAAGAATCCAGGGCTGGGTAAACCACATGGGATATCATCACGCATGGTGCGCCTGCCTTCACTGCTGCCCTGAAGGGGATGAGATGATGTCCAAGGATCCTTTGTCTTTGTGAAACATCCTCCTGGATTCCTTTGTGGGTATCCCCCACAACGCTCCCATGCCCAGGGAAATGCTTTGCACAAGAGGCAACCCCCCCCTCTTGGGAACCTCTCACCCAGGCGGCCACATGTCGGGCGCAAACCAGAGGGTCTGTGGAGAAGCTCCGGCCTTCCAAAACCGGGGGACACCAATGGGCTTCTGGCAGGTCAGCCACAGGGGCCAGGTTCAAATTTATGCCCAGCAAGAGAAGCTCCTTGGCCACCCACTTGGCCACCCGGGCCGTAGTTGCAGGCCTGTTGAGAAGGCCCAACTGGGAAGGCCCCGGGAAAAGGGTGACCCCTTCCCTGATCCTGCAAACCCTGCCATGCTCCTGGTCCACTGCTACGAGAAGAGAGGCCCCTCCCCTTGCATCTGAGACAATACGCCTTGTGATATCATAAACTTCCACAGCCTTGGTTGCATTTCTCTGAAACAGAATCACCCCCCCAAGCCTTCCCTGGGCTGCCAGAGTCCTTACCTCATCCATCTCGTGGGGAGCAAATCCTACCATCAAGAGTTGACCTACCTGGGGAATAACCATCACTTCCTCTGTACGCGCAAAGTGTTGCTGTGCTCCAAAGCTCTTCTGAGTCTTTCCCAATCGAACATGGGGCCCGGGTCCCACTTCCTGCCAGGAGCCACCTGGTTGTGGCCCACCACCCTGGCCGGGGTTATGGCTGGATAGGCTCTCATGAGAGCTACCAGAAGGATCTCCAGTGCCTGATATTGAGCATCTGTGAAGGAGTTTATCTGATCTCCCTCTAGCTCCACACCCACAGAGAAATCGTTGCAGCCTTGCCTTCCTTGAAACTGGCTTTCTCCAGCGTGCCAGGCCGTATCATCCGTGTGTACAAATTGATGAATTTGTCCATCCCTCTCGATCAAAAAATGGGCCGACACCCTGAGTCCCTCAAGTCCTTGAAATGAAGGATGGGCTTTGATATCCAGTCTTCCCATGAAGAGATCTATGATACATCCGGTGCCAAATACCCCTGGCGGAAGACTTATGGCGTGAATCACTACCATGTCCACCATGGAGCTGCGGCCCTTTGAGAAATGAGGGCTAGGCCACCATCGAACCGGTACAGGGAGGCAAAGACTGTGCATGAGCTTCCTGGTGTCGTAAACTTGAACTGCTGTGTCTCATCCAATGGAAAAGATAGTATAGCACAGCTAAAGCTGCCTGCTTGGAACAAAAGTGCAAAGGGATTCCTAGTGAATTCACCCTTTTTGCCTTGAAAAAAAAGAGAGATCTTACGAAAATGACTTGCTTTTTGCCTAAGGCCGAGCCGGATCCCGGGAGTCAGGGGCGGGCCAGGAAGAACATATGTACAGGTGGTGGGAAATGATCCTAGGGAATGGGGCCAGATATCTTCATGGGGCAGCGGCCACAGGGATTGCATTGCTTTGTCTGTGTGGGAGTTTGCAGGCATCGGAACTGAGGAGAAGCGCAGTTGTCAAAGCAGTGGAGAGAGCCAGCCCGGCTGTAGTGAACGTAAGTACAGAGCAGGAGATCCAAAGGCGTCCGGGAATGCTCCCGGGCTTCAGGGGGGATTCTCTTTTCGAGGAGTTTTTCCGGGATTTCTTGTCTCCTTTTCCCAGGGGCCAGGCCAGAACCAGTCTGGGTTCCGGTGTCATAGTGGATTCCCAAGGCATGATCTTAACCAATGAACATGTGGTCCAGGGGGCCAGTTCCATCAAGGTGACCCTGAGCGACCAGAGGGAATATCAGGCCAGGCTGGTGGGGGCGGATCCTCCATCTGACTTGGCCTTGCTTGTCATAGAGGCCAAGGAAAAACTGCCTGTCATACCCATGGGTCGTTCCAATGATCTCATGATAGGCGAGACGGTCATAGCCATAGGAAATCCATTTGGCCTTTCCCATACCGTGACCACCGGGGTCATAAGCGCTCTGAACCGGTCCATAAGAACCGAGTCCAGGGTGTACAAGGACTTCATTCAAACCGATGCTGCCATCAATCCGGGAAACAGTGGGGGCCCCCTGCTGAACATAGATGGGGAGCTCATAGGCATTAACACGGCCATTTACCAAAAGGCCCAGGGGGTTGGATTCGCCATACCCATAGACAGGGCCAAGCGGATAATGCGGGAACTCATGGAGCATGGAGAGGTGCATCCGGCTTGGATCGGAGTGGAAGTCCAGAGCCTGGAGGAAGCTCTGGCCCGTTCCCTGGGTTTAGAAGGCAGAAAGGGTGTCGTGGTGAGCCAAGTCATAAACGGGGGACCTGCACAGAAGGCAGGGCTCAGAAAAGGAGACCTGATTCTTTCCGTGGGAGCCACCAAGGTCTCCTCGAGGCAGGAGTTCCAGGAGGCGCTCTCAGCCTATACGGGCGGAAGTCAAATCAGCCTGAGGGTGGTCAGGGATGGGCGGGAGTTGGAACTCAAGGTGAAGGCGGAATCCTTGTCTTCCAAGGATGCGGCCAAAATGGCCGAAGGGCTCTTGGGGTTCACGGTGGCTGCTCCACCGGCCCAGAGGAGGGGCCCAAGAGAATACCCGAATCAGGGGGTGGTGGTTAAGAGTGTGGAGTTCCAGAGCCTGGCCCACCGTGTGGGGATTCGGGAAGGGGATCTCATCAGACAGGTCAATGAGAAAGAGATTCGTTCCTTGGAGGATTATCAGGCTGCCATGGCCAGAGCCCTGAGGCGTGAAAGCGTGACCCTGTTGATTCAGAGGGGAAGCTACGGTTACTACCTTACCCTGGAGCTGGGAGGTGGAGGTTGATAGGAGGATTCGTCAAGGGCCAGCTGGAAAAACTGGGTAGGCCTCTGTTTGAGGGGCTTTATCGCATGGGGATTTCCCCAAACCTCCTTACCTTCACGGGCCTGGGCTTGAGCCTGTTGGCCTCTGCATTGCTTTGGATGGGCAGCTTTAGAGTAGCTGGCCTGTTCATGCTGGCCGGAGGGCTCTGTGATATGCTGGATGGGGGGGTGGCAAGGGTCCGAGGGCTGGAGAACCGTCTTGGGGCCTTTCTGGACTCCATAGTGGATCGTTATTCGGACCTGTTCCTACTTACGGGTCTGACGCTTTATTTTGCAGGACAGGGGAACGTGGCTCTGGTGGGACTGTGCTGCCTGGCCATGATTGGGACATCTCTTGTGCCCTATGCCCGGGCCAGGGCAGAGTGCTTTTTGCCCAAATGCACCGTGGGCTGGATGGAGAGACCAGAGCGCATCTTGGTGCTGGCAGCAGGAGCCCTTTTCCAGGTAATGGATTGGGCTGTTGGGATTCTGGCCCTACTGGCCAATCTGACGGTCCTGCAGAGGATCCATTACTGTTGGAGAGAGCTGCCAAGGGGGGGAGGCTCAATTCCATTGGGGGAGCAAGGCAATGAAGTGGCTGAATTTTATGGAGAAGAAAGAAAAGCTGTTTTCTCCCAAGACGACTCCAGAAGAGGCCCGGATATGGGGAGACAGGTTCAGGGAAGCCCAAAGGGTTAATGACGCCGCAGCCTTTTACCGTAGAGCCGGCTATGAGGAAGGCCTGGAAGGCTTGAGACAGAAGGCCATAGACTCTGGCGACCTGCAGCTCTTTGAAGAGACCCTCTTGAGCAATAAAGAGGGGAACTGGAACGAAGAAATAAGAAAATTGGCAAAAAGGGCCGAGGAAAAGGGACGCTGGAGTGATGCCAGAAGGGCATATTCGATCCTGGGGGATGAGTTGGGTTTAAAGAGGGCCGAGGCGGGCCTAAAGAGGATCATGGAGAAGGTCTGTGAGCAGGACCCCGGTGGACAAGGCCCTGGGGAGGGCTTATAGTCTAGAAAAAGACTCTTGGGGAGGAGTAGCCATGGCAGGGGAGGAACAGGGCCAGGGCTTTACCGTGAGAGATAGAAGGGCTTTTTCCAGGAGTGAAGATCAAGGGGCACAGGAGAGCCCAGCAAGAGAGGCCGGGGCGGTCAAGGGGGAGTCCCAGGGGCCCAAAAGGCAGGAGGCTCGAGGAGAACCCAGGGAAATACCTCTTCCACAGCCTACGTTCTCGGGGTTTCTGGCTTCTTTTTTCCTGCCGCAGGTGCTCACGTTTTTGGGGGAAATCCCCAATCCAGAAACCCAACAAAGAGAGCGAAACCTGCCCATGGCCAAGTACCTGATAGACACCCTGGGTATAATCCAGGAGAAGACAAAGGGCAATCTTACCTCGGAGGAGCAAAGACATCTGGACGGGCTTTTGGCAGATCTGCGCCTGCTTTATGTGAAGGCCGTGAAGATATGACATGGGTGCTTGCCCGGCCATGAGCGCTCAGGGGTGAGTATGAGGGGTTGAAAGAGCAATTCCAGCTTATGTTCCCCAAAGACCTACAAAACTGTAAGGAGGCAAGCCAGATGAAGCTTGGAAATAAGAAGTGGCTGGGCTTGGGAGTCTTGGTAATAGCTGTGATGGGATTTGGGCTCATGGAAGGTGTTCCCCAGGCATGGGGTAAGGCTTTCTGGAAGGAGTCCGAAGCAGGGGCTGCTGTAAAGCCCTCTGTGGCTGGATTGCCCTCCCTGGCGGATCTGGTGGAGGGGCTAAAGCGCACCGTGGTGAACATTCAGGTGAGCAAGAAGGTCCAGACAGGGCCTTTTCCCTTTTTCCGCGGCCCCAGAGGGGAGAGGGATCCCTTTAGGGACTTCTTTGAGAGGTTCTTCGGAGACCAAGTGCCCAAAGAGTTCGAACAGAAGGGATTGGGCTCTGGGGTGGTGATAAGCAAGGAGGGCTATGTACTTACCAACAACCATGTCATAGAGGGTGCCGACGAGATAATCGTGAGGCTTCCTGACAAGCAAGGGGAGTACTCGGCCAAAGTGGTGGGCGCAGATGCCACAACGGATCTGGCACTGCTGAAAATAGAACCGGAGAAAGAGCTGCAGGCAGCCACCTTGGGAGACTCAGACAGGTTAAGGGTAGGAGAGTGGGTGATAGCCATCGGAAATCCCTTTGGGCTGGAACACACAGTCACAGCAGGCATAGTCTCGGCCAAGGGCAGAGTCATAGGCTCGGGTCCGTATGATGATTTCATACAGACGGATGCTTCCATAAATCCAGGCAACTCGGGGGGGCCCCTTTTCAATCTGCAGGGCGAGGTGGTGGGCATAAACACAGCCATAGTGGCCAGCGGGCAGGGCATCGGCTTTGCCATTCCCATAAACGTGGCCAAGGAGGAGCTTCCCCAGCTCAGGGAGAAGGGCAAGGTCACAAGGGGTTGGCTGGGGGTTCAGATTCAGGGATGGGAGCCTGGAATGGCTCAGAAGTTCGGGCTCAAGGAGGAAAGAGGGGCTCTTGTGGGAAGGGTCATAGAGGGAGAGCCAGCGGAGAAAGCAGGCATCAAGAAAGGGGATGTGATTCTGGAGGTGGAAGGCCACAGGATCAAGGACACAAAGGATCTGCTCAACACGGTAGCTAGGCTGCAGCCGGGCCAGAAGGTCAAGGTGACTGTGTGGCGGGATGGAAAGGAGTTGAGCCTCACAGTGGAGCTCGGGGAAAGACCTGCTGAAGGCGAGATGAGCTCAGAGCCTACCCCTAGCAAGGAAGACCGTATCGGATTGACTGTGCAGGAAATATCCCCTGAAATAGCAGAGCGTCTGGGCCTTGAAAAGGCAGAGGGTGTCTTGATCGCCAATGTGAAGCCAGGCAGTCCGGCTGCCAAGGCTGGGCTTCAAAGGGGGGACGTGATCCACGAAATAGAGCGCCAGGCTGTCAAGAGCGTCAAGGACTATCAAAAGGCTCTGGCCAAGGCTGGCAAGGACAGCGTGTTGCTGTGGATTCAAAGGGGGAAGAACAGGCGATACGTGGTGGTCCATATCAAGGATTGAAGATGATCCGGCCGTGGGCAACAAGGCAGAGCAAATCCTGTCCTTGAACCCTGGATCTGACCCTAGATGGGTGCCCAAGGGAAGAGGCTCGAGAAGGGATGGAACTCCAATACAAAAAAAGGGCTTGGTTGAGCCCTGGGGTATGAAGGCATCTAAAGAATGATCTTAGTCAGGGGTGGGTCTGACCCGCCCCTGTTGCTTTTGGGGGGGCTTTGGCAAGGGAATTCAAGGGAATCAAGTTGCGTTGTCCGGCCAAGGTGAATCTACATCTGAGGGTCCTGGAGAGAAGGCCCGACGGTTATCACGAGATCATCACGCTGATGCAATGCGTGGGCCTTTTTGATGAGCTGGAGATGGAGTTGGCAGGCCAAAGCATTGAGCTCTCATGCAACCATCCAGGGCTTCCCTTGGGCGAGGAAAACCTGGCTTACAGGGCTGCCAGGCTTTTCCAGGAGCACACCAGGATGTGGCCAGGAGTAAAGATCCACCTTACCAAGAGGATTCCCATAGGCGCAGGGTTAGGTGGTGGCAGCAGCGATGCGGCTGGTGTCTTGGGGGCAATGAACAGATTGTTGGGAGACCCATTGGAGCACAAAGAACTTCTGGAGCTGGCATCCAGGCTGGGGGCAGATGTGCCATTTTTTCTGAAGGGGGGGGCAGCCCTGGCAAGGGGCATTGGGGAAAAGCTGGAACCCATGTGTTTAAGGGCTCCGTTATACTATGTTCTATGGTATCCGGGTTGGCCTGTGTCCACCGCTTGGGTATACCAAAACTTGGATTTGGGATTGACAAGCAGGTCAAAAGAATATACGATTCCGCAACTTATTGATCGATTCGAAGACGTCATCGCGATCCTTCATAATGATCTTGAGACCGTAACGGCGCAGCATTACCCCTGGGTGAAAGAGGCCAAGACCCGGCTTCGGGAGGCTGGAGCAGAGGGGGTTTTGATGTCCGGAAGCGGTCCCACTGTTTTTGGTTTGTTCAGGGGGGAATCGGAGGCCAAGAGGGCTTTGGAAAAGATAGTTCCCCGAGATGAAGAGCTGCTTTGCCTCACCAGTGGTCTTGGACCAGAAGAGTGAAGGCACAGAGTCCCAAGAGTGTGGAGGGTGGCGGAGGAGGGCATGTCGGAGAAGTTAAAGCTCTTTTCGGGTAACTCCAATCTAGAGCTGGCCCGGGAGATTTCTGAGTGTCTCAGGATTCCATTGAGCAAGGCAAAGGTCAGAACCTTTAGCGACGGGGAAGTGTTTGTGGAGGTGGAGGAGAATGTCAGAGGCACGGATGTTTTCGTGATCCAGTCCACCTGTCCTCCTGTGAACCATAACATAATGGAATTGCTTATCATGATAGATGCTCTGAAACGGGCCTCCAGCAGGAGGATAACCGCTGTGATACCCTACTACGGCTATGCCCGTCAGGACCGTAAGGTGGCCCCAAGGGTGCCCATCTCGGCAAAGCTGGTGGCTGATTTGATAACAGCTGCGGGGGCCAACAGGGTCTTGTCCATGGACCTACATGCAGGGCAGATCCAGGGTTTCTTCAATATTCCATTTGACCACCTCTTTGCAGCCCCGGTGCTCCTGGAGTACATACGCAGCAACTATCAGGACGATCTGGTCATAGTTTCCCCAGATGCCGGCGGCGTGGAAAGAGCCAGAGCCTTTGCCAAGAGGCTGGAGGTGAGCCTGGCCATCATAGACAAGCGCAGAGAGGGCATCAACGAAGCCAGAGCCATGAACATCATAGGAGAGGTTCAGGGCAAAAGGGCTCTGATCTTGGACGATATGATAGACACTGCAGGCACTCTCACTCAGGCTGCAGAGGCTCTTTTGGGGCGGGGGGCCAGAGAGGTTTATGCTGCCTGCACTCACCCGGTGTTGTCAGGACCGGCCATGGAGAGGATAGAGGCTTCTCGAATAACCGAAGTGGTGGTCACCAACACCATTCCTTTGAGCCAAAGGGCCAAGACCTGCGGGAAGATAAGGCAGCTTTCCGTGGCAGGGCTCCTGGCCGAGGCCATCCAGAGAATCCACGACGAACGATCGGTGAGCTCCTTGTTCGTCTGACCAGTTGGGAGTAGGCATGGGAAGAATAGCTTTGCAGGCGATCGTCAGGAAACAAACGGGTAAGGGACCTTCCCGCAGGATCAGAAGGGAAGGGCTGATCCCGGCAGTCCTTTACGGACCTCATCGTGAGCCTTTGGCCGTGGCTGTGAGGCCCAAAGAACTGAAACAGGTGCTGGCCTCTGGCGAGAATGTCCTGGTGGATCTCTCCATCCAGGATGACAAAGGGGTGCAGAGTCGTATAGCCATGGTAAAGCAGTGCGATCTGGATCCCTTGAAAAATGTGCCCAGACATGTGGACCTGTACGAGATCTCTTTGGAGGAGGCCATACGAGTGGAGGTTCCCCTCCAGTTTGTAGGGGAACCCAGGGGAGTCACCCTAGGGGGCACTTTGAGCCCGCTTCTTTGGAGTCTGGAGGTTTCCTGCCTCCCAGAGAAGGTACCCCATGAGATTAAGGTGGACTGCACGAAGCTCAATGTGGGGGACCTTCTTTACGCCAAGGACTTGGTGGTGCCGGAAGGGGTCAAGCTCTTGACCGATCCATCCACGGCAGTGGTGACTGTCACAGGCAGGGCCACGGCAGAGGCAGGTACTGCGCAACCAGCCGAGCCAGCCGAAGCCTGATCTGAAGAGAGAAGCCCATGTGGTGCATCGTGGGGCTTGGCAACCCGGGGCCCCGCTACGTGTGGAGCAGGCACAACGTGGGCTTCCGGGTGGTGGACAGGGTATGTCGGGCTGCTGGTATCAGCCTTTCCCATAGGGAGCGGGAGCTCTGGTGGGGGGAAGGTCAGTGGTTTGGGCAAAGGTTGAGGCTCGCCCAGCCCCAGACCTTCATGAACCTGAGCGGAAAGGCGGTGTTGGCTCTTAGGAAAAAGGGCTGTGAGGCGGAGAGTCTTGTGGTGGTCCACGATGACATGGATCTACCCTTGGGCAGACTCAAGTTCAAGTGGAGAGGAGGTGATGCGGGACACAGGGGTGTGCGTTCCGTCCTGGAAGCTCTAGGAGACGACGGGTTCCTGCGACTCAGGATTGGAATAGGCAGACCCCCTAGTGGAGTTGATCCTGTGCAGTTCGTGCTGGAGTCATTTCAAGATCAGGAGAAAGAGCTGGTGGAAAAGGTTTTGGATAGGGCTCTCCAGGGTTTGGAGATTCTGATCCACAAGGGGTTGGAAGAGGCCATGAGGGTCTGCCATGCCCCTTTTCCATCCGAGCAGAGCAGAACCAAAGGGAGCGTTTCTTAGCAGGCGCAGAACCATCAAGCGGAGAAGGAGGTACGGGGAAAATGCTGGAACTGACGAAGGTGGCGCCGTTTCTGGGGGTCTTTGGGTTTCTGATGGCGTTTCTGATCTACCGCTGGGTGGCAAGCCAGCCCAACGGGACCGATCTCATGGTGAAGATCGAGGGGTATATAAGACAGGGCGCCATGGCGTTTCTCAAACGCCAGTACTCCACCTTGGCGATCTTCGTGGTGATAGTCTTTATTCTTCTCACCATAGGCATCAACATCTGGACAGCCATCTGCTTCTTGACCGGTGCTCTCTGCTCCATGTTCGCCGGCTTCTTCGGCATGACGGCTTCCACCAAGGGAAATTCCAGGACGGCCTGGGCGGCCAACCAGGAAGGCATGGGTAAGGCCCTGATAGTCTCTTACATGAGCGGCTCTGTCATGGGGCTCTCCGTGGCCTCCCTGGGACTTCTGGGCGTAGGTATCTGGTTCTGGGTTTGGGGTGGAAGCGCTGAGACCGCTCAGTACATAAACGGTTTTGCCATGGGGGCCAGCTCCATTGCGCTTTTTGCCAGGATGGGGGGAGGCATTTACACCAAGGCCGCAGATGTGGGCTCAGACCTGGTGGGAAAGGTGGAGGCCGGCATACCGGAGGATGATCCCAGAAATCCCGGGGTCATAGCAGACAATGTGGGTGACAACGTGGGAGACATAGCCGGCATGGGAGCCGACATCTTCGAATCCTACGTTGGTGCCACAGTGGCTACAATCGCCATAGCAGCCACCATGACCCTGAGTCCGGATTGGGTATCCAAGTACTTCCCGGGGCAGGGGGAATGGGCCATAAAGTTCAGGTACATGAGCATGCCTTTGCTGGTAGTCATGGCAGGTCTCATCGCCTCCTTGGTGGGGGTGCTTTCCATCAAGCCCCTCAAGGGTGCTGGGCCTCAGGCAGCCCTTAGGTATTCCACCTTCATCGGCGGGGCTGTGCTCATAGTGCTGACCCTCTTGATTCAAAGCGGCTTGGGGCTTCCCATGGGTACTTTCTGGGCGGTGGTCAGCGGTCTGATAGTGGGCATGATCATAGGGCTTTTGGCCGAGTACTATACCTCTGCCAAACCCATCAGGGACATTGCTGACTCCTCCAAGACAGGCCCGGCAACAGTTATCATCTCAGGTATGGCCGTGGGCATGGTCAGCACTGCCCTTCCTGTGTGCGGGATCTGCCTGGCCATGTACATTGCTTACGTCTCGGCCGACATGTACGGAATAGGCATCTCGGCTGTGGGGATGTTGGCCACAGTGGGTGTGACCATGACCGTGGATGCTTATGGTCCCACAGCGGACAATGCCGGAGGCATTGCCGAGATGTCCCATCTGGGCCCTGAGACCAGAAAGATCACAGATACTCTGGATGCTCTTGGAAACACAACTGCAGCCATCGGAAAGGGCTTTGCCATCGGCTCTGCTGCCCTGACAGCCCTTTCGCTTTTTGTGGCCTACGGCCAGTCGGCTAGAGTGGAGCGCATTGACATAACGGATGCTTACACCGTGATAGGGGTTTTCCTGGGTTCCATAGTGCCCTTTATCGTGGCCTCTCTGACCATGACTGCTGTGGGCAAGGCTGCCTTTGCCATAGTGGAAGAAATTAGAAGACAGTTCAGGGAAATCAAGGGATTGCTTGAAGGCAAGGCCGATCCAGATCCTGCCACCTGCGTGGACATAGCCACTCGTTCAGCCCTGCGCTACATGATAGCACCGGGGCTCTTTGGGGTTGTCTCTCCAGTGGCCGTGGGTTTCATCATAGGGAAAGAGGCCCTGGGAGGTTTTCTGGTGGGAGCCACCATCTCCGGAGTCCTCCTGGCCCTTTTCATGGCCAATGCCGGAGGCGCCTGGGACAATGCCAAGAAGTACATAGAGCAGGGGAACCTGGGAGGCAAGGGCTCTGACTGCCACAAGGCAGCGGTCATAGGTGACACGGTGGGTGATCCCTTCAAGGATACCTCAGGCCCCACCATGAACATACTCATCAAACTCATGAGCGTCATCTCACTGATCCTTGCTCCGCTTTTAGTCTAGAGAAGGGCAGTAGACCAGAAAAAGGGCCGGCACCCATGGAGAGGGCTGCCGGCCCTTAAATTTTTAACATCCTGGCCTTCAAAAACCCAAAAGCTTGGCCCGGATTTTTCCCCAGAATCAGTGACCTTGGGGCTAGGCCCCAAGTCTCAGGTACATCTACTTTTTTTCAGGCCTAGCTCTCATTATTCACAAGAACCAAACAGTGAAGGTCAAAGCTTGTTTTGACCTTTGGCTTTGAGTTTAGCCCTTTTCTTCTTTCTTCTTCTTCGGCGATCCAGCTCCTTTCTCCTTTCGATTTTTTTGTGCCTGGCCATTTCTTACCTCCTTTAGTGCGCATATCCCCTCAAGACTGGTTAGGCGATTCCAATGATGGCACAAGGCCCTCAACCGGCAAACTCACGAGCATGAGGCTCTTGCATGAACTGGTGAACCAGCCTGACCAAGAGCTCCACTCCTATGGGCAGCACCTCTTCGCTGATATCAAACTGTGGTGTGTGCAACATGGGAGCCGGAGTTCCTCCTGGCTCCGAGCACCCAATGACCACGAATGCCCCAGGGCATTTTTCAAGAAAATATGAGAAGTCCTCAGAGCCCATGGAAGGCGGAAGGTGAAGGACTGCCTCCTTGCCCAGAAAGTCGCATGCCACATCCTCCACAAAAGCAATCACGCTAGGGTCGTTGTATAAGACCGGGTAACCCCTTCTGATCTCTGTCTCTGCCATTACTCCGTGGGCCGCAGCTATCCCCCTGGCAACCTCCTCTATGCTGGCCTGGGCTTGAAGACGCACTGGCTCCTTAAGGGCCCTTATGGTTCCCCATATCTCAGAGTCTTCCGGAATGATGTTAAAGGCTGTTCCTGCCTGAAAGCGGGTCACACTGACCACCAAAGACTCCAAGGGATCTGTGTTTCTGCTGACAATGGACTGAAGGGCCTGGATCAAGGCTGCTCCAGCCAGTATGGGGTCCCTGGCGGTGTGTGGGTGGGCTGCGTGGCTTCCCCGACCCTTGAGTTTTATTACAAAATCATCCACCGAGGCCAGGGCTGGCCCCGGGGTGAGCCCCAACTCACCCACGCGAAGGGTTGGGAACACATGGAGGGCCAAGGCCGCGCTAACCTTTGGATTTTCCAGGACTCCGGCCTCCACCATCCTTAGGCCCCCTGCACCTCCCTCCTCTCCCGGCTGGAATATGAACTTGACCGCACCCCTGGGAGGCATGCAAGCTGTGGCCAAGGCTCTGGCGGCCCCCAGGAGCATTGTCACGTGGGCGTCGTGACCGCAGGCATGCATCAGGCCCGGATTCTGGGAGGCATAATCCCTGCTTTGAATCTCCTGAATGGGAAGGGCGTCCATATCCGCCCTCAACGCCAGCACAGGACCGGGTTTGCCTGTGTCCAGAAGCCCCACCACGCCCGTGTGAGCTACCCCTGTCTTGGGTTCCATGCCCCACTGCTGGAGGAGCCCGGCAACCTTGCTGGAGGTCCTTACTTCCTGGAACTTGAGTTCTGGATGCTTGTGTAAATCCCTCCGTACCTCCACAAGCCAGGGGGTCATTTCCCTTATCTCAGCCCTGACGGCCAGCATTGCCTGGTTCAAGGTTCCACCCCGCATCCACAGTTTTCTGCCCTTACATCATGGCCTGTCTTGATTTTTAAGCCTGGGATTGGGGTCCCTCATCTGCCCTTCCACTGAGGTTTTCTCTTCTGTGCAAAGGCACGAGGGCCCTCCACGAAATCTTCGGAAGCGGCCATGGCAGCCACCCCTGGAAAAATCTTTCTCATCACATCCTCCAAGGGTTGTCCCAACCCCTGTAAGGCAGCTTCCTTGCTGGCCCGAACGGCCAGGGGGGCACATTCCAGGATCGCCTCTGCCCATTTGCGGGCCGCCTCCATGAGCTGGGGGGCTGGCACCACCTCGTTTACGAGACCCATCTGCTGGGCCTCCCTGGCTGAGATGCGCCTTGCGGTCAGGATCAAGCCCATGGCCAGATGAAATGGAATCTGCCTGGGAAGTCTATGCACCCCTCCTGCTCCGGCTATCATTCCCACCCTGGGCTCAGGCAGACCAAAGCTGGCATTCTCCGAAGCAACTATGATGTCGCAGGCCAGGGCTATCTCGAAGCCTCCACCCAAGGCCAAACCATTGACAGCAGCAATGACCGGTTTGAAAAGATCGAATCTCCTGGTTATGCCCCCGAATCCACCCTTGAGGGAGTCGATGCCCTCCCTAAGAGCCTTTCCTCCGTGCACTGCCTGCCACTTAAGGTCATTGCCCGCGCTGAAGGCCTTGTCTCCTGCTCCGGTCACTATGGCCACCCATGCCTCGGGATCTTGTGAGAACTCCTCGAAGGCCTCATCCATTTCCTTGCACGCAGGTGGATGCAAGGCGTTCATCACATCTGGCCTGTTGATGGTAAGTATGGTTAGATGTTCTTGCTTTTCCACCCTGATGAACTCGTAGGCCATAACACACCTCCTTAGAAGATCCAGATTCATCTGCCACGTGGACAAGAGCCAGCAACTGCCCCATGATTCTAGGGCCAGGCCTCCAGCGTGTAAAGACCCGGCAAGCATTGTGGCCCCTGCCAGGCATATGTTATAGTTTCTGCCTGTGAAGCCTTATCTGAGGGCTTGTGCTTAGAATTTCGGCAGGAGGTGGGCAGGACATGGTGCTTCTGGAGTTCAGCATGTACCCTTTGGACAAGGGTGAGAGCCTCAGCCCATATGTGGCCCGTTCCATGCAGATAATAGCTGAGAGCGGGCTGGAGTACCGCATGAACCCTATGGGCACGGTCATAGAAGGAGAGTGGGACCAGGTCTTTGACGTGGTGCGAAAATGTTTTGACCGGATGAGCCAGGATTGCAACCGTATAGCTGCTCTCATCAAGGTGGATTATCGAAAGGGCCACAAGGGCAGACTCGTAGCCAAGATACAATCCGTGGAAGAGAAGGCAGGCAGGAAATTCGTGACCGGTTGATCTGGGAGTAGGGGGACCTAGCGGCATAGGGTCAAGATTTCAGGGCCGTCTTCGGTGATGGCTATTGTGTGCTCGAAGTGGGCAGAGAGGGAACCGTCGGCTGTCACTGCCGTCCAGCCATCTGGCAGCACCTTGACGCGATAATCTCCTGCATTCACCATGGGCTCCAGCGCCAAGACCAATCCCGATTCCAACAGGGGATTGTAAGGACTTCGAGGCACGTAGTTGGGCACTTGGGGATCCTCGTGAAGGCTTTGGCCTATGCCGTGTCCCACGAACTCCCTTACTACAGAGAAGCCGTGGCGTTCCACCCAACTTTGGATGGCCTTGGAGATATCAAAGAGCCTGTTGCCTGCCACTGCTTTCTCTATTCCCTTATAGAGGGCCTCCTCTGTGACCTCCATGAGCCTGCGCGCCTTTTGGCTGAGTTTTCCCACACCGTAAGTGCGGGCCGCATCACCGTAGTAGCCCCTGTACACAACCCCCAGATCCACACTCACCAGATCCCCTTCCCGGATCTTGCGATTTCCTGGTATGCCGTGGACCACCTGCTCGTTGATGGATATGCAACTGGAGGCAGGATAACCCCTGTAACCCAAAAATGCGGGCTCACCTCCCAGGTCCCGGATCCTTTGCTCCACAAATCTGTCCAAGTCCTTGGTAAGGGTTCCCGGGGTCACCAGATGGGTCAATTCCTCCAGAATGCAGGCCACGATCTTGTTGGCCTGCCTCAGAAACTGCATTTCCTCGGGTCCCTTCAATATCATTTGGACGGTTCCCCAGGCCGAAGCTGCTTTGCCCTGTAGTAGGTCCTGCCGCCCACGCTGTGAGCCTTCCAAGAGTTTTTCCTGGACAGATCCTGCATCAGACGTCTTGCAAAGGCTGGTTCCAAGCCGAACAGAGAACTCAGATCCTCTGGGCAAAGAGGTCTTCTTGTAACGGTCTCCACAATCCTTTGTTCCAGATCCTCAATGGAGGCCTTCTCCTGGAGCCCTTTAAAAGGAACCACGATTTCGGCCCTGGGCCCCAGGGCATCTCTGATCTCCTTGATGCGCTCAGGACTGGGGGCCCTGACCCAAGCTTCTGCAGGAGGTCTACTCAAGCTGTTGAGCTGGACTCTGTCTGGATTTATTCTCTGGAGCCATTGAATGAGCCCAGGAACATGTTCCAGGGAGTCGTTG
Organism: bacterium; assembly: GCA_037481695.1. Taxonomy (NCBI): domain Bacteria; species bacterium. The sequence goes on along the minus strand of JBBFLE010000001.1, from coordinate 303,513 downwards.
ACATCCTGGACCAGAAACACCTCCAACCAGATCTGGCCTTTGAATTCCTTCCTAAGGGACACGAGCCCATCCAAAACCTTCTCCAGCTTCAAGAGCGGGTGAGGCCTGTTGATCCTTCTGAACATGGGCTCTGTCCAGCCATCCATGGATGGAAGCAACAGGTCAGCTTCCCGAAGGGCTTCCCTCACGTCTCTTCGGTAAAGAAGGGAACCATTGGTTATCACAGCAATCGGTAGGCCGAAGAGCCTCTTAAGGAGCCTGATGGTTGTCCCCAGATGTTTGTCCAGGGTTGGTTCACCAGATCCTGAAAAGCTCAACACATCCACCGGGCCGCCCTTCTCCAAGGCCTGCCTCACAGCCCTACCCACCAGCTCCGGCTGGATGAACTCCATCCTTTTGAACCTGGGCCTTAAAGTGGGGCCCAGCTGGCAATATACGCAGTCGTAGGAGCAGCTCTTCATGGGCAGCAGGTCTATGCCCAGGGATCTGCCCAACCTCCTGGAAGGAACCGGGCCGTAGGTTATCCTGCGCAATGGATGGGCTGCCCTGGGAAACCTCATGACCTCCCTCTATGCAAGGATAGGAAACGGGCCAGGCTCCTGTCATAGGTGCGCTCCACTTCCGCAGGGAAGAAACATGCCGGCACTTCACCATGGGAGCGATGGTAATGAAGGCACTCGCAACAGTATCCTTTCCTGGGGCAAGGCTCGTAGGTGCAGTTGCAACGCTTTAGGTTTTCTTTGTGATTCCTGCAAGAATCTTCTTTCATGCTTATGAGAACCTCCTGGGCTTTTTCAAGATTTCATTGGGGCCAGTGCCTCTTGCTTCTAAAACTATGTACCTGGTGAACAAAGGCCTCCAAACGGTTCTGATTGGAACTTTCTCCCTGACCGTCAAAGAAAAGATTCAGCACAGGTATCCCATCGTGTTCCTCTCTGAATCTCTTGAGCAGTGCGGTCACTATGGTGCCCGGCATGCAGGTGAAGGGCCCAACACTGACGAGTCCGCTGACGCCTTTTCTATAGAAATCTTCAGCCTTTCCTATGCTCAAGATGGTCTCCCCCTCAAAGGAGTGATGTACATAAGGACCTGCCAGACGCATGGTCTCCTCTATGGTGGGCTCCTTAAGGTTGCGCACCAGCCCATGGAAGATCTCCTCCATGCGGTGCTCGTCTTTTCTTTGAAACCATTGCTTGAGGGATGTTCGCAGATAGTTCTTCCACCTTCGGTCTCTCATGGCGTGGCGCTTGGATATACAATTGATGTAAAGGAGCCACTCGGAAATGGGAGGCATCCAAACACTTACCCCCAACTGCTCCAGTCTGCGGATGACATCCTCGTTGGCAAAAGGATTGGATCGGATGTATATCTCTCCTACAATGCCCACCACGGGCCTGGCCTGATCCGTGCGCAGGGATATGGATTCAAAGGCCTGCCTGGCCTCCTGCAGGATTGGAAAGAGATCTCCGTTGCCCTGCCGAAGCTCTTCACACACCATGGCCACCGCCTTTTCGTAAACCTCCTGTGCCTCTCCGGCTCTGGCCTCCAGGGGTCTTATCTCCCAAAGCGCTTTCTCCAGGAAATCTATGGCCACTACTCCTCGCCAACCCAGCCGCACAAAGGTCTTGCCTATGAGGCCGAGCTGTTTGTACATTTCCTGGTCCTGGACCGGAGAATAGATGGGTACATCGTGGAATCCGGCCTGGTCCAGGACCAGGCGATGAAATCTGTTGTATTGGCCGAAACGGCAAGGGCCAGAGCCTCCTGGCATGAAAAAGGCACTGTGAGCCCTGTCGAACCCGGGTCTCATGGCCCAAGCCAACATGTCCCCGGTGGTAAGGATTGCTGGATAGCATTCCTTGCCCGAGGTATAGCGTCTTCCCACACGAAGGGTCTCCTCTGTGGTCTTGGGAAGAACCTCAGCTGGAACTCCGCTTGCCTCAAAGGCCGCTGCCACCGCCCTGGCCTGATCGGTCATATAAGGAAGAAAGACCTTCCTTTCCCTGCCTATGGAGTGGAGGCCCTGTCTTCTTATGGGTCTCAATGGCCCGGAGGCCTTGGCAGGGGCGTTCTTGAGGCTGTCCAGAAAGGCCTCCAAGCGCGTTATGGCTCCCACATCCGAGCTATGCTCGTCTATTTCCAGTTGCAAGAGCGGCTTTTCGCCCATGGCGTTCCTAAAAAAATGTTGTATGAAGGAATCTGGACCGCACCCGAAGTTGGTTATGTATATGGGATAGAGTCTGGGATCTTCTCTGAGAAGTTTGGCTGAGGCCATGAATCTCTGGCCGTAGCGCCAATAGTGCCCCAATACCTCCTCGTCAGGCTCTAGCTTCTCCAATGGCAAGAAATCCAGGGGGATGGCCAGCACTCCCAAGTCCTTGAGTTTTCTAGGGAGATTCAGGTTTAGGCCTGAGTCGCATCCATTGTAAACACGACTCACTATGACCATGGCCTTTTGCTCTGGCCTTAGCTCCTCCAAGGCCTTTTCACCCATTTGCTTCAAGGCTGTGGCAAATCTCTCTTGGGCATCCTCAGCAGCTTTGATGGCCTCTTTTACCATTGAGGCCTTGACCCCTAAAGAACGCCCAAATCTAACAAGGTCCTTGTGAAGCTCCTTACGAGGAGCTCCGAAGCGAAAAGGTGGATCCAGGAGTTGGACTCCAGCAGCCTCAAAGTCAAAGGCCGAACGCACCGTGTAAGGGATGGTTTGCACATACGGGCAGTTAAAGCCCTGAGGCAGATCCTCGCTGGCCTGTCTCATGTCTATGATGCTTGGAAGGAAAAGCAGGCTGACCCCTTTTTGTAACAGGTTCTCCACATGGCCGAAGGCCACCTTGATGGGGAAGCAGGTCTCAGCCACAACCTTTTCCACCCCTTTATGGATGATCTCCTTGGTGGTGGGATCCGAGACCACCACCTTGAAACCCATATTGGAAAAAAAGGCTTTCCAAAAAGGAAGCAGCTCCAAAAAGAAAAGGGTCCGGGGTATGCCCACCATCACACCCGAGTCAGGTCCTTCGCCAGGGTAGGTCTCCAGGAGCAGCTTTTCCCTCTGGGAAAAAAGATCACTTACCTGCACCATCTTGTTGTCTTGACCTGGCTGTCTTCTCTCATAGCGCTCACAGCGGCCTCCATAGAAAAGAGGCCGATCTTCTTCTCCGGCCAGGATCACCTTTTTTATCTCGCATCTGTTGGGACAAGCCTTGCATTCAAAGGGAGAAACCTGGTAAGGCCTTTCGGCCAATTCAAAGCCCTTGAAGTTGCTATAAGGCTTCGGGTTCTCTCTCATGGCCAAGAGAGCTGCTCCTATTGCGCCTGTGACCTCGTGATGAGGGGGGACCGTAATAGATCTTCCCAATACCTGCTCAAAAGCCGCCACTATGGCATGATTGAAAGCCGGCCCACCTTGGAAGAAAATACGTTGGCCTATGCTTCGGGTCTCCACCACCTTGTTCAGATAATTCTCCACTATGGAGTAAGCCAGTCCGGCCACCAGGTCGGCTGTGGGCGCCCCTCTTTGCAAGTGATGGACCAAGTCCGACTCCATGAAAACCGTACAGCGTTCCCCCAAGGGCACAGGGCACTTGGAACTGAAGGCCAGCTCTGCAAACTCTTCCTGTATGGCTATCCCCAGCCTCTCGGCCTGCTCTTCCAGGAAAGAACCCGTCCCCGCAGCGCAGACCTTGTTCATGGCAAAGTCCACAACAGCCCCATGGGAAATGCTGATGTACTTGGAATCCTGGCCTCCTATTTCGAATATGGTATCCACCTCAGGGTCTATGGCCACTGCGGCAGTGGCCTGGGCTGTTATCTCGTTCCTGATGACATCCGCGCCTATGAAATCACCAGTGAGGTATCTTCCGGAACCCGTAGTGCCGGCCCCTGCAATGACCACCTTGTCTCCTATTTCCTTTCCCACTTCCCGAAGACCCTTCTTGACAGCCTCCAGAGGCCGCCCTGCGGTCATCAGGTACCGCTTGGAGAGCACCCTGCCTTTTTCATCAATGACCACCACATTGGTACTTATGGATCCTACGTCCACCCCCAAGAAGCCCCTGATGCGTCCTGATCTTGCAGAAATGGGAAAAACTTCAGTGGGGCCCCTGCGAAGCCTCGAAGGTCTGCAAAGAGGAGCCAAACTTTTGGCACTTTCAACTTTGCGATGCTCTCTAATATAGGCCTCCAGGTCCTGCAAGCCCTTGAAAGGCCTACGCAAAGCTGGCTCATCCAGCAACATCAAGACAGCCCCTATGGCCCCTGTGGAGGCAAAATGGGCCGGGACCATTAGATCCTTTTCCATCAGTTCCAGGACTTCCCTAAAGGCCCTTATCATCCCAGGATTGGCTGCCACACCGCCCTGGAAAACCACAGGTGGTTTGACCGGCTTTCCCCTCGCCACGCTTCCCTTGAAATTTCTGGCCACAGCAAAGCACAATCCAGCCACAATGTCATAGTCCGGGGTGGCTGCTTGCTGGAGGTGAATCATGTCGCTCTTGGCAAAAACCGAGCAACGGCCTGCTATGCGAGGAGGGCAAGAGGACTTGAGTGCCAGCTGACCAAATTCCTCGATGGTCAATCCCAGACGGCTGGCCTGTTGATCCAAGAAAGAGCCCGTGCCGGCCGCACAGAGGCTGTTCATGGAAAAGTCCTCTATCTGAAGCCTTCCGTTGCCGGAGTTTCCGGCCAGAAGAATCAATTTGGCGTCCTGGCCTCCCATCTCTATGATGGTGCGAGCCTCAGGGGCCAGAAGTTCCACGGACCTGGCCTGGGCCACCACCTCGTTAAAGAAAGAACCTCCCAGGAGCTGGGCTGCCAGCTTTCCTCCCACTCCGGTCACCCCTACCCCTCCCACACGATCCCCAGGGTAGCGTTGCATAAGTTCTGAAAGAACCCTCAGCGTCGTCTCCAGTGGCCTTCCCTGCACCCTTGTATAGTCTTCTTCCAGAACGGCCCCCTCATGGGTCATGAGCACCGTGTTGAGGCTAATGGATCCCACATCCAGACCTATGAAGAGATCTTTTCGGTCAGATGAATACATTTCCACCAACTCCCTTTATTCCCTTGGCTCGGCAATGAAAGCGCAATCCAATATGAAAGCAGCACCTTTTCTAAAGAACATGGGAAGCCAAATGAGCTCAGGCCTTCCCCGCCAACACCTGCCTAGCTATGCCCAGGCGATGCATCTCCACTGTGCCCCCCAATATCAGCCCCATCCTGCTGTCCCGCAGGAGCCTGTCGGCCTGGCTTCCATCCAGCAGCCCCCTTCCCCCGTGGATATGTGCGCAGCTTTGCCCGCACATGAGGCCCATCTCAGAGGCAAAGAGCTTGGCCAGGGATGACTCCACCGTGGAGCCCCTGCCAACATCTATGAGCCAGGCTGCCCTAAGAGCCAGCTGCCTGGCCACATCCACGTTCACATACATGTCTGCGATCCTGAAGTGAACTTCCTGATAAGAGACTATGGGCCGCCCAAAGGTAGCCCTTTGACGAGCATAATGAATGCTCAACTCCAGCGCTGCCTGTCCCACTCCAATGCTGTAACCAGCCATCAAAAGAGGCATATGTGGTAATTCCTCCACTGCCTGGGCCGAGGGCCCCGCCTCCCCCCCCAAAAGAGAGTCCCTGGGTAAAATGCAATCTTCCAGTTCAAGGCTGCAGATTCTGGCCCCTCTGGCCCCCACTGTGCGCACCACGGGGCTTCTCTTGAGCCCCTGGCAAGGCTCCTCCAGCAAGAAGACCCCTGTGGACTTCCCGCAACCTGCCTCAGCATTCACACGGGCTGCAACCAACAGAGCCGATGCCTCAGGCCCATTTAGAACATAGTCCTTCCTGCCGCACAAGGAAAAGCCATCCTGCCTGGAGCTGGCCCAGGTGGTGAGATTCTCTGTATCGCATCCTCCTTGAGATTCTGTATGAGCCCAAGCCCCTCTCAAGTCTCCCCTTGCCAGTCTGGGCAAAATCCTTTGCTTTTGGGCCTGACTTGCGTACAGAATAGTCGGAAGCCCGAAGCGCATCAAGGAGGTTCCTGCCACAAGGGCCGTGGAGGGGCAGCAGCGGGCCACCTCTTCTGTGCCCACGAGGAAACAGGTCATATCACCATTGTTTCCTCCCAAGGCCTCTGGGATCAAAAGTCCCATGTAACCCGCCCTGGCCAGTTCCTGAAGATTTTCCTCCGGCACCATCCCCAGCTCATCCACCTGGACTGCCTTGGGTTTAAGGATTCTCTCGCAAGTCTCCCTGAGGAACCTTTGGAATTGTTTCTGCTCTTCCCTGAGGTCAAAATCCATGGCTCTCCCCCCTGCTCTCCATTGCTCCTGAGGCCAGGCATGTGTCTGAGATGAGATTCTTTGTGAAAACACATCTTCCCGGATCAAAGCATCCCAAGGGATCAGGCATATTGGTTTTTCAGAGCACCTGTCAATTCTGGGATTCAAATGGCCCTGCCATGACTGTAATCCAGATTCATTATCATTCGGGCTATTATGGCTCGCTGGATTTCACTCGTGCCTCCTCCTATGGAGGCCAATCTGGCGTTACGAAAAGCACGCTCCACGGGGTACTCGTGAATGTATCCGTAACCGCCGTGGATCTGGACCGCTTCGTGGGCCAGACGCATGCCCGCTTCTCCCACAAAGAGTTTGGCTGTTGCGGCCTCTAGGTGATTCAAAGGCCTACCCTGATCTTTGCACCAAGCCACCCTGTACATGAGCAGACGACTGGCCTCGTAGATCACCTTCATTTCGGCCAGTTTGTGCTGAATGGCCTGGAATCGGCCTATGGGCCTGTCGAACTGCACCCTTTGGTTGGCGTATGCTACACAAAGGTCCAAAAGATAACGCATTCCCCCTACAAAAGGCGCCATGAGGGAGCTTCGATCCCATTCCAGAGCTCCAAGGGCGATCTTGACAAAACCATCCCCTTCTTGGCCCAAAAGATTTTCTGCCGGCACCCTACAATCCTGGAAAACAAGCTCCGAGGTTGGCGAAGCGCGGCATCCCATCTTCTTCAGAGGTTTGCCCGGCGTGAATCCCTGGTAGCTTTTCTCCACTATGAAGGCCGAGATACCCAAGGCCTTCTTGGCCGGATCCGTGGAAGCTATTACCACCAGAACGTCGGCTATGGGGCCGTTGGTGATGAACATCTTGGTGCCATTGAGGACATAGTAGTCCCCTTTTCTATGGGCAACGGTTCGAATTGCCGAGGCATCGGATCCTGCCTCGGGCTCTGTGAGCCCCAAGGCTCCTATCCATTGCCCGGATGCTATCTTGGGCAGGTACCTGGCTTTTTGCTCAGCAGTGCCATGTTGTAATATGGTGTCTCCACACAGGTAGGTGTGCGCTCCCCAGGAAAGAGTGAGCCCGCCGTCGGCTCCCCCCTCTGCCAGAGCTTCCCCTGCAAGGCAGGCTGTTACAATGTCAGAGCCAGCCCCGCCGTACTGTTCTGGAAAGTGCAGACCCAGGAGCCCGAAGCTGGCCATCTTGCGCCATGCTTCCCAGCAAAACTCCCCTTTGAGATCCGAATCCTCTCCCAGGGGGGCTATCTCCTTACGAGAAAAACTAAGGACCTGTTCCCGAAAAATCCTCTGCTCCTGTGAGAAATCCAAGTCCATGGCTCACCTCCGGCAGGTGGGTATATTGCCGAATCGTGTCTCTTATATCATCAAAAGGGTTCTGTGTCAGCGGCCTGGGCCTTTTCTACGGGGCCTGGATCCAGGCCATGGCAGCACATTTGGGATGCTGTGATTGACAGGAGCTCAGAGGACTGTGAGAATGCCTCATGGGAGGAATAAGACTTGATCCCCTATCCCAACATCTCTCCGGTCATCTTTTCGGTGGGACCTTTTCAGCTCAGGTGGTACGGCACCATGTACCTGCTGGGCTTTGTTGTGGGTTACCTGATCCTGAGAAAACTAACAGAGGGGAGAAAGGGCAGGTTCAAGGGGGACCTGCTGCTGGATTTCCTGGCTTTTGTGGCCTTGGGACTAGTGGTGGGAGGTAGGTTGGGATACGTGCTCATATATAACCTTCCTTACTATCTTGAAAATCCCCTGGAGGTACTGGCCATCTGGAAGGGAGGCCTTTCTTTTCACGGTGGGTTTGCAGGAGTGATATTGGCCGGCATGTGGTTTGCAAAGAGAAATTCAGTGGGATTCTATGAAATGGCCGATGTGGCTGTGGTGCCGCTTCCCATAGGCCTGGGACTGGGAAGAATAGGAAACTTCATAAACGGGGAGCTCTTTGGCAGACCGTCGAACCTGCCCTGGTGCATGGTCTTTCCCCAGGGTGGACCCCAATGCCGTCACCCCTCTCAGCTTTATGAGGCCTTGCTCGAGGGAATGATACTTTTTCTCATCATGTGGAGATTGGGACGGGTGGAAAGAAAACCGGGTATTGTATTTTGGAGTTTTGTGATGTTCTACGGGCTTTTTCGTTTCTTGGGAGAGTTTGCCAGGGAACCAGATCCACAGTTGGGTCTGGTTCTGGGGCCGCTGTCCATGGGCCAGTTGCTTAGCCTGCCCATGGCCATTCTGGGGGCTTGGATGTTGCACAGGAGGAGCCTAAGAAAAGGGCCCGGATAAACCTTCCCTTGACATGGGCGTCTAAGATTTCCATATTATTCACACGTTGGCTCAAAGATGCCCACTATTTCCTTTTATAAGAAATTCCGATCCATAAGGGGCTTGAGGCCATCAGCCCCGTCGGTTTGAAGCGCCAAAAAGTTAGGAGGGCAGCATGATAGAGGTGGAGCGGGTCTCCAAATTTTACGGGCCGGTAGCCGCCATACATGATGTGAGCTTCCAAGTGGACAAGGGTGAAATCGTAGGCTTCCTGGGACCCAACGGGGCTGGTAAGACAACCACCATGCGTGTGCTTACCTGTTTTCACCCTCCCAGCTCTGGTACGGCCAGGGTGGCTGGCTTTGACGTTTTCAAGGATTCTCTGGAGGTCAGAAGGAGGGTGGGATATCTTCCCGAGAGCGTGCCCCTATATACTGATCAGACCGTTTGGTCCTACTTGAACTTCATTGCCGAGGTGAGGGGAATAGGAAAGTCCCAAAGAAAGGCCCAGGTGGCCCGGGTCATGGAAGAGTGCGGTTTGGACCAGGTGGGGGATCGTCTCATAGGAAGACTCTCCAAGGGGTACAGACAGAGGGTGGGGATCGCTCAGGCCCTTGTACACAGACCCCAGGTCTTGATATTAGATGAACCCACCATCGGGCTTGACCCCAAGCAGATCATAGAGATTCGTCAGCTGATACGAGGACTGGCAGGTGAACGTACAGTCATTGTCAGCACCCATATACTGCCTGAGGTCAGCATGGTTTGCAGCAGGGCCCTCATAATAAACCAGGGCCGCATAGTGGCTGCGGATACTCCCGAGAACCTCACCTTACGGCTCCAAAAGGGCATGCGCATTCAGCTTCAGGTCCGGGCTCAAGAACCCTCCCAGGTCGAGGCTGCCCTCAGATCTGTGCGGGGAGTAAGCAGGGTCACATGGGAGAGGGATGTGTCCGATGGGGTGAGAGCTTATATGGTGGAGTCCACAGACCGAAGGGATCTAAGAGCAGCACTTGCCAGAGAAATCATAGGACGGGGGTGGGATCTGCTGGAACTTCGTTCTGTGGAAATGAGTCTGGAGGACATCTTCTTGCAGCTTGTCACAGAGGAGCCGCAGGCAGAGTCTGTTGAGACCACTCACTGAGCTTGCCTTTGGGCCAAGATTTCTTGGCTTTGGGAGATCCTGGATGGGGAGGCTAGGATGAACTGGATCCCGATTTACAAGAAAGAACTCAGATCCTATTTCACGTCTCCGGTGGCATATGTGATCATCTTCGTATTTATAGCCATAGTGGGAGTCTGGTGGTTTTTCTGGGACTTTCAGCGCTTTGTGATCATAAGCATGCAGGCAACCCAGAACCCTTATTACGCCGAAGCCCTAAATGTAAATGAGCTGGTAATCCGAAATCTTTTTGGGAACCTGGCCCTGGTGATGCTATTTGGACTGCCACTTCTGACCATGAGGCTCTTTGCTGAGGAGAAGAAGGCTGGCACCTACGAAATTCTCTTCACGCTGCCTCTCAAAGATTGGGAGACTCTACTGGGCAAGTTCCTGGCCTGTTGGAGCGTTTTTTCTTTGATGATGGCCTTGACCGCCATATATCCCGTGACCATGGCTTTGTTGACCAACCCGGAGCCCCTTCCCATACTGGTGGGATATCTGGGGATGTTGCTGTTGGGGGGGGCCTTCATCTGTCTGGGGATCTTCGTGTCCTCCCTCACAGAAAATCAGATCATAGCGGCCTTTGGCACTTATGGGCTGCTGCTGGTGCTTCTGGCCATGGGATGGTCCGGGGGTTTTGTGGGGCCCTCGGTGGGGGAAATCCTCAAGGATCTTAACATATTCAACCATCTCCAGAGCTTTCTGAAGGGAGTGCTGGATACCAGGGATATTGTTTTTTATTTGCTGTTTTCCTACTTTTTCCTTTTCCTGACCTTGCGTTCCCTGGAATCCAAGCGGTGGCGGGGGTGATCCCATGGCAGGCATGTTTGGCGGCAGATCCACGAAATATGGGATGAACCTTGGACTGATGGTCCTAATTGTGCTGGCCATACTAGTGGTCTTGGAGCTGTTCTCCAAGCAGAGGTTCCATGCCCAGATAGATACCACCAAAAACAGGCGATACAGTCTGGCTCCCCAGACTGTGAAGGTTTTGGAAGGCCTCAAGGAGCCGGTGAAGATTTACGCATTTTATCAGGAGTCAGATCCTTCCAGAACTTCAGCCGAAGATCTCCTGAACCTCTATAAGACCAAATCAGGCAAGAAGATTGACTGGGAGTTTGTGGATCCTGACAGGTTTCCCATGAAGGCTCAACAATACAAGGTTAACACTTACAACTCCCTGGTCCTGGAGAGGGCAGAGCGTTTCGAGAAGGTCTATCTAGCCGAAGAAGAGAAGATCACCAACGCCTTGGTCAAGCTGACCCGCGAGAGCAAGCCAGTGGTGTACGTGCTTCAGGGGCACGGGGAGCATAGTCTGGAAAGCGTGCAAAAGGATGGCTACAGCGAGGCCAAGAAGGCCATGGAAAACGAGTACTATGAAGTAAAATCCCTTTTCCTGGCCAGGGAGCCCAAAGTTCCCGAAGATGCTGCCGTGGTACTGCTGGCCGGTGCGCAAAAGGCCCTCTTGGAGCAGGAGTGGCAAGCTCTCAAGGCCTATGTGGAACAAGGGGGAAGGCTCATGGTCCTGGTGGATCCACAGGCCGCGCCGGGGGTAGGGGATTTTCTATCCCAGTATGGGCTGGTTCTGGAGGATGACATCATAGTTGACCGCAACAGCCGGCTCCTGGGTGGCGATTACTTGGTGCCTCCTATCGTGGAGTATGAATCCCACCCCATTACCAGGGATTTCAGACAGAGCCCGTATCTGGTATACCTGCCCATGGCCAGATCCGTCAGAGCTGCCGAGAACTTACCCGAGGGAATCAACGTAGAGATTCTGGCACGTACCGGGCCGGGAAGTTGGGGGGAGAAGGATCTGGAAAGGCTTCGGCGGGGAGAGGCAGAGTTGAATCCTGAGGACATTCAGGGTCCTGTGGCGGTGGCAGCAGTGGCCACTGTTCATGGCAAGGAGGGGGGCAAAAAGGGCAGGATCCTGGTGGTGGGAGACTCGGACTTCATTTCCAACGGGGCCATAGATCCGAATCGTTCCGGGAATCAGGACTTTTTCCTCAATGGCCTCAACTGGCTTGCAGAACAGGAAGATCTCATATCCATAAGGGCCAAGTCTGCCCCGAGCCGACCCGTCATGCTGAAGCCCGGGCAATGGACCCTTATCTTCCTTGTGGTGGTTGTGCTGTTTCCCTTGAGCATCCTCTGTGTAGGGGTTGTGGTGGTTTGGCGCAGGAGGAGGAAGAAGTGAGCTGGCGTAAGACCATTTTCCTGGGAATAGTTTTGGCTTTGCTGGCAGGTCTTTACCTTTGGGATCACCAGCGTGTTTCCAGGCAAAAAGGTTTGGAAGAAGAGCAAAAGAAGCTGTTCCCATGGAAGCTGGAGGATGTTAGCGAAGTTGTGCTTCAGCGTCCCTCGGACACCATCAGATTGGTGAAGGAGGAGGGGAAAGGATGGCTGATCCAGGAGCCTGTGAAGGCAAAAGCCGATCAGGAAGAGGCTCGACGTCTGGTGGAGGGGCTATTGCGTTCCAAGAAGGATCGGGTCATCGCCGAGGAACCCTCTGACCTGCAAACTTACGGGTTGAAAGAGCCACAGTTCCTGGTGAGGGTCAAGGGTAAATCCCCCGAGGAGGAAAGAAGCCTTTTGCTGGGGGCAAAAAACCCCACAGAGGTCTATTACTTCTGCCAGTTCAAGGGACAGAAAGAGGTTTTTCTGGTCTCGGACATTCTGAGAAGGGATGTTGAAAAGCCCCTTTTGGAGCTAAGGGACAAGAGCGTCCTGGCCTTCAACCCGGAAAAGGTTCAAAGTCTTAGGGTCTGGGGTGCTGGGAAAGAAGTCCTGCTATTGAAAGAATCAGATAAGAAGTGGAGCATTGGCGAGGCCAAAGAACTCCAGGCAGATACCGATGCGGTGCAATCCCTGCTGTTTCGTCTTTCCAGACTGAGGGCCTTAGCTTTCGAAGACACCCCCAGGAAGTCCCTGGCAGAGTTGGGGCTGGATCCTCCTGAAAGAAGCATAATGCTCAAGCTGAGCGATCCAGAGGAGGAGAGAGTCTTGCTGGTGGGGAGGGAAGTTCAGGATCAGGATACAGGTGCTGACAAGAAGCCCAAGCTATGGGCAAGGCTGCAGGGGGATTCCCCCGTGGTGCAGGTGGAATCTTCCCAGGTGGGAGAGCTTCCTCTGGAACCAGATGCATGGCGTTCCAAGGTGCTCATCTCTTTTGAGCGGGAAAAGGTGGAAAGGCTGGAGCTGATAACAGGGGAGCAAACTCTCTTGTTGCGAAAGGTGGCCCAGAATCAATGGGAGATAGAGGAACCAGAGAGGTTCAGTGCAGACCCCGTCAAGGTCAGCGACCTGCTGTGGACCTTAAAGGATGTCAGGGCAGCCAGGTTCCCGGGTAAGGGGGTGTCCCAACAGTGGTTGGATCCACAGGTGATGCAGGCCAGGGTTTGGCTGGAGGCAAGGGATGAGCCTCTGGAGCTCACAATAGGGCAGCCCACCCCAGAGGGACAAGCACACTATGCCAAGGCTCCGGCCCAGGAGGAAATAGTGGAAGTGTCTAAGGCCTTCCTGGAAGATATGAAGAAGTTCACGGTTTGGGAATTGAGAGAGAAGCGTTTTGTTAGCTTCGAGGTGCCCAAGGTGAAAAGGGTCCTGCTCAAGTGGGAGGGGCAGGAGATGGAGCTGCGAAGAAAAGGGGAATCCGAGTGGCAACTGCAAAGACCAGAGCAAAAGGATCTGGAAACTTACAAGGTATCAGGCCTTCTTTGGAGCGTGAGGGAGGCTAGATTCGAGGGTTTCCCTCCGCAGAGACCCTCAGAAGCCGAAATGGGAATGGATTCCCCTGAATTCCAAATCCAGGTTTTCGAGGAAGGCAAGCAACCAGTGGCCAGCCTAAGTGTGGGAGCCCAGGTAAAGGACAGCCCGGGGCTGAGGTACGCTTGGAGCGATCCCCAAGGGCAGTTGTATCTTGTGGGAAGTAAGTTTCTGGAACAGATTTCCAAGGATATCAAGAGCATTGCTCCTTCCCGCAAGTCAGGCTCAACAGGCTCAGGAGGGTAAGCCATGCCCATTTACGAGTATCTTTGCCGGCCTTGTGGCAGGGTCATGAGCGTGCTTGTTCTGAAGCCAGAGGATGAGGAATCTGTGCGTTGTTCCAAATGCGGAAGGGGCGGTCTAGCAAAGGTGCTTTCCAGATTCTCGGTTCATAAGACTGAGGCCCAGAGATTAAAGGAGTTCGATCCCAAGGCCCCGAGGGATGATTCTTTTTATAAGGATTCCAGGAATGTGGGACTTTGGGCCAAGAAGCGCTTACAAGAGCTGGGCGCGGATCTGGGACCGGAATTGGATGAAATAGTAGAGCGGGGCCGCACGGGTAAGATCTTGGAGGATTACGATCTCTGATGCCTACTGATCGAGACTACTATGAGATCCTGGGTGTTAGCCGTCAGGCCAGTGAGGATGAAATAAAAAGGGCCTATCGTCGGCTTGCCATGAAATATCACCCAGATCGAAATCCGGGAGACGCCCAGGCCGAAGAAAGATTTAAAGAGGCCTCGGAAGCGTATGAAGTGCTCAGGGATCCGGAAAAGCGCCAGATCTATGATCGATATGGACACGAGGGACTGCGCGGTAGCGGCTTTTCGGGGTTCAGAGGATTCGACGATATCTTCTCGGCCTTTGGGGATATTTTCGAGGAGTTTTTCGGCTTTGGAGTGCGTGCTGGTACAAGCCGTGCCAGGGGCAGGCCCGGTGCAGACCTGAGGTACAATCTGACCATAACCCTTGAGGAAGCGGCCCGTGGTAAGGAAGTGGAGATCCCAGTGGAACACAGGGAACCATGTCCCATATGCGGCGGCTCGGGTTCAAGACCAGGGAGCTCTCCGGCCATCTGTCCAGTTTGCCATGGAAGGGGTCAGGTCACACGATCCCAAGGTTTTTTTACCATGACAAGTACCTGCTCTAGATGTTACGGGCAGGGGCAGTTCATAGTGGATCCCTGTGAAAAGTGTCAGGGTACCGGGCGGGTGCATGTTCAGAGAAAGGTTCTGGTAAGGGTGCCACCCGGTGTGGACACTGGTTCCAGATTGAGGCTTCGTGGAGAAGGGGAGCCAGGGGAGGCCGGCGGGCCACCCGGAGACCTATACGTGGTAATATACGTGGAACCCCACTCCCTTTTTGAAAGACAAGGGGATGATATATTCTGCCAGACTCCCATATCTTTTACCCAGGCCGCCTTGGGGGCCCGAATTGATGTGCCCACCTTGGAAGGAAAGGAGACCCTGACCATCCCCAGAGGCACCCAGTCCGGAACCCTGTTCAGACTCAGGGGCGCGGGCATGCCACGTCTCAAAGGTCACGGTCGAGGAGATCAGGTGATTCAGGTGGTGGTAAAGACCCCGACCAATCTGACCAAGAGACAAGAGGAGCTCCTGATGGAGCTGGCCGAAATATCGGGCGAGGCAGTCACTCCCAAGAGAAAAGGGTTCTTCAAGAAGTGAAGGGCCGCGGGGCAGACAGAACCACGCCCAGGGGAAGCTCCAGGCCTTCCCAGCCCAAGAGATTCCTCAGGGGGCTTTACTGGCTGGGGGCTTTGGCGCTGATGGGCACAGCTGCGCTTGTGGCAGCCTACTATTATTTCATTGTGCTCAATCCAGGAGATGAGATCTCAAGGGAGAAAATACAGCGTATATTCGCCCTTGAGAGTCCTGTGTACTATGACGATGGCAGGAGTGTCCTGGGGGTCTTTTTCCAGGAGGAACACCGCACTTATATCCCCTATGAGCGTATCCCCCGCTTTTTTGTTTTGGCCCTGCTGGCCGCTGAGGACAAGAATTTTTTCTCCCATCCCGGTTTTGATCCTGCCGGGATCCTAAGGGCCCTGGTACTGAACATAAAAGCTGGAAGAGTTGTTCAAGGCGGAAGCACCATAACCCAGCAGACCGCCAAGAACCTATTCAAGAGGCAACGCCGTTCTTTTTACGCCAAGTTCGTGGAACTTATCCATGCCTTGAAGCTGGAGGCTCACTATTCCAAAGAGCAGATCCTGGAGTGGTATGCCAATCAGTTCTTCGTCACTGGCAACGGAGTGGGACTGGGGATCGCCTCCCAGTACTTTTTCAACAAACCTCCTGAAAGGTTGAGCCTCTTGGAAAGCGCTTTCCTGGCAGGGTGCGTGAAGGCTCCCAACAGGTACAATCCTTTCATACAAAAAGGAGAACATGCCAGGAAACAGGCTCTCCACAGGGCAAGAGAGAGAACTCAGTATGTTCTGAGGGGCATGCTGGAGCTGGGCTTCATTGATCAGAAGCAATTCGAGGAAGCCATTGGTCAGGAAATTCCCTTCAATCAGGGCAAGATCCGCTACGGTACCAACACCATCATGGATCTGGTTAGGGAGAGACTGGATCGGCCTGAAATTCAAGAGGCCCTGGCTGAGGCCGGGGTGGACAACATAGCCACATCCGGCATTCGAATTTTCACTAGTATTAACAAAGATCTCCAAGAAGAGGCCTTGCGGGCTGTGAGGCAGAATCTCTCCCTCCTGGAGACCAGGTTGAGCGGCTACAAGAGGGATATGATTCTGGAGCAATACCAAAAGCTCTTGAGCTCAGAAGACGAGGTGGAACGCAAGGAGTTCATGTTTGGAAAGGTCAAGTCCATCAGAGCCCAGAGCCCTGCCCCAGAAATAGAGGTGGAACTGCCAGGAGGTGAACTGGGAAAGCTGGACCGGGAAGGCATGCAGCCACTGCTGACAGCTTTGGTCCAAGGCATGAGAGGCAGCTGGGCAGCCCCCAGAAAAGGGGATGAGGCCCTGCTTCTAAAGGAGATTCAGACAGGAGACCCAGTCTTTGTGCGAATCCGAGGAAGGGATAAAGAAGGCAAGCTCCTGGTTGCCCTGGAACGTTATCCTGAGTTAAATGCCGGTGTCCTGGTGGTGCAGGATGGTTTCATAAGGGCAATGGTGGGAGGAATGGACAACGTGCATTTCAACCGGGCCGTGGACGCACGCAGACAGGTGGGTTCTGTGTTCAAACCGCTGGTTTACATGGCCGCCCTTCAACTGGGGTGGAACAATCTGGATCCCCTGAAAAACCGCTGGCAGGCATTTCCTTACATGGGCCGGATATACATTCCCAGGCCTGACCATCCCAATGTGCAAGAATGGGTGTCCATGACCTGGGCTGGCGTCAAGTCAGAGAACATTGCCACTGTATGGCTTCTTTATCACCTCTGCGACAAGCTCAACCCCTCGCAGCTTAAGGAACTGGCCAGGATATTGGACATGGCTCCCAGAGCCGGGGAGTCCAGGGGAGCTTATGTATCCAGGATCAGGGACCAGATGGGAATCCTGGTCACAAGAGAAAGCTTGCTTCAGGCTGCCTTTGAGGAGACCAAGGAAGAGCTTCGTGCAGACTTGATATTCGGAGGCCGTAACGAGGAATTGAGGGGGCTGGATGATCTCCACTACGGCTTGGGGGTGGAGCGATACCTGAGAGAAAGGCATGGCAGAACCGAATCCAAAGCCGGAGAAGAGGAACTGAGGGTACTGAACCATAACTTTCTGCGTTTGAGGGCCTTGCAGGAAGAGATGAGAAATGACTATGACTCCCTGCGATGGGCTGTGACCAAGGCCGACCCTGGGCTGAGGGCCGGTCTGCAAGCCGGCTGGAAGGGTCGTTTTTACTTCCAATATCACCCCGAGGGGGAAAGGGTGGTTTACACGCAGAACCCAGGGGGAAAGCAGATGGTTGCCCTGGACCTGGGATGGCTGGCCACACAGGTGGGCATGGGCACGGAACTGGAACGGATCATACCTCCTTCCAGGATCTGGATAGAGGGAGTCATGCCTGTTTCTCTCCTGGACCAATTGCAGGAGGGGATACAGAAGAGGTTGGCTTTGCTGAGGGAGAAGGATCCCTATGATTTGGAAGTGCTCATAAGGGTACCTGATTTCAGGGTGACCATGGCTTTGAGATATGTGGTGCATGTGGCAAGAAGAGCAGGAGTTGAGTCACCCCTGGAGCCTGTTCTCTCGTTGCCTCTGGGGGCAAATGCCGTGACCATGGAGGACGTCTCCCGCCTATATTATGCCATGTTGAGCGGAGGGATCTTCTATGGCTCCGATGATGAGGAGAATTCCGGCTCCAGTACATTTCTCATAAAAAGGATAGAAGGGCCTGACGGGGAAGTGCTGTACGAGGCAGAACCCAAGTTTCGTAGGCTTATTCCCGAGCCGCTTTGTGTGGAGATGGCCGAGATTCTTCGCAAAGTGGTATCTCACGGGACAGGTCACCAGGCAGAAGGGGTCCTGGTGCTCAAAGGAGGACGACACGAGCGTCTGCTGGAACGTGCAAATCTTAAGGTTCCTGCCTTGGGCAAGACGGGAACGGCCAATGAGTACCAGAACTCTAGCTTTGTGGGGCTCATCCCAGGGCCGGTTCCCGGCAGTCTTCAGCTCACCCATGAAAAGGGGGTGGTGATAGCGGTCTATGTGGGATATGATGACAACCGTCCCATGAAGAACGCTCACATAAGGGTGTATGGGGCGGCCGGAGCCCTGCCCATCTGGATAAGGGTGGCGCAGTCCGCTGTGCAGCATCTGGACTATCAGCAACAGCTGGATCTTCTGGAATTGGCTTTCCGTCCCTCGGCTTCATTGGGCCTGCAATGGTCCAAGGATTCGGTGGAGATTCCGGTGGATGGTAACTCTGGTCTTCCCCGTGGAGAAAGCTTAGATGGGCCGAGGGTAAGGACCTATGGAGAAATAAAGGGAGAGAAGGTGGAACTAAAGCGTTTCTTCGCTCCTTTAGACCAAGGGGAAAGGTGAGGATCATGAGAGGCATGAGGAGCATATGGGCAAAGACGGCCCTCATTGCTTTTTTGGGTGTTCTTCTTGGAGCCTGTGCCCCTCGTAAGACCGTGACTCCCCCGGCAGATCTGGCACCACAGACTCCGGGGCGTACTCCACAGGCAGTAAGGCCCTGGGCTGGCGAGGCCGAGCTCTTGGACCCAGGGGTCGTGGATAGAGAAATACGAAAACGCGAGGCCGCCGTGGCTGCAGCCAGGAGCAAGAGGGAAGAACTGAGCGGGACAAGGCGGGCTGTTCTGGATGCATGGGCAACGGCTCTGGAAGACCAGATAGGCCGGCTGCAGGAAATCAAAAGGGAGGCACAGGCTCTGTCCTCAATCCCAGAGGCTCAGGAGAGGGCCAGGCGCTCCAAGCGGATAACGGATCTCTTGATGGAGTGTCTGAGCCTGTCCCCATTGGAGCCTCCTGTGGGCGCGGGGGCGCCCAGGGTTGTGGAGGAAACCAGGATCTCCTGGGAACCTGTGCGTTCTGCCTTCCAAAGGGGTGACTGTGTTTGGCTGCTTCAGGAATATGAGGCATTGAGCAGGGCGCATTCTGAGGTCAATACCCCCTCTGACGTGCAGATAATGAGAGGCATCTGCCTGGGACGTTCGGGCAAGAGGCAGGAGGCTCTTAGGATACTGGAGCCATTGGCCGGGCAAGGCCTTCTTCTGGATGCACAGCAGGTGAAATATCTAACAGCCAACTGGCTCTTTGAGGAAGGGCAACTGGAAAAAGCAGCCGAGCGTTACAAGGCGCTTCTGGAGGCCGGTCAGGAAAGGGATCGCTGGGCAGAACTTGCCAGATTGAGGCTCGAACAGATAAGGCTTCGCAAAGGAGAACCTCCGGCTCGGGTGGAAGCTCAAGCACCTTCAGAGGCTCCCACTCAGGCTTTGCAGGAGCCCCCGGCCCCTAGCCTTAGCTTTCCTCAGAGGGAGCCGATCCCTCCTGCTGCTGCCCAGCCTCCCCCTGTCAGGGAGAGTCCCCCTGAGCAACAGCTTTCTTTGCCACAGCCCCAGGCTCCTCTCGGGGTTCCCCAACAGCCTACTCCTAGCACAGCAGGGGGGCAGGAGATGCATTTGGCCCGCCTGCAGGAAGCCCAAAGACTCATGGACGCAGAACAATATGAGCAGGCCATAGAGACTCTCCAGCAGGTTCAGGGCTCCTCACACGAGGAACAGGCCAGAAAGGGAATCCAGGAGGCCCAAGATCGCTATGCTGAGAAACGCCGCAAAGAGGCTGCAGACCTTGTGCTTAAGGCCAGGGAGGAGGGTGGATCCAAACGCAAGGTCAATTTGCTCAAGGCCCTAGAGATCCTGGAGGAGACTAATCGCAAGTATCCCAACAATCGTTATGCGGCAAAGATCCAGCAGAACATCCAGGATCTTCTTGGCCAGATCCGGGCCATTGACCCGAGTTTCAGAAACTAGCCTTATCCAAGGGCTTGTGCAGAAATCCATGCGATTCCAAGTCCTTGGGCACACAAGATCCTTGTGTGCAAAGAAAAAGGGACCGCGGGTGAGCAGCGAGAGCGGGGCATGAAACTCACATTCATAGAGGCTAAGACCATTGACGAGGCTTGGTTCAAGTGCTTGTTTGAGCTTTTTCAGGAGGAGCACTGTACCTACAGGGTGGAACAGGGCAGTTACCAGGGGGATACACGCAGGGAGTTCGATTGGATTACCGTGCACATAAAAGAACCCTCTGGACCTCCAGGTTCAGATAAGGGAAGTCTGGGAAGGCTTATTCCCACGGTTCCCTATGGTGTGCCTCCACCATGTGATGAGCAAGGGGTGCTAAGGTATTTCAGCGAGTACCTGTTTTGTGAACAGAAAAGGCCAGGGGAACAGTATACTTATGGTAGCCGCCTGTGCAGGCAGATGGATGGAAAGACCCAGATCCAGCTTGTGATAGAAAGGTACCGCAAGAGCTACGGCACAAACCAGTTGGTGCTCCAAGTGGCAGAGCCAGAAGATCTTCTCCTGGAGGACCCCCCTTGTTTACGCCACATCGACACACGAATCAGGGATGGGAAGCTCCATTTCATGCCTTATTTCAGATCTTGGGACCTTTGGGGTGGCTTTCCTTTGAATCTGGCCGGAATACAGCTCCTAAAAGAGTACATGGCCTCTGAAATAGGGGTGGAGGATGGTGAGATCATAGCCACTTCCAAAGGGCTTCATGTTTATGGACATGCCGAAGATGTGGCTCGTATGAGGGCCGGGAAAAAAAGGGGAGGCAACCAATCCCAATAGAGCGGCTATTGGGAAGGTCGCCTCATGCAAAATTACTAGCTCGGCCCTGATCCATGAGCAGATCCCTTGGGTTTTTTGCCTCAGGCCAGTGAAACAACTTCCCCTGCCTCAGGCGTGAGAACCTTTACTTCAGGAGCCTTTTGCCTGCAAAGGGCAACGAATTCCTGAGGGGACTGGGCAATGATGGGAAAAGACTTGTAGTGAATGGGCATTACCATTTGCGGCCTGAGGAGCCTGACAGCCTCGCTGGCCTGCAAGGCGTCCATGGTGAAGACCCCCCCTATGGGCACTATGGCCAGATCCAGTGGATAAAGCCTTGCCCATAGCTCCATGTCTCCGAAGAGGCTGGTGTCCCCGGCATGGTATAGAGTGGTTCCATCGGGTGTTTGAACTATGGTGCCCAGGGCGCAGGCAGTGTCCGAGGAGTGCATGGCAGGGGTGGAGATCACTCTTATCCAGTCGAAATTGACTCCCCCCCCTACCATGTAGCCAAAGCCAAAGTTGACCACCTTCTGCTCATCTAGGCCTTCGGAAATCAGCCTCTTGACGGTCTGGACCGGTCCTCCCAAGAAAGCCCCTGTCTTCTTGCAAATGGCCGAAGCCGAGGCCACGTGGTCGAAGTGGTCGTGGCTGACCAACACCAGATCCGCCCTTTGGATCTCCTCCAGCGTTATTTTGGCCCCGGGATTTCCGTCGTCCTTGGTCCATGGATCGAAGAGAATCACCTTGCCATCTGCGGTGGTGAACTCCACAAAGGCGTGTCCCAGCCATCTTACCTGTCCCTTGGCCATTTTGTTACCTCCTGTGGCATGTTGTGCATCTATTCCCATGGAGACCTTCGGGAATTCCCGGGAAGCAATTCTACCAAAAGCTCCTCGATTCCGCGAGATCCTCAAGACTTTTCAAGGAGGATCTGGAATCTGGCTGCATCCTTGGCCATGCTGAGATTGTTGAAAACAACCCATGTGGTCTTGCCTTGGCACCAGGACAGGAGCCTTTTTAAGTCCTCCTGGGTAAAGCTGTAACCATAACCGGTTATTCCATGCAGGCGAAAGTAGTTCATGTCTCCCCATACTGGAAGCCCCCTGAAGGGATCAACACAGTGAATCAGATCCAGCTCCTGACACAAGGCTCTCACAAGCTCCTGGGGCCACAAGCCTCTTGGCTCCCAGGCCAGGGCCATGGACTCTCTTGGAATCTGGGCAAAAAATTTCCTCATGTTTTCTAGGTTGCAGGGATCTGGCTTGAAGCTGGCCGGGCATTGGAAGAGCACCAGGGGTGCACGCAACACGAGTGCAATCTGCTGGGTGCGTTCCCAGGCGGCCAAAACCTCTGGTGTGGGCCTAAAGCTACCATAAGCAGAACGCTCCGAGGGTTTTATGGGAGTACCAAGTCTCCTGTAGGTGGGACTGGTGGGCTCATGGGTTATGAGCTGCCAGGCTTTGAGAGTGAAGGTGAAACTCTCTGGGGCCAAACTCCTCCACTTCCTGGCTGTTTCCAAGCTGGGGGGCTGGTAGAAGCTTTGCTGAACTTCCAGGAGCCTAAACTTCCTGAAATACTGGGCCTGGGGTAGTGCAAAGCCGCAGCATCCCACCAAGATCTCTGTCCGACCTCTCACCAATCAGCCTCTTTCCAGAGGTGAGTTAACGCCCACCAGAGCCATGAGTTCATCCCAATTGGAGATCCTGGTTATCCTTCCATCTGGTGGGGGCAATCCTTCGTAAGCCAGGTCGGCTACGTGGCGAACTCCCAAACTTTGGGCATAGATGCTCCAAACCGGCCTAACCCCTGCACCCAGGGCTCCGTAAACATCAGGCCCCGGATCGTCTCCCACATAGAGCAGTTCCTCTGGTAAGACCCCGAGTCCCTCACAAAGTTTTTGGAAAACACTGGGGTGCGGTTTCCTATAGCCCAAGTCTCCAGAGATCAGTATGAGCTGGAAAAGAGGCCGCAACCCCAATTCTTCAAGGATGCCCCAAGCTGCGGGGGCATGGGTGAAGTTGGACAGAAGCCCCAGGGGAAATCGCTCCTTGAGCCTCTGGAGTGTCTCCATGGTTCCTGGAAGCAGCATGCACCTCTTGGAAAAGGCCCCGAAATAATCTTCCACTGCCTGCTGTACCCTGGAATCTTCAGGATCCGTTGGGAAACCGGCTTCAGACAAGGCAGCCGCCACCCAAAAGCGGTTGTGGGTCTCTCTGCCCGTGGCACGCGTTGCTTCCAGGAATCTCTTGGCCTGCCTTCTGTACGCCTCCTTGAAACTCTCCTTCTCAATATGGAATCCCTTGCTTTGGAGGCTTTGAAAAAGGCTTTCTAGCGCCATGGTCAGGGTATGCGGATCCACGGTGACCAAGGTGTTGAAAAGATCGAATCCGATGGCTTTGATCTGTCCCATGGCAGCATTTGTACTCCAGCAGGCGCCAGCAGACAAGGCCTTGGGTCTTGTTGTGAAGAAGGGGTTGAAATAATAAAATCTCAGCTGGTTTTAATCTGGCTTGGGGGGGGATTGAAGTCCTGGCGTTTTTCAGGAGAGCACATAGGAGGAGCATCTTGCCACAGGAGAATTCCAGGGAGGTTTTCCCCAATGTGTACCTTGTGGGGGGACCCGGGCTGACAGATAGCTCAGACTGCCTGATCTACGCAGTGGATGGGGGCACCGAGATGGCCCTTGTGGACTGCGGTGCTGGCAGAGGTACCTGGCGGCTGCTAGAGAACCTAGAGAGATGGGGTCTTTCCCAAAAACCCATGGGTGCAGTGCTTCTTACTCATTGTCATGTGGATCACATCGGGGGTCTTGAGCAAATCCTAAAGAATGCAAAGCCCAGGGTCTTGTGTCACAAGGGGGACCTGGAGGCCATAGAGACCGGGGATCCAAAAAAGACGGCTTCCTCCTGGTACGGGATAAGGCTTCCCAGGGTGAAAGTAGATCTTGTGTTGGAAAAAGAGGAGGAAACAGTTGTTGTGGGAGGGGCTGTTCTCAGGTGCATTCACACCCCCGGTCACACACCAGGATCCATCTCCATCCTGTGGGAAAGGCCCGTGGGAAAGGTGCTCTTTGGCCAGGATATCCATGGTCCATTCATGCGGGAGTTCGGCTCAGATCTGAACCAGTGGGCCTCCTCCATGAGAAAATTGTTGGCTCTTGAAGCGGATGTGCTTTGCGAGGGTCATTTTGGTATATTCCAGCCAGCAAAAGAGGTGGAAACGTTCATAAGAAGCCAGCTCTCGCAGAAGGGATACTAGATGGGGATTCATGGCCGAGGAGGGAATCCATTCAATGAAAGATTCTTCTGAAGGCCTCTATGGCCCTTTGGATCCCCTGACGGTTCACATCCAGGTGTGTCACGGCTCTTAGCCTGCCTCTTCCAAAGGGCAGCAGCAATATCCCCATCTCTTTGAGCCTGGCCTGCACTTCATGTGGTTCTAGGCCAGAGGTGGATATGTCCATGATGACGATATTGGTCTCCACATGCCTGGGATCCAGGTGGATACCAGGCAGGTCCGCCAGGGCTTCGGCCAGGAGCTTGGCATTGGCATGGTCCTCGGCCAGACGTTCCACATGGTGTTCCAGGGCGTAGAGTCCGGCTGCAGCCAGAATGCCGGCCTGTCTCATGCCTCCACCGAACATCTTCCTGTTTTTCCTGGCGCGGGTTATGAATTCCCTGCTACCTGCTATCATGGAGCCCACTGGTGCCCCTAGTCCTTTGGAGAGACACAGGGAGACCGAGTCAAATGGCTGTGCATACTTGGCAGGTTCTATGCCGGTGGCCACGCAGGCATGGAGAAGCCTGGCTCCGTCCAGATGCATGGCCATGTTGTGGCGGTCTGCAACCAGCCTGATTCGCAATATCTCTTCCAGGGGGTAGATGGTTCCCCCTCCGAAGTTGTGGGTGTTTTCCAAACAAACCAGACGGGAAACAGGCCGATGGATGTCTGGAAGCCTCACTGCCTCGGCCACCTGTTCGGCCTTGAGGATTCCCCTTGTACCCTGAAGGGTCCTGAATTGCACCCCTGATAGGGCTGCAGCAGCTGCTACCTCTGAAAGCACTGGATGGGAGTCGGCCTCTATTATCACTTCATCTCCAGGCAGAGTATGTGTGCGAATGGAGACCTGGTTGGCCATGGTTCCCGAAGGCACAAAAAGGGCAGCTTCCTTTCCCAGCAAATCTGCCACCTTTTCTTGTAGAAGGTTTACTGTGGGATCCTCCTCGAACACGTCATCTCCCACCATCGCTTCGGCCATGGCCTCTCGCATTCCCTTTGTTGGCTTGGTGACCGTGTCGCTTCTGAGATCCACCACTTGGACCATTGTGCTCCCCCTTTCAAATTTCATCCCAGTAGCGCCTGATGCGCTCCTGGAAAAGCCTGTCCAGATCAGCCATGCTGGCTGGTGCGAATCCCAGGGCCTGCCTCCACACCTCGGGACTCTCCATGCAAAGATAAATCAGTGGCTCCTGCCCCCCAAGTTCCTTTATCCAACCGGCCAGAGTCTTAAACATCTGGACCCTCAGAGGCCTAAGGTACCTCATCTTGTTGTCCAAGCCCGGCACCATTTCCCCCAAGCCCAGGCCGTTTTCCACCATGGCCTCATGCATGCTCCTTGGGTAGCGTAGTGCCCCCATGCTTATCCAGAGGATACTCCCAGGATCAATGCTTTTGAACAGTTCCTCCAGAAGCTCTCTATAGGCATCTTGCCATCCCTCTAGCATGATCAGAGGATCAAAATGAATTCCCAAGGGATAGCCTTTTTCCTGGCAAAGAGCGCCAGCCCTGATGCGATCCAGGGCTGCGGGCACTCCAGGCTCTGCCCTGTTGGCTATGAGGGGAGGATTCAGGGAGAAGGAGACCACAGTACGTCTGTTGTGAGCCAGATCCAAGAGCTCTGCTACCTGACAGGACTTGGTCTTGAGTTCCAGCAATGCGTTAGGGAATCTTGCAAAAAAAGGCACCAGTGTCCTGCTCAGACAAACAGAGGGCTCCAGGGCCAAGCTGTCTCCCAGCTCCCCTGTGCCCACCCTCAGGATACCCTGCCTGCCCTTCAGGAAATATTCAACTTCCTTAAGCGCGTCCTGGACATTTACCATAACCTCTATCTCAGAGGTCCCGAGGTAATCCTGAAGAATACAATACCTGCATCTGTATGGACATCCCAGCACCAGGTTCAAGACCCAGTATCCGCAACAAAGGTAATTGCTGGTACCAGGGCAGGGTTTAAGGAAGCGGCCCATGTGACGGCGAAACCTAAGCCCTGGCCCATCCTTCAAGCTCTTACTCTCAAGAAAGCTGCCCGGCATCATAGCCCCACAGGTACAAGCCCCAGGGGAAAACCATCTGCCCCAAGGAAACTACATTGTATGTGCCAAGCTCTTGCGCAACAGTTCACGAGTGCTTTCCTCTCCAGAGCGGGGATTTACAAGGTTCAGAGCCTCAGCCGGGAAAGTGCATTCCCTTTGGCAATGCATTATACCCCATCCCCAGACCCCTGACCTGTGCTGTGGAGCAGAGCTCCTGGGACCCTCTTGGGAGATAGCTTAAAAAATACTAGATATTATAAGACT
Source organism: bacterium (assembly GCA_037481695.1). NCBI lineage: Bacteria > bacterium. The sequence continues at coordinate 277,181 of JBBFLE010000001.1, read as the reverse complement.
AGATAAAAAACTACTACCTATAATTCCTTTTGGTTAGCCATCAAAAGGGGAGGAAGGGAATCCCTGCCTCTCCTAAAATCGGTTGACACCTTTTCATGAAGTATGATATGAAACAGCACAAGGGACGAGGAGACCATTTTCAAAGACCTGGTGCACAAGTATGCTGGGGCTGGTGCTTTAGGCCGTGGCAAAAGAGGTCTTACTTGTCTCGAGTCTTGGCGCTCGGCTCCTTCTCGGGGTTGGTGGACAGGGGGCGCGATCTCTCCATGGGTTGTTCAACTGAAAGCGACTTTACCATCTTCCAAGCTTGCGGCGGTTTGCCGCATTTCAGGTGGCTCTGTCCAACTCAAAGGGTTCAGACTTCGAGGTTCTCAGGTAATTGGAGCTGGATTTGCCTGGAGTTCTCTGGGCTCAATACTGGAACATTCCTGTGGCTGAGGAGCGCTGGATAAGAAGACCAGACCATGGTGAGAAAATCCATTACAGGTCAAAGATGAGGGCCGGAAAACTGCAGGTGGTGGGCATAAGCACTGGGTAAAGCTGGTTTGAGACCAGTCAGAGCGCAAAGGGAGGAGGCAAAAATGAAGATCCAAAAAGTTGGGGTTTTGGGATGCGGTTTGATGGGCTCTGGTATTGCTCAGGTGTGTGCTGAAGCGGGTTATGAGACCACGGTTTTGGAAGTTGAACAGAGATTCCTGGACAAAGGGTTTTCCTCCATACAGAAGAACCTGGGCAGGGCCGTGGAAAAGGGAAAGATGACCCAGGAGGCCAGGGACAAGACCTGGTCACTTCTCAAGGGGACCCTGAAGCTGGAAGACCTGCAGGACTGCGACTTGATCATCGAGGCCGTGGTGGAAGATCTCAAGGTCAAGAATGAGATGTTCTCCACCCTAGACAAGCTCTGCCCGGAGAGGACCATCCTTTCCTCCAACACCTCTTCTTTGACGGTCATGGCCATGGCCGCCTCCACCAAGAGGCAGGATAGGTTCTGTGGACTGCATTTTTTTAACCCTGTTCCTGTGATGAAACTCGTGGAAGTGGTCAAGACCATAGCCACCAGTCAGCAGACCATAGATACCTGTTTCCAATTCTGCAAGAGCATTGGGAAAGTGCCCATCCTTGCCAAAGACAACTCAGGATTCATAGTGAACCTCTTGCTAGTGCCCTATCTGCTGGATGCCATCAGGGCACTGGAGCAGGGAGTGGCCTCCATAGAGGACATAGACAAGGGAATGATGCTGGGATGCAATCACCCCATGGGCCCACTGACTCTCTTGGACTTTGTAGGGCTGGATACCACCTACAACATAGCCAACATCATGTTTGAGGAATACAGGGAGAAACGCTACGCCCCGCCGCCGCTTCTCCGCAAGATGGTGCTGGCAGGTTATTACGGCAGAAAGTCGGGCAAGGGCTTCTACGACTATTCTGGAGAGAAGCCGGTGCCCGTAGACCTTGGGATATAAGGAATTCCCTTTTTCGCGGGAAGAAGGAGGTAGGCTTTCCAATGAAGGAACTCCTTTCAGGAAACGAGGCAGTGGCCAGGGGGGCATACGAAAGCGGGGTCAAGGTGGCCTCGGCTTATCCCGGAACTCCCAGCACAGAGATCTTACAAAATCTAGCCAGGTATGAGGGGGTTTACGCCGAGTGGGCTCCCAATGAGAAGGTGGCCTTCGAGGTGGGCATCGGAGCCTCCATGGCAGGGGTGAGAGCCCTTGTGGCCATGAAACACGTGGGACTGAACGTGGCTGCAGATCCCTTCATGACTTTTGCTTATACAGGGGTCAACGCAGGCTTTGTCCTGGCCTGCGCCGATGACCCAGGCATGCACAGCTCTCAGAACGAGCAGGACAATAGATATTTCGCACGCTTTGCCATGGTGCCTCTGTTTGAGCCCAGCGACAGCCAAGAGGCCAAGGACATGGTGGGTGTGGCGCTACAAGTCTCGGAAGAGTTCGACACTCCTTCCATCTTGAGGCTGACTACCCGTGTTTCCCATTCCAAGGGCATAGTCAGGCTGGGCAAGCCTAAGGAGTCAGCTCCAGGAGGATTCTTAAGAGATCGAAAAAAATTCGTGATGATCCCAGCATATGCCCGCATCCGGCACCCCATGGTGCTAGAAAGAATCGGGAAGCTCAAGGATCTTTCAGATCGCACAGCCTTGAACCGTATAGAGTGGGGAAAATCCTCCGTGGGGATAATATGCAGCGGGATCTCTTACCAGTATGCCAAAGAGGTCATTCCTGAGGCCTCCTTTTTAAAGCTGGGCATGAGTTACCCCATACCGGAGAGAAAGATACGGAGATTTGCCTCCAGGGTGAGAAAACTCCTGGTGGTGGAAGAGCTGGAACCTTTCTTGGAAGAGCAGATCCTGGCCTTGGGGATCCACGTAGAAGGCAAGAAATATTTCCCCAGACTGGATGAGTTTTCCCCAGAGATAGTGGAGGAGGGGCTTTACAAGGCCAAGGCTCTCAGGCCCAAACGGGTTTCTGTGAGCTGGACCGTGACCCCTCAGACAGCGTCTCTTCCCAGGCCTCCGGTCATGTGTCCTGGATGCCCCCACAGGAGTTTCTTCTTTGCTTTGAATCAGGCCAAGGGGTTGGTGCTCAGCGACATAGGTTGCTACACACTCAGTGTGCTTCCGCCCCTCGAATCCATAGACTCTTGCATTTGCATGGGGGCCTCCATAAGCACGGCCCATGGGGTGGCCAAGGCCATAGAGAGGGCACAGACCCAGGAGAAAAGGCCTGTTTTCGCGGTCATAGGGGATTCCACTTTTCTCCACTCGGGGGTCACCAGCCTCATGGATGTTGCCTACAATAAAGGCAATGTGAAGGTGGTGATTCTGGACAACCGAACCACAGGAATGACAGGCGGGCAAGACCACCCCGGCACAGGCCGGACCCTCCAGGGAGAACCCACCAGACAGGTGGATCTTGTAAAGCTTGTGGAATCATTGGGGATAAAGAGAGTAAGGGTTGTGGATCCTTATGATCTCGAAACCACAAGCCAGGTCATAAAAGAGGAGGTCTCTGCCCAGGAACCTTCTGTGATAATCACCAACAGGCCCTGCGTGATGCTGGAAAAATTCGATCCTAGCCTTGTTCACAGGGTTGATCCGGAGCTTTGTGAAGGCTGTGGCATGTGCCTGAGGCTGGGTTGTCCTGCCATAGTTCCTGGGGAGGTGATACCCTCCAAGAAGGAAGGGGGGAAGGTAAGGCGCAAGGCTGAGATAGATCCTACCTTATGTCGAGGCTGCACTGTGTGTGAACAGCTTTGTAAACAGGGCGCGATCTCCATGGCAGGAGCCTGAGAGGCTCCAGACGGCTTGGGAGGCAAAATGGCTACTAAGAAAAGATCTGTAAAGAACATCCTCATAGTAGGTGTGGGAGGCCAGGGGGTGATCCTGGCCAGCGACATCCTCTCCGAAGTTGCTATGACATGCGGGCTGGATGTGAAGAAAAGCGAGGTGCACGGAATGGCCCAAAGGGGAGGAGTGGTCTCCTCCCACGTGCGCTTCGGTCAAAGGGTGAACTCTCCCCTTATACCCAAGGGACAGGCCGATGTGCTTCTCTCCTTCGAGTTGGCCGAGGCCTTGCGTTGGCTTGGTTTTCTTAAGCCAGGGGGAAAGGCGGTGGTGAATTCCCAGAAGGTTGTGCCACCCATTGTTTCCACAGGCCTGGCCAGCTATCCCCAAGATGCCGAGGAGACTCTCAAGAACAACGTTGGTGACGCAATTCTGGTAAATGCGCTGGATCTGGCCGAAGAGCTGGGAAATCCTAGACTGGTAAACACCATTTTGTTGGGCATGACTTCCAGGCTCCTGGAGCTTCCTGACTCCAACTGGAAGAAGGTGGTATCCCAGAGGGTCCCCAAGGCCTTCAAAGAACTCAACTTGAAGGCCTTTGAAAGAGGGAGGTCCCTGGTATGAAACGGCGGCTTTGGGCGCCTAGGATTTCAAGCAAGAGGAGGGGAAGCAATGCCTTGGGATGAGAAATTCGAGTGCATGGGGGTGGAGGAACTCCAGAAATTTCAACTGGGGAAACTGCAGGAAACCGTGGCTTGGCTTTACGAGAGGGTGCCCTTTTACAGACAGAAACTGGACGAACTGGGAGTAAAGGCCCAAGACATCCGTTCCCTAGAGGACACCCGCAAACTTCCCTTTACGGTCAAGAACGACCTCAGGGACAACTATCCCTTCGGGCTCTGTGCAGTTCCCCTCAAGGAAGTGGTGAGAGTGCACGCTTCCTCAGGAACCACAGGCAAGCCCATAACCGGACCTTACACCAAGGAGGACCTGGAGCAGTGGACCGAGTGCATGGCCAGAAATCTCTGGGCAGCCGGAGTGCGTCCCGAGGACATAGTTCAGAATGCTTACGGGCACGGCCTCTTCACCGGAGGTCTGGGCTTTCATCAGGGAGCCACGAGAATAGGCTGCACGGTTGTTCCCACCAGCTCAGGCCAGACCGAGCGTCAGATAATCATAATGAAAGATTTTGGCACCACGGTGTTGTTTGCCACTCCTTCATACGCCTTGACCATAGCCGAGAGAGCAGAGGAAATGAAAGTGGACCTGAAGGCTCTGCCCCTCAGGGTCGGGGTGTTTGGGGCAGAGCCTTGGACCACAGGGATGCGCCAGGAAATAGAGGAGCGCATGGGGATAAAAGCCATGGAGGCTTATGGACTCACGGAAATGTGCGGACCTGGGGTGGCCTTTGACTGTGAAGCCCAAGATGGCCTCCACATAAACGAAGACCATTTCCTGCCGGAAATAGTGGACCCCGTGACCTTAGAGCCCCTGCCCTTGGGTGAACAAGGTGAGCTGGTTCTGACTTCCATTCAAAGGAGGGCCATGCCGCTTCTAAGATACAGGACCAAAGACATAACTCGTCTGCGCAGGGAAAAGTGTGTTTGTGGTAGAAGCCTCATCAAGATGGACAAGATTTTGGGCAGAAGCGACGATATGCTGATAATAAGCGGAGTGAACGTGTTCCCCTCTCAGATAGAGGCGCTCCTATTGGACATACCTGAGGTGGAACCTCAGTATGTGCTGATAGTTCGCAAGAAGGGATACCTGGATCAGTTGGTGGTGCACGTGGAGGGTAAGCCAGAGATCTACGGGGCCGGCCCAGAGAAGAGGGCAGAGGTGGAGGCGCGCATAGCAGAACATGTGAGGGAGATGGTGGGAATCTCCGTAGGAGTAACTCTGGTGGAGCCCAAGAGCATTGCCAGAAGTGAGGGAAAGGCCAAGCGAGTGATCGACGAGCGGCCCAAGGGTTGAGTCCAGAGCCGCTGTAGGAGGTAATGGATCATGGGGTTCATGGAGCAGGTTAGCCGGATCGTGGGGGAGCAAAATGTCCGGGAAGAGCTGGTGGAGCGGCTTTGTTACTCCAGGGATATGTCGGTCCACGAGGGCATCCCGGAGGCAGTGGTCTTTGTCACCTCCAAAGAACAAGTTTCGGAAATATTGCGACTAGCCAATGAAAACAAGATCCCCATCATCCCCAGGGGATCTGGCACATCTGTTACCGGGGCCATTTTGCCTTGCCGTGATAAGGGAATCCTCCTGGATCTGAGCAGGATGAACCGGATCCTAGAGATAAACAAGAAAGATGGCTATGCCAGAGTGGAACCTGGAGTCATATGCAACAGATTGAATCAGGCCCTAGCTCCAACTCATTTCTTCCCCCCTGATCCGGCCAGTGCTCCCCTGGCCTCCATAGGCGGCATGGTCTCCACCAATGCCAGCGGGAACCGTGCTTTGAAGTACGGCACCACCAAAGACTATTTGATGGGCCTGGAGGTGGTGCTTGCTGATGGTAGAGTGATGCGCACTGGCTCTAAGGCCAGGAAGACCTCTTCTGGATATGACCTAACCCATCTGTTCGGACAGGCGGAAGGCACCTTGGGAATCATCACCGAGGTCATGGTTAAGATCTTGCCCATGCCACCATACATTGCCTTTGCCCAGGCCTCGTTCCCCAATGTTGAGACCGCAGGCAGAGGGGCCGAGGAAGTGTTGGGTGCGGGGATTCCCCTGTCCTCCTTGGAGATCCTCGACAGGACCTCCATAGACGTGGTGCGAAAGACCATGGGTCTGGAGATTCCCCAAGAGGTGGGATGCATCCTGTTCTTGGAGCTGGATGGAGTAAAGGAGGCTGTGGAGAAAGACATCGCACAGATAAACCAAATCTTTTCCAAACATGGCGCACTGGAGACACAATGGTCCGACGATCCAAACCGGCGAATGGCCATGTGGCAGGCTCGCCAGGGGCTGGTATCGGCCCTTTCCAAGGTGAAGAGGGGCTCTAGGCTCATTCCTCTGGTGGAGGACTTCGGGGTTCCCATAAGCCAGATCCCGGCAACCATTGAGGCCATCCAGGAAGTGGGTCGCAAGCACGATTTTCCCATGTGCATATTCGGCCACGTGGGGGACGGGAATCTGCATGCAGTCATCATCATGGATCCAAGGAACGCCCAGGAATGGGAAAAGGTCAAACGCATCGCTCAGGATTTCATAGTTCTCACAAAGAATTTTCAAGGCACCCTGACCGCAGAACACGGGGTGGGAATGGCCAAGTCCCCTTACATTCAAGAAGAGCTGGGGGTGGGCAAGGAGGTCATGGAAAAGATCAAACTGGCCCTGGATCCCAACAACATATTGAATCCAGGAAAGTTGGGTTTTGAGGGCTCCATCCAGGACATCCTGGAGCAGTTCGCGTACCGTGCCTTCCTGGAAAGGCCGGATCAGGTCAGGAGCTTTGGCCAGGCAGTGGACAACGAGATAATGGCCTGTATAATGTGCGGCTTTTGTAGACTGGGGTGCCCCACTTACGCAGAGCGGATGGTGGAATCGGTCAATGCCAGAGGCCGAGTCATACTGGCCTACAATCTTATGACCGGAAAAGTCCCTCCATCAGAGGAGCTGGCCAGCCGCTTTTACGCCTGCACCACCTGCCTGAACTGTCGATCCACCTGTCCTGCGGGAATACAGGTGGCTGAAATCGTAGAGGCTGCCAGAAGAAGATTGGTGGATGAAGGATTCTTGCCCAAGAGCTTTTTACCCATGTTGGAGAGCATGGGCAAGAAGGGCAATCCCTTTGGCGAAGAGCCTTACAAGCGCACCGAGATTTATCCCTCGAGATTCGTACAGCCTGAAGGCAAGGTAAACACCCTGCTCTTCTTGGGTTGCGTGCCTTCATACCAGGACACAAAGATAGTGCCCTCGGTGATGAAGTTGATGGATCAGGCAGGGATAAGGTATGGGACCATGGGGGACAAGGAAAACTGTTGCGGATACCTGGCCTACCTGGTGGGCTCCATGGCAGATTTCCATAAGGCCATGGAAACCAACTTGGCTCTATGGCAGAACAGTTCACCAGAGACTCTGGTCACCACCTGTGCGGGCTGCTACAAGACCATCAAGGAGCTTTATCCGAAGCATACCCAGCATGTGATTCCCAAGACTCTTCACTTGGTGGAATACATGGACCAGTTGATTCAGGAAGGAAGGGTGAACTTCCAGGGGTCTTTCCAAGCCAAGGTGGTTTATCACGATCCGTGCGACCTGGGCCGCCACATGAACATATTTGAACCCCCTCGGCGGGTGCTTAAGGCTGTGCCGGGTTTGGAGCTCCTGGAATTTCCTATGAACAGGCTGCTGGCCAAGTGTTGTGGAGGCGGTGGGGGGCTCAAGGCTTTTGATTTCAGCATGAGCGATGACATAGCTTACAAGAGAGTCCAGCAGGCAAAGGATATTGGAGCCGAGGTAATTGTTTCGGCCTGTCCATCCTGCAAGAGGACGCTTCAGGCAGCAGCAGCCAAGCTCAAGAGGGAGGAGAAGTATAAGATTCAGGTAATGGACATCACAGAGGTGCTGGCCAAGGCCATATGATGAGGCTCGACAGACCCAAAGCCTTTAGGATGTCCGGCACTTTCCAGGATCTAAAACAAAGCCAATGGGAGGTTGTCCATGAGCCAGCTTCTTCATTGCGGTGAAATATTGAAGATGAACGCCATCCTGTTCCCGGAAAAGATCGGGGCCAGGGATCTGGTGCGTTCCATGACGTTTCGCCAGTGGAATGAGAGGGCCTGCAGACTGGCCAACGGCCTTCTGGGACTCGGGCTTCAGAAGGGCGACAGGGTGGGAATCCTGGCTTACAACTGCGTGGAGTGGATGGAGATCTATGCAGCAGTGGCCAAGGCCGGTCTCATAGCAGTTCCCATCAATTTCAGGCTCACGGGCCCAGAGGTGACGTACATAATGCAGAACTCAGAGGCCAAGGCCATGATCTTCCAGGATGACTTCCTGGGGCTGGTGGAATCCATCAAAAAGGACCTGGATGTTTCCCAGGAGCGTTTTGTGCACTTCGGAGGCCAAGCCACCCCAAGGGGTTTCCAGGGTTATGAAACCCTGATGGAAAAGGCTTCCTCTGGAGAGCCCGATGTGGAGGTGACTGCTGAGGATACCTGGACCTTCATGTATACCTCGGGTACCACTGGAAAACCCAAGGGTGCCATACGATCCCACGAGAGTTATGTGGTCTTTTACCTGATAAATGAGGTGGATTTCGGTTTCCACAGAGGGGACACGGGGCTTCTGGTCATGCCCATGTGTCACGTGAATTCCATTTTTTACTCATTTGTTTTCACATACTGCGGGGGAAGCGTGTGCGTTTACAACATGAAGAGCTTTGACCCAGAGCATTTGCTCAAGACCCTTTCAGAGCAACGCATCACCTTCACGTCCCTGGTGCCCACCCATTACATAATGATGCTGGGGCTTCCCGACAGCGTGAAGCAAAAGTACAACTGCGACGCTGTAACAAAGCTGCTCATCTCATCGGCCCCTGCCCGAAGGGATACAAAGCTGGCCATAATGGATTTCTTCAAGAATTCCCAGTTGTTCGAGGCTTATGGTTCAACAGAGGCGGGCCTGGTGACATTGCTCAGACCTGAGGAGCAATTTAGCAAGCTGGGATCCATAGGCAGGGAAATCACGGGTTCAGGCCGCATAAAGCTTCTGGATGAAAAAGGCAATGAGGTGCCGGAAGGGGAGGTTGGGGAGCTGTTTTCCCGTACCCCACATGCTTTTCAAGGCTATTGGAAGCTTCCGGAAAAGACGGCCGAGGCCTTCAGAGGTCCTTATTGCTCAGCCGGAGACATGGCCCGTAGGGATGAGGAAGGTTACTACTACCTGGTAGATCGCAAGAGCAACATGATCATAACGGGTGGGGAGAATGTGTATCCTTCGGAAGTGGAAAACTGCATCGGAGGTCACCCAAAGGTAAAGGATGTGGCCGTGATCGGTATACCGCATGAAAAATGGGGTGAGGCAGTCCACGCGGTGGTGATCTTGAAAGAAGGGCAGGAGGCCACCGAGAAAGAGATAATAGATTGGTGCCGAGACAAAATAGCTGGATACAAGAGGCCCAAGTCTGTTTCCTTTATCCGGGAGGAGGAGATGCCCAGGACCGCCACGGGAAAGATCCTGCACAGATTGCTCAGGGAAAGATTCGGCGCTTGACATCGTAGAGAAGCTCAAGTGAATACCAAAGGCGAAGGGAGGATCCACGGCAGCGGCTTGGAAAAGTTCTTTTGGGCTGGTGTGGATGTGGGGGCCTCCACGACCAAGGCGGTGGTCATAGATCTGGAAGCCACAATGAGGGGTTTCCATGTGCAACGCTCGGGCGTGGACTATGCAGGAGGCTCTGCCGCATGTCTGGAAAAGGCTTTGGAAAAGGCTGGAGTTTCGCTGGAGAGCTTGAGCTGTGTGGTTTCCACTGGATATGGCCGCTACAACGTGCCCATGGCCAAGCGCATCAAGACGGAGATCTCATGCCACATGAAGGGCTGTTATCACTACTTTCCCCATGCAGCCACCATCGTTGACATCGGAGGCCAAGACTGCAAGGTGATCCGGGTGGACGAGAAGGGCCGTAGGGTGGCCTTCCGAATGAACCGTAAGTGCGCTGCAGGAACTGGGGCTTTTCTGGAGGAGGTGGCCCTGAGGCTGGGCCTGGATATATCCCAACTGGACTCATTGGCAAGGCGTTCAACCCGAAAAGTCCAGATAGGATCCTACTGCACTGTATTCACCTCCACGGAGATACTGACCCTCATCAGAAAGGGAGAGAAGGTGGAGGACATAGTAAGAGGGCTCTTCGACTCGGTGGTTCAGAGAATCCTGGAGATGGATCCTCTGGATGGGACTATTGTGTTAACCGGGGGAGTTGTGGAACACAACCCGGTCTTGGCTGAGGCTTTGGGAGAAAGGTTGAAGACCAATGTGTTTATCCCTCCCCATCCTCAACTCACCGGGGCCTTCGGAGCAGCCCTTTACGGGCTGGAGGAAGACAGGGCAGGCTAGAGGGTCCTGCCGTTTTGCCAGATGCAGGTAAGGGGAGAGGGGGCTCTAAATGGGTTTGGGACAAAGCTCTGATCGCAGGGAGTTCAGTGCTACAAAAAAACTCAAGCAAGTCATGGCACAGCACTTTCAAGAGTTGGACCAGGCTGTAAAGAGGGGATCACCCAAGGTTGCCTGGTGTACCAGTGTAGGGCCCGCGGAGCTTCTTCGAGCCATGGGGTTTCTTGTATATTTTCCAGAAAACCATGGGGCGGTGTTGGGCGCTTCCCGCAAAGCCATGGACTACATACCCGTAGCCAATGCCCTGGGTTACTCACCCGATATTTGCTCCTATCTCACGAGTGATGTGGGGGCCTATCTGCGCCGAGAGACTCCCCTTGTACAGACCTATGGAATAAGCGGTGTGCCCAAGCCAGACGTGCTGGTTTACAACACCAACCAGTGCAGGGACGTTCAGGACTGGTTTCACTTTTACGGCAGGGAGTTCAAGGTTCCGGTCATAGGAATCACCTCACCAAGGGGAGTGGAAGAGGTCACAGAGGCCCATGTCAAGGATGTGGCCAGACAAATGGAGGGGCTGGTGCCCACCCTGGAACAGGTCTCGGGTACAAAACTGGACATGGATCGACTGCGCCATGTGGTGGGCCTGTCCAGGCGTTGTTCGGACCTCTGGAAGGAGGTCCTGGAGACCGCCTCGGCAGTGCCTTCTCCCTGGACCTTTTTCGACCATACGATCCACATGGGGCCCGCAGTGGTGGCCAGAGGAACCCAAGAGGCGGTGGATTATTATGAAATATTGCTCAAAGAGCTCCAAGAGAGGGTCAAAAATGGGGTGGCTGCAGTGGAGGAGGAAAGACACCGCCTGTACTGGGAAGGAATGCCCATTTGGGGAAAGCTGAGGGATCTGGCCAACCTTTTCATGCGGCTGCACTCATGCATAGTGGCATCTACATATTGCAACAGCTGGATCTTTACGGACTTTGACCCGGATGATCCCTTTCACAGCATGGCCAAGGCCTATACCAACATATTCATATGCCATGCCGAGGGTTGGAAAGAAGACTACATAGAGAGAATAGTCAATCAGTTTCAAATAGATGGCATTCTTTTTCATGACGCCAAGACCTGTCCCAACAACTCCAACAGCCGCTACAGCATGCCCCAGAGGCTGCAGAAGAGGCTGGGTATTCCTTGCCTTGTAATTCATGGAGATCTAAATGACCTTCGGTGTTATTCAGAGGAACAGGCAGTGACAAACATAGAGGCTTTTGTGGAACAGCTGGAGGAGAACTGAGCCTCTCTTGTGTGATGCGGGTTGATGTGGGGTTGAAGCAGCTCTGGGAGGCTCAGCAAAGAGCTGGTGCATGCCTTTTTTGCTCAATCAGGCAGAGCAAGGAAGTTCCTCAGGATTCTAAGCCCTGGTGCCTGGCTCTTTTCAGGATGGAACTGGCATGCGAAGATGTTGTCCTTCCATAGGCTGGATACGAACTCAACACCGTAATCAGTGATAGTTGCCACAACAGAGGTTTCCTCAGGCACCCCGAAATAGGAGTGTACGAAATAAAAGTATGCCTTCTGGGGCACTCCATCCAGATGAGGGGCATTCTTGAGCAGCCTGATGCTGTTCCAGCCTATGTGAGGCACCGTGAGGAATCGCCGGGGGCCCTGTCCCTCAACAGGCATGTCAGGGGGAAACCTTACAACCCGGCCTTGAATTATTCCCATGCCTGGGGTCTTGCCGAATTCTTCGCTTTGCTCGAACAACACCTGAAGCCCGAGACAAATTCCAAGATATGGCTTTCCCTCTCTGATAGCTCTCATTATGGGTTCCAGCAATCCCATTCTGTCCAGATTGGCCATACAATCCCTGAAGGCTCCAACACCAGGCAACACGATTTTCCTGGCTTCCCTTATGTCCAAGGGGCTATTGGTAAGCCTGGCCTGTGCTCCCAGATATGCAAAGGCCTTCCACACAGACCTCAGATTCCCCATGCCGTAATCCACTATGGCGATCAAAGCCCATTTCTCCTTTCCATTGAGCTTTAACCTATCATAGAATTCCATGGAACCTCTGCACAAGGTCATGATGTGTCAGTTTGTCCGGCATGGTAAGGAGGAATGATGGAGAAACCGCTTCCCTATAGCAAATGGTGTTATGTTTGCGGAAAGGACAATCCCCTGGGCTTCAAGGTCATCTTCTCAGCCGAAAGAGGAAGAGTACGAGTCAGACACGTCCCAGAGGTGCATCGCCAGGGTTATCTTGGGGTTGTGCATGGGGGGGTCATCTCCACGCTCCTGGATGAGGCCATGGGGTGGGCCCCTACACTGGCCATAAAAAGAATGTTTGTCACAGCTGAACTTACGGTGCGTTACCTGAAGCCCTTTCCCATTGGAAAGGCCATGTTAATTGAGGCCTGGCCGGAGAGGGTAAGCCGCAGGATGGCCCTGGTGAGTGGGCAGGTCAAGGATGAGGCTGGAGAACTCTATGCATCAGCCAAAGGCAAGTACCTCCCCATGAGCCAAGAAGAGACAAAAAGGGTGGACGAGTTACTCATTTACGAGCCACAGACCCTCAGGGTGTTTCAGGAGGATACCTGAATGGGGCTCTTAAAGCAAAGCCCTACTTCCAGGGCCAGGAGACATAAGCCACGGAATCCTGAAGAGGTTTAAGTCTGTATACAAAGGACTGAGCCTGCCCTGAGCTGACTGGACAAACCAGGGGTCTCAGACTATCATGGGCGCGATTTAGCCAGGATTCTTTGCCGAAATACACAGAAGTCGGCTTGGGGCTGCATAATGCCCCTGTTCCAGTGAATTCTTGAACTTGTCTCATATGTGAGGGCCACAATTGCAGGGAAGGAGGGCGGAAGCGGTGTTCGAGATCCTGGAGAAGAAACAGATGGCGCAGGGCACAGTGTGCATGTTCAGGCTCAAGGCACCCCGAATTGCCAGGAAAACCAGGCCGGGGCAGTTTGTGATCCTTCGGGCCAATGAGAGGGGAGAGCGGATTCCTCTTACGGTGGCAGAGACCCATCCAGAGCAGGGTTGGATAAGGATCTACTTCCAGGTTGTGGGCAAGACCACGGCCATGTTGGCCAGAATGGCCCCTGGAGAGATCATACAGGATGTTATAGGGCCTCTGGGGGTGCCTACCCACGTGGATAAAGTGGGGACAGTGATCTGTGTGGGAGGAGGGCTGGGAGTTGCGGTGATCTACCCAATCACCCGTGCCTTTTTCGATGCTGGCAACCATGTCATTGCCATCATAGGAGCCCGCACCAAGGAACTTCTCATACTGGAACAGGAGATGAACAGTGTCTGTCATGAACTTCATGTAACCACGGACGATGGGAGTTACGGACGCCACGGTTTTGTTACCGATGTGCTTAAGGAGCTCTTGGAGCAGCGCAAGGATGTGGGCATGGTCATGGGCATAGGACCTGTGCCCATGATGCGCTTCCTTTGCAAGACCACCCAGCCCTTCGGTGTGAAGACCATGGTGAGCCTCAATCCCATCATGGTGGACGGCACAGGCATGTGTGGTGCTTGTAGGGTGAGGGTTGGGGGCCAGACACGCTTCTGCTGCGTGCACGGTCCTGATTTTGACGGGCATCAGGTGGACTTTGAGGAGCTCAGCAAGCGGCTGATGATGTACGTGCCTCAAGAAAGGGAATCTTACCAGCGTTTCCAGGCGGAGGTTGCAGGAGGGAGCAGCAGATGAGCGAAAAGAGTGAACATTCCCACAAGAGCAAAAAAGAGAGGTTGCCCAGGCAACCCATGCCTGAGCAACCCCCCAAGGAAAGGATCCATAATTTCAAAGAGGTGCCCTTTGGGTACAGTCCAGAACAAGCCCTGGCCGAAGCCAGCCGTTGCCTTAAATGCAAGAAGCCCGGATGCGTACCTTCATGCCCTGTGGAGGTGGATATCCCGGGCTTCATATCCTTGGTGGCAGAGGGAAAGTTTTTCGAGGCTGCTGCCAAGATTCGTGAGACCAATTCCTTGCCTGCTGTCTGCGGCAGGGTTTGCCCCCAGGAGGATCAGTGTGAGAGCGGCTGCGTTCTGGGCAAGAAATGGGACCCGGTGGCCATAGGCCGCCTGGAGCGTTTCGTGGCAGACTATGACAGGTTGCACGGCAGTTTCCAAATGCCTCCCATGGCCTCCCCTACAGGCAAGAGGGTGGCGGTAGTGGGCTCTGGCCCGGCAGGTCTCACCCTGGCAGGGGATCTCATAAAGAAAGGGCACGAGGTAACCATCTTTGAAGCCCTCCACGAACCGGGGGGGGTGCTCATATATGGAATTCCTGAATTCCGCCTTCCCAAGGAAATAGTCAAGGCCGAAGTAAACTACTTGCAAAAGCTGGGAGTTCGGATAGAGACAGACGTGGTTGTGGGCAAGACCCTCACAGTTGACGAACTCTTTGAGGAAGAAGGTTACAATGCGGTATTCTTGGGGGTGGGAGCAGGTCTTCCGGTTTTTATGAATATCCCAGGGGAAAACCTCTGCGGAGTATATTCGGCCAATGAGTACCTGACCCGTTCCAACTTGATGAAGGCATACCTTTTCCCGGACTATGACACTCCCATTGCAGTGGGCCGCAACGTGGTTGTGCTTGGAGCAGGAAACGTGGCCATGGATTCGGCCAGGACAGCCCTTCGCCTGGGGGCAGAGACGGTGCGAATAGTGTACCGGCGCTCTAGGGCCGAAATGCCTGCCCGGGCTGAAGAGATCCATCATGCCGAGGAGGAGGGCATAGTCTTTGAGCTTTTGACCAATCCCGTGAGGTTCCTGGGGGATGATCGGGGATGGGTGAAGGCCATGGAGTGTGTGCGGATGGAACTGGGTGAGCCGGATGCCTCAGGCAGGAGAAGGCCTGTGCCCATTCCTGGCTCTGAGTTTATTTTGGAGACCGACATGGCCATTGTGGCCATAGGTACTACTGCCAACCCTCTCATTCCTTCCACTACCTCCGGGCTTGAGACCAACAAATGGGGCTATATTGTCACGGATGAAACTGGCCGCACCAGCAAGAAAGGTGTGTGGGCCGGGGGGGACATCGTGACAGGCTCTGCCACTGTGATTCTGGCCATGGGAGCGGGAAGGAAAGCTGCAAGAGCCATAGATGAATACCTGATGTCTTTGTGAAGCTGTGGGGGCTTGAGGGCCGAGCTTGGGAAGCTGGCAGCTTGGGAGGGCAAACCCGGATGAGTATAGCCTTTATTTTCAGTGAAGAGATGATGGGTTACGACTACGGACCATGCCATCCTCTGCGCATAGAGCGTTTGGGTTTGACTTTGAATCTGATCCAGGCTTACGGGCTATTGGATCACCCCGAGGTCATCAGGGTGAAACCACGCCCAGTGGGAAAAGAGGTCTTGCAAAGGTTTCATACACCGGCATATCTGGATGCTTTGCAGGCGGCCAACAGTGGTGTGGCCTTCCCTGGTCTGGAGCAGTTCGGGATAGGCCCTGGAGACAATCCCGTGTTCAAGGGAATGTATGACTGGTCCTGTCTCATTGTGGGGGCTTCCATTGAGGCGGGGCTTCTGGTGGCCGAAGGAAAGGCAAGGGTTGCCTTCAACATAGGAGGCGGGCTTCACCACGCCAGGCCCAACAGGGCCTCAGGGTTCTGTTATGTGAATGACCCTGTGCTGCTCATTCTTGAGCTTCTGGACAGGGGTCTTAAGGTCGTGTACTTGGATGTAGATGTGCACCACGGCGACGGGGTCCAATGGGCCTTTTACGACACCGACAGGGTGCTTACCATCTCGCTGCATCAGGATGGAAGAACCCTGTTTCCGGGAACAGGGGCAGTGGAGGAGATGGGAAGAGGTGCGGGGGCTGGTTACTCGGTGAACATACCCCTCTGGCCAGGAACCGATGACTGGCTGTACCTTCGAGCCTTTGATGAGGTGGTGCTTCCTCTGATCCAGGCATACAAACCCGATATTGTGGTCACCCAATTGGGCGTGGACACTTTTCATGGAGACCCCCTGGCAGCACTGGATTTGACCACACAGGGCTTTGTGCGAGTTTTGGAAAAGATGAAGGAAAACTTTCCCAGATGGGTCGCCCTGGGTGGAGGCGGTTACGAGATGACCAACGTGGCAAGGGCATGGACATTGGCATGGGCTGTCATGACAGGGCAAGAGCTTCCCCAAGAGATTCCCGAAGCCTTGAGGGCCCCCCTGAGGGAACTGGGTTATTCTCGAGAGTCCCTCATGGATGAATACCTCTGGCCTGCTGCCAGGAGGGAAGTGGCAGAAGAGTTTCTGGAGACCACAATTCACCGAATACGCCGGAGCATATTCCCGGTACACGGTCTGTGATTAAGGGGCGCGCGGAAAATGGATCCCATCCCTGTGAGGATCCTTCTGGTGCGTCATGGGCAGACCGATTGGAACAAGCATGGCAGGTTCCAGGGGCGATCTGATATCCCGCTGAATCAATGGGGAATCGCCCAAGCAGAAGCCCTGGGTTTGGCGCTGCGTAAGGAACGTTTTTCTGCCTTTTACTCCAGCCCCCTCACAAGAGCGCTAGAAACCGTCCTGATAATTGGGTTGCATCATCCGGGGGTACCTGTTTACATAGAACCTGATCTGGTGGAAATGGACCTGGGCGAGTTCGAGGGCATGAAAGCAGAGAACTGGGCTGCTTTATATCCAGAGTTCTTGGATGCCTGGAAAAAAGAGCCCTCAGAACTCAGGATGCCCGGCGGGGAGACGCTTCAGGAGGTCCAAAGCAGGGCGCTTGCGGCGGTCATGAGCATTGCAAGGGCTCACCAGCCCGGAGAAAAGATTCTGCTTTGCACTCACAACTTCGTGATACTGGCTGTCTTGTGCCATGTGCTAAAAATACCCTTGAACCGCTTCAGGGAGATAGGGCAGACCAACGGATCCTTAAACCGCCTGAGCTATGAGTCCGGCCAACTCAGAGTAGAAAAAGTGGATGATCGCTCTCATCTGCCTCCGCGTTTGAGGAGTTCCATTGGGGGGCTCTCATGAACTTTAGCCAGGAATTCTTGAAGACTTCGGAGATAACTGGAGAAGAGCCCTATCCCCAGGCTCCGGCACGCTGGAAGCTTTGGACTCTGGTGGGAGTCACCGTGGGTTGGGTCGTTCTGGGTGTTCTGCTTACACCCGTAGGCAGGACCTTGGGCTTGGAACTGCTGCCCATCTCCCAAGACATGGGGACCAGTTTCTATGCCGCAGGCATAGCTTTGCTCCTGGTGGCCCTGGGGCTTTATCTCAGAAAGGCCCATCAGGCTTTGGGAGCGTTGGAATACAGGGTTGAGAGACAAAGAAGAAGATTGAAGGGCATGGCCACTGATTTGGAGGCTGTCAGAAGCCTGCTGAAGGTAACGGCATCCATAAACTCCAGAATGGAACTCTCTTCTCTTCTGAGGATCATAGCTAGGGAAGCAGTAAGGACCTTGGATGCTGATCGTTCCTCTGTCATGCTTCTGGACAAGAGCAGAACAGTCCTAAGAACAGCAGCAGCCTATGGGGTGGATTTGGAGATGATAAAGGGGGCCGAGGTGCGGCTGGGAGATGGGGTTGCAGGATGGGTGGCCCAATATGGAAAGCCCAGGTTGTTGCAAGGACCTGTGGAGGCTAGGGAGTTCAGGGCCTTCAAGCCCAAGGACAAGCCCATTGTATCAGCAGTTTCCGTTCCTTTGCAGGTGGGTGGACGGATTCTAGGGGTTTTAAACGCCACCTTGACCCAGGAGGGAAGGCAATTTCAAGACCACGAACTGAGGCTATTGATGCTATACGCCAACCACGCGGCTGTGGCCATCCGCAACGCCTCTCTTCTGAAGGCCTCCAGGGAAAGAGCAAGGCTGCAAGCCATTCTGGAAGGATATGTTCCGCCTCACGTGGCCAAAGCTCTCACCCAGGACCCAAGGGGCTGGACAAACCTGGGCGAGATGAGGGACATGACCATACTCTTTGCTGACATAAGAGGGTTCACAGCTGCAGTGGACAAAATGGGTCCAGAGACGGTAAGGAGCTTTCTAAATGAGTGTTTCACGCGCATGACCGAGATCATCTTCCAGCATCAGGGCACCTTGGACAAGTTCATAGGAGATTCTGTAATGGCCTTTTTTGGGGCTCCTCTGGCGGTGCAGGATCCAGGAATTCTTTCTGTGAAAGCCGCCATGGCCATGCTGGGCAGCTTTCAGAAAATGAGGGGCAGTTGGATGAAGAGACATCCGGTAGTCCAAGACCTGTCTTTGGGTGTGGGCATCTCCTCGGGCCAGGTGTTTGTAGGCAACGTGGGTTCTGCCAAGAGATTCGACTACACTGTCATAGGTCAGGAAGTAAATGTGGCCAGCAGGCTTTGTGCCATGGCAAGAGGGGGACAGATCCTCATATCAGAAAACACACGGAGGCTCTTGGGCTCGCGGATGCCCGTGAATCACATGGGGGATGTGCACTTCAAAGGGTTGAATCGTTCGGTGCACGTGTTTGAGGTGGTCTTGGATGTTCATTGAAGGGGTAGTCTTTGAAAGAAGGTTTTCTGGGGGATCAGCCATTTCCCACGCTCAGGGGGGGTCTGAGCGCCATGGCCTGGGCCAGACAAGGTAATGCGCTGATCTTTTAACTGGAGGAGGAAATGAGTCTTTTTCAAGAACAGCTCCTGGAGCTGATGAGCACCAATAGCTGGGGTGTGCCGGTAAGGGACATGGAAGATCTCTTGGCTTTTGGCCGGGAAGCCCTAAAGCCTATTCTGGATTTCCTGCAAGAGCGTCTGGCAATTGGAACCAATGAAGAGCAGCTGCTATGGCCTACGGTAGTGCTAGGAGAGCTTAGGGATCCAGAGGGGATTCCCATGCTCTTGAGGCTGCTCCAAGAAGCGCAAGGTCTGGAGGTTCCAGTTGCCGCAGCCGAAGCTCTAGCCAAGATTGGACAACCTGCCATAGAGGCCATAGAGAGGCTCCTGGAAGAGAGACCTCAGCCTAGGACAAGGATTTTTCTATATGCAGCCTTGTCGGGAATCCAAACACCTGATGCTCGGCAGCTGCTATTGCAGGCTTTGGAGGAAGATCCAGAGCTGGACTTCGCAGTGGCGAGAGCCTTGGCAGAAATGGCCCGGCCCGGGGATGAAGAACTCCTCTATCGGGCGTACTTGCAGACAGAGAACTGGAAGCGGGCAGCTTTTGAGGAAACCATAGCTGGAATGCTGGGAGGCCGCTTTCCTTGGAGCGTACCTTTCAAAGATTGGCGCCTGCGCTACAGGCGTCAACCTCGTCAAGGCCTGAAGGTGCACCGCTGCTGGCCTGATGTGCTCATAATGATGTGGGAAAACCGCCATATGTTCCGGCCGGACATGAGGGCTGTACCTGTTTCCCTAGAGGAGCTGAGAAATAGAGGCTGGGCCAAGGCAAAGGAGAACCTTTGTCCAGATTGCGGCCAAAGGTTCCGAAGCCCCACGGGTATACCGCTGTGTGACGAAATTGAGGAAGATCTCATAGAATTTCAGCTTCAAAGGGTGAGGGAGTGGCTAGCCCACAAGTGGGAAGACATTCATGAGGTGTTAGACGAGCTGGACCGTCATGAGATGGAGGCCCTTCAATTGCCCGAGGAAACAGAAGATGAGAGGATCTGGAAGGGAGAGGCTCTTGATTCCATAGAGGTGATGAAAGACACCCTGTGCTGGATGGTGGAACAGGGCATGGCCGGGCTCTCCCAGGGAGAAAGGAGGCTTTGGGCTGCTCTGCAGAGGGTCCGTTCCCGGGCTCCATGAGTTTTTGAGAATGGAGATCTGGCTTGAATTGCAGAAGCGGGGAACCATTCTTATCTTAATGGCGGATCCAACCACTGCAAGAACCGAAGCAGCGGCCATCTGTTGTCCAGTGGCAAAGCTTCATGTGTGCCAGCAGACTCTTGCATGGGGATGATTGTAGGAGGTCCAAGATATGCCCATTTTCGAGTACGAAGCCCTGGAGCCCGCCAAAGGGTGCAGCCTTTGCTGTAGGTCTTTCGAACTCGTCCAGTCTCTCAAAGAGGAACCCCTGAGCCGATGTCCCAACTGCGGGGGGCCTGTGAGAAGAAAATTTTCTGTGTTTAGGGTTTCCATCCCTGGCACTGCAGCTGGCAAAGACCGAGTAGAACGTCAAATAGCTGACTATGAAAGGAAAGGGATGTGGAGTCATGCGGCAGAGCTGGCCGACAAAGTCAGTGAAAAGCCTGAGAAAGCCCACCTCAAGGAAAGGGCCATGGAGAACTATAAGAAGGCCGGTTACGATGTGTGAACCTCAAGAAAAGCCACTGCCCTTTCTTAAGACAGGACCATAGATTTGCTGTGAATACCCATCCGGCACCCCGTACGGGAGCTATTATGGGATCATGTCAGGTACGGGGGAGCTTTCCCAGCCCAGGAGCTCTATTCTGCCATCAAGTAAAATCTCCACTTACAAAACATATCTGCAGGGTGAGAATCTGGTGGGGCGAAGACACATTCCACCTGAATCCGTGGATCAATTTCCTTTGCAAATTGCACAAACTCCCCCCTGTGCATCTCCTTGCAATTGTATTCTCCGAGACCCCTGCGAATTCGGGCCTCCTGACTGGCACAGGAAGGCACAGTCAGTTCCACCTGATCTGGGGATGTGCTGATCTGGTAACCGATCAGGATGCACCATGGGAAAAGCTCCAAAGCATTAACGAATCTCTCCAGAGCATTCCCAGGAATGTCAAAGAGCTCCTTGAGCTTTCTAGCTGCCATCCCAGCCACCCTGGCCCAGACCCGCTCATTCAAGGACTCGGCCTCTGCTCTGCCGTATTTTTCCTCCACGTACAGGAACCAGAAGGCATCTACCACCCTGTAATGCCAAAGAAGGAAGTCCAGATAGCTCCTAAGCTCCTCCCGAGTCATTCCATCCAAGGGATTCCTGCGCATGAGAACCCTCCTCAAGAAATGAACCCATCATAGGGCATCAGGCCCTGTGCCTGCAAGGACTCCTCTGGAGCCCAAAGGCCTCGATTCCTGTCTTGGGCTCAAGCCATGATTCCAGGCTCAAAAAATCTCTTGATGCTGAAGGATCCCCAAGGAACAGCCTCTGTGAGTACCTGTCCTCAAGAATGATCCCAGATGTGAACAACTCAGTGATCTGGGACCTCTGACTCCCATCCGGACCATGGAGGCATGCTCCTTGCTTTGAGCCTTTAATACAGGGCAGCTGAGCCTGGGGCCAGCACAGTGATGCGTTGATGTTGCTGGGGACTTCGGGTTGCGAGGAGGTTTGCCTTGGATTCCAAAAGGTAACATTGCATTACCAAACAGTAACAAGAGTGGGGAGCCGGAAGATGTTGTGGCGAAATTTCATGAGTGCGGGCACAAGACTTTTGTTGCTGGGATTGTTTTTCACTTTTTCGGGACAGGGGTTTGGGGCCCAGGCTCAGGCCGAGAGTCTGGATGTGAAAGCCAAACTTCAATGGCTCCAGGAAGAGGTTTCCGAGAAGGGATTTAATTTCCTGGTGGGATACAATCCTGCCATGGACTATCCCCTGGAGCAGCTCTGTGGGCTTGTGGAGCCAGCGAACTGGAAAGAAAAGGCCAGGTTTTCAGGCCCCATGCCCAAGCTCTCTCTCCCAAGCCGGTTTGACTGGCGGGAGCACGCAGCATTGCCACCTGTGAAAAACCAGGCAAATTGCGGCTCCTGTTGGGCATTTGCCACCGTGGGGGTGCTAGAGAGCCTGCTCAAGATCCGAATGGATCTGCTGGAGGATATTTCCGAGCAGTACCTGGTTTCTTGCAATATCCACGGCTGGAGTTGTTCAGGGGGATGGTTTGCCCATGATTACCATGAGGACTTGACTCCCCCGGGCGAGCCAACTGCTGGTGCAGTGCTGGAGACCAACTTTCCCTATGCTGCCAGAAACCTGCCTTGCGGAGCCCCTCACGCCCACGCCTATAGGCTGGCCGAATGGAGGTATGTGGGGGCATGGTGGAATGTTCCTACGGTGGAGGAGATAAAACAGGCCATATACACCCATGGGCCTGTGGCAGCCGCTGTAGCAGTAGGCCCTGCATTTCAGGCATACAGAGATGGTGTTTTCGACAAGGACGAATCCTCTGTGGGCGTCAATCATGCCATCGTATTGGTGGGATGGGATGATCAGTATTACTGGAACGGTTCCACCCACGGGGTATGGATTTTGAGAAACAGTTGGGGATCGGGATGGGGTAAGGGGGGCTACATGCTCATCAAGTACAACACCTCTCAGGTGGGTTATGCGGCCAACTATGCTCAGTTGGTACAGTACACCGTGAGCCCCCCGCAGGGTACTATGGGCACCCAAATCACGGTTCTGGGCTCTGAGTTCGGGGATCGTTCCCCCAAGGTATACACCCAGTTTCAGGATCCCAAGACAGGAGAGTGGCGTCGTAAAGATCTGGTATTAGAATATTACAGCCCCACTGCCATTGAGGCACTTTGGACTGCCAAACTACCTCCCGGAAGCTACCCTGTTATGGTGCAGTCAGGATCAGGGCAGGGAGGCTCACCCGTGGAGGTGGGGAGGTTTCTAGTGAAAGAGCCTGAAATAGAATCACTCATGCCCGAGCAGGGCACTGCTGCTTCTACGGTGGAGATAAGGGGAGCGTTTTTTGGAAAAAGGAAGCCCATAGTCCGGCTGACTCCTGTGTCAGGAGGGAGGCAGAAAAGATGCAAGATCCTATCGCATTTCATGGATCCCGTCACAGGAAGCAGCCTGGTACAGTGCAAAATTCCCCGTGTCCCAGAAGGGGCCTATGTGCTGGAGCTTAACAACTCCATAGGAGAAGCCGCTAAAGAATTCACAGTTGTACCCTCACCTTGAGGAGATCTGGCAAAGTAGCTTGTCCAAGCCCGAACCATGGCCCAACCAGGTGAGCCATAAGGCACTGATTTCTTTGCCTTCCCAGAGGGATGGGTTTGTTAGCAGGTCTTTTTTCAACTGCTGGGGCAAAGAAGGCGGGAACATGACCTCTGTGGGCTCCATGGCGCAAAAAGGCAGCCAGCTTGTACGAAGTCTCGAGATGTTTTGGCGGTGCAGGCCCCCAGCAGGCATGCCCCAAATCAAGAGGTGAAGACGGAAAAGAGCAGAAACCGCCAAGATGGAGGCCAGAAGCAGCTCCAGGATCTCCTCGTCCCTGAAGCCAAAGAAAAGGCCCTTTGATTTTTCTTCCAGGCCCTCTTCCTTCAATTGCTTGGGTCCCCAATGCCCTCTGGCCAGCTCCAGGCTCCAGAGGGAAGCAGAGATGGCCTTAAGCCATGTGGTCCTATCCTTGCCCCTTTGAGCCAAGATAATTACAAATCTCTCCAGAAAATCCTCCAATCTCTTGCGAAATCTTGAGTTTTTGAGATACTTGAGATCCTGCTCCACAATGCAAGACACCACAGAGCTGGCATTAAAGAAAGACTCCTGGGCCTGGCAGGCGATCATCATATCTTTGGCTATTCTGCGGCATTCTCTGCGGGCTGCCTTCTCCCATCTGTGAAGACACTTCCCCATAAAGAAAAGAAATCCTCCACCAAGGATCATTATGACCAAGGTCTGCTCCAGGAAGACCTCAGGGCGAGTCAAATTCCAAACAACGGCAATAGCCCATGCCAAGGAGCCGGCCTTAAAGATCAAACGAGTCCAGGAAATGAGCTTTTTTCTTATGATCTTTTTTCCTAAGGCGCCCTTATCCCATGATGGCTCAAGGTCCATGCTCGGGTTCCTGTTTCTTGAGAGCCCTAAAGACTAGGACAAAGGGTACAAGCCCCCATGCCACCCAGGACAGCATCCAAAAGGCATCATTGAAGGCCAGCATGTTGGCCTGGCGCAAGACTTCCTGATATATGAGGGCAAGTACACCAACAGGATCCGACAATTCCGGACGATGCAGCCTAAGCCACTCAACCACTTGGGCTGATCTGGTCTGGAACTCCGGATCGAATGGGGTCACATGTTCCACAAGGAAGCTCTGATGCACCTGGGCCCTCTGGGTCAAGATGGTTGTGGCAAAAGCCACCCCGAAACTGCCTCCCAGGTTTCTAAGCAGATTGAAGATCCCAGTGGCGTTTCCCATTTGGGGTTTAGGTATGTGGGCAAAAGTGGCCGTGGTCAAAGGCACAAAGAACATCCCCATTCCCAGACCCAACAAGACCCTAGGCCACGAGAGTTCCCAAAACCCTGCCTGCAGGTTGAACTCCGACATGAGTCTGATGGCCAGGGCGCATATGCACAGACCCAGTCCCAGAAAGAGTCTCGGCGGGGCCCCCCGCCGCATCAGGGTCCCTATCACAGGCATCACCATGAAACTGGCAATTCCACCTGGACCCAAGACAAGCCCGGCCCAAAGTGCTGTATAACCCATGAGTTTTTGGAGGTACAGAGGCAGAAGAACCAAAGTTCCGAACAAGGAAAAGAAACCCAGGAACATGATGAGGTTGCCCACGCTGAAACTTCTGTCCGTGAATACCTTCAGATTCACCACAGGATGCTGGGCCTTAAGCTCCACTATCACGAACAGCATCAAGGCCAAAGCTGCCACAATGCTCATCCCCACAATCCAGGAAGACTCGAACCAATCTTCCCTTTCCCCTTTGTCCAGCACTATTTGAAGACAGCCCAGTCCCACACAAAGCAGCAGCAATCCCCATTTGTCCACGTGTAGCTTTGAACGTTTCAAATAAGGTGGGTCGTGGATGACCAGCAAAGCCATTGCCACAGCCACTGCCCCCACGGGAAGGTTGATGTAGAAGATCTCTCTCCAGCTCCAATGGTCCGTGATCCAGCCCCCTACCACAGGACCAGCTATGGGCGCCATGACCACCCCCATTCCGAAGACGGCCATGGCCATGCCATGTTCTGCGGCTGGGAATGTTTCCAGTAGGATTGCCTGGGAAAGAGGTTGCAAGGCGCCTCCGGCCAGTCCTTGAATCACACGGGCAAATATGAGGACTTCAAGGCTGGGGGCGGCCCCACACATGAGCGAGGCGAAGCTGAACATGACCAGAGAAAATATCAGATATCGTTTTCTACCGAATATGCTTGCCAGCCACCCGGTGGTGGGGATAACTATGGCGTTGGAGACCAGATATGAAGTGAGAACCCATGTCACCTCATCCAAGCCAGCATTGAGGCTTCCCTGAATATGGGGCAGGGACACATTCACCACGCTGGCGTCCATGACCTCTATGAAAACAGGTAGCATCACAGTTGAGGCCACCAGCCATTTATTGGAGGGTCCCCCAGCTCTTGGAGTGGAAGCCATCTGGTTGGACGGCTCCGATGTGTTCATGAGCCTTGAAAGGATCCCACCAAGAGCCCCCCGCTCTTGTCATGGGTTTGGATGGTTACCTTCAGAGAAGTGCCCACCCGCAGCGGTCTATCCAACGGTGGGGGAGAATCCAGCATGATCTTTACCGGAATCCTTTGCACAACTTTGATCCAATTGCCAGTGGCGTTCTCAGGGGGTAGAAGCGAGAAGGCAGCTCCTGTGCCTGAACGGATCCCCACTACTCTGCCTCGAAACAGATATCCGGGGTACATGTCAGCCCTTATTTCCGCGGGCTGGCCCAATCTGACATCCCTGAGCTGGGTTTCCTTGAAGTTGGCTTCCACATAGACCTCTCCAAGAGGCACGATGGCCATCAGGGGCTGGCCGGCCTGAATCTGCTCTCCCACAGTGACGTTTTTCTGGGCCACATAGCCTGAAATGGGAGCTGTCACCAAACAGTAAGATAGATTCAGCCTTGAGGCCTCCACAACCGCCTTGGCTTCTTTTCTCTGGGCTTTTAGAGATGCCAGGCGGTGCTCCTGAACCTGCAGCTGGAAGCGGTCGCTCTGGGCTGCCTCCAATTGTGCCCTAGCCCTACTCCAGGTCTTCTCCAGTGCCTGTACAGAGGACCGCAATGCCGCCATCTCTGCATCCACTGCCTCCAACTGAGCACGGGCCTTCTCAAATGCTGTCAGAACTTGGTCCCTCTGGCGTTTGGGAATCACCTGGGCTTCATAGAGGCTTTCAAACCTCTTTTTCTCACGTTGGGCCTCCTGAAAATCGGCCAAGGCAGCCTCTTTTTTCTTCTCCAGTTCCTGCAGCCTATGAAGCAGCTCTGACCTCCTGTCTCTGGTCTCCCAAGGAACTGTTCGGGCTGCATCCACCTGGGCTGCTGTTTGCCTGTCCGTGAGATTCAAAAGAGCCTCGGCTGCAGAGATGTCAGCTTCGGTCTTGGCCAGGATTGCCTCTGCCTTTTCCAGGGCAACGCGGTAGTCTGTGGGATCTAGCTCCACTAAGGGCTGACCCTGGTGAACAGGCTGGTCGTTTTCCACCATCACTCTTTGGACCCTGCCTGGCACTCTGGCGCTAACCCGCGCAATATCGGCCATAACATAGGCATTGTCCGTGCTTACTCTTTCCTTGAGGAAAAACCACCAGTAGGCTGCTATACTCCCTCCTATGAGCAACAAGAGCAACACCATGCCCCAAAGGGCCGCTTTTCCCAGATGTCCCATCATGCCCCTGGAACTTGTTTCAGAGCGTGTGCAACCTCCTTGCATTGAGTTCACATCTCGAACAGTGTTATGGGCATTACCTTTACCTTGAGTTCCTTAATTCCTGGGACCGCGCGCAGCGCCTCGGCCATCTCCTGGACGATCACGGCTTCCTGAGCTTCATTGGCCCGCACCTGTATCAGGACGACCCCATCTGTTGAGGAAACCTCCACATCTGGCCTCAGGGGTGTGAGGATCGCCCTTACCTCAGCGGCCAGAGCCAAGTCCTCCATGGCCCGCTGTGACTCAGGGGTGGTCTTGAAATGCTCCATCTTCAAGGTGTGGCAAATGATTTCCGCCGCATCCTCCACCGAGAGTTTACGTATATGCAGCACAAGATCGTACAGGCTGGGATCCCGCGTGTCTATGCCATAGAGGCGTCGGCTCCAATTCCTGCGTTCTTCGTCCAGTTGCTCGATATATTTGAGAGCTTTTTCCCGGGGAATCTTCTCCCTGTCCATCACTATACGAACTCTTTCCTCCAGATCGGCTATGATGCGCACCTTGAGCACATGGGCAATCCCCCGTACGAAGAAATGGCCGGCCATTCCGTGGTACACGACATTGTCCTCTTTGAAATGTCTAAGGAGTGCTGCCTGGATGTAGGCTATATATTTTTCTTTTCCATACACAAAACGGTCCAAGATGGAAGGAGCGTTCTGTATGGCCTCCTGGAGTTTGGCTTCGGGCACGTTGTAATGCTCGGAGGCTTCCAAGAGGACTTCCCTAGCTATACAGCGATATCCCAGCTTCTGGGCCACCTTCTCCGCTACCTCCTTGCCGTGGCTGTAAGAGCCCCTGGATATGATCACTATGGACATCAGAGCCTCCTTTCTGCTCTTTGGAAGATGATCTTCCTGAACCGTATATTCTCTCTCGTCCTTGCGCCTATGGTATCAAAGGGGCAGGAAAGTATTCAACTAACCCAGATTATTGGCCAAGGCCTGTGGCATTGGGGGCTTGATCTCCAAGCCCCCCAATGCAGTGAGCTGTTCTCAAGTGAGAACCAAAAGAGAACCCGTGGGTAAAAAACAAAGTGTATTTTAGCAGGCCCAGTTTATGATATAATATCAATATTTTAGCCCGCATCTTGGCTCATGGTCAATGATGTGGACCAAGCAGGAACTAAAGCCGAATCCATTAACATCCCTTCACTCTTCCATGGAAAGAGGATTGGTGGGGTCACCTTCTTCCAGCATCCTTTCCAACAGAGCTCGCTCAGCTTGGGAGGGAAGAAAACCTCTCAGTTCTGCCTCCATGACCAGCTCCCCGTGCTGGTTGGTGAAGCTAGCCCGAGCCTTGGCTCTCCCCTTGCGATCCACCTCCAGAATCTCCATGTAACAGGTCACCGTGTCCCCCACATACACTGGCCTCAGGAAGCGAAAACTCATCCCCGAGGCCAGCCATGCCCATTGACCTCCCGGCTCGCAGATCATGCTCCCCACCAGAAGACCATGGCATATGAGCCCCCTGAAGCCTTTCTCCTGGGCGAACCTGGGTTCATAGTGCACGGGATTGTAGTCGCGCGTGATCCTACCGAAGGCCTCCACATCCTGCCAGGTAAAGGTACGGGAAAACCTAACCCAGGATCCCACCTCCAGGCCATTTTCCACAAGCTTCCTTCTCCAGTCTCGAGGCATTCCCAGGCCCTCGCTCCTCCATCCAAATGTACCTGCTAGGGAGTCTAGGCAGCTTTTACTCCATGCCAAAAGAACTCCTCATGAATCATAGCCTGAAGTAAATCAAAAGGCTTTCCCAGCACCCGAGTCCCATCTGACATTTGGCCTGTGTTGGGCACCATTGTTAATGACCAGGTGCGTTGGAAAGAACTCAGGTTGCCAAGACGCTTGAGGATGATTTCCATGTACTTATTGAAGACAAATCATTCGTCTGCAAGACCGGTGTTTGTCCAACGTAACAGACAATCCGTATCGTTGTCTGCCGATACGCATTGAGAATAGCTCACTGTGGATGGGTTTGTGTTGTTCTGGCAAGTATTGAGATTTGCAAATACGGATAGGATTTGCCCAGAGCCCACCAGGAAGCTTCCCCCCCCTTCTTCCGGACACTTGGGTGCAAGGAGGGTATCTACCTCCCTGCACGTACACATCTATGGGTCTTCTGTTTACAATGCTATAAGAGGCACTCGGGCCGCTGGTAGCTGAGGCAGAACAGGAGAGTCTGGCGTAAAGGGTGTTGGGGTTGATTCCTAGGACCAGATCGTCAAAGTCTTGGGTGGGAGTGTGGGCTTCGTAGATTCTGTCTGCGTCAAAGTTGCCTCCATCCAACCTGGAGTTCTCTCCTTTGGATATGACCACCAAAGCCTGAACCGAGGATGGCCCACCCGAGGAGAAGCTCAACTGTGGAAGGCTTCCAGAACCCAAGGAGGAGAGGACAGAGCATAGAGCTGAAACCGAGTTGGTGCTGGCCAGGTTCTCATTCACATCATATAGAAACTGGTTTCTCCAGCTGTCCACAGGCTTTACCCCCAGCTCTAGAAATGGCAGCGTGCCTGTGGCCTGCCCTGAATCTTCCCTCCCGTCCCCGTTTATATCCGCCCATGGAAGCCTGCCATGGATTCCCGCATAGCCGGCCAGCCCATCGCGTATTTCCTCAAGGTCCCTGTTGGTAACACGGAAATGGCGATGTTTGGAGATCTCTGAAAGCAAAGGGAGGGTCATTCCCATGATGAGCCCCAACACCACAAGCACAATGGCCATCTCCAAGAGGGTCAGACCCACTTGGTGGTCTTCTTTTTTGCGCTGAGGGGTGTGTGGCCCAGAGGTTATTAGCACCAGAGCCTCCCGTTTTTTTTGCCTACCCAACGCCCCAGGGGCTAGTCAACTATCTTACGAGGAAGGGTCAGGTCTTAAAACCTGCCAACCCAAGCTATTTCTTTTCTCATATCCCCCAGTAAAGTGTCACCAGGTTGTCACTGCCGTCATAGGAGGAGCTGCATCGGATGTTACCAGCGTTCCATAGCCCGTCGTCATGCCTGGCATCTATTGCCTCTGCCATGCGGTTGGGAAGGTTGCTGACCGAAACATAGTTTCTGGTGCCTGATCCGAAATCCATTGCCCCGAATTGGTAAGCACCTCCCCGCACCGGAGAGCCCCTTTGCACAACACCCAGGGTACTTGCCATGTCCTGCCATGCATTGGAGGATTCCTGGGCCGTGTCCACAAGGCCGTTGTGATCGCCCTCGAAAGAGTCCCCTGGGGGGAAGGCAGGATCATTTTCGTCTCCTGGATACATTCCGTAGCGGTCGTAGTAGAGCACCAAGGCCTGGGCATATTGCCTCATGTCTGCCGCTATTTTTTGGAGCCTGGCGTTGTAAATCATGCTTTGGCCTTGAAGGATGGCCCCCAAGAGGAAGCCTATCACCACCAGAACAATGGCCAGCTCCAGCAGGGAAAATCCCTTATGCCCTCTCATCTATCGAACCACCAGTAAAGGTTGCTGGCATTGTTGGGATCTCCCGAATACGCAACTCCACCGGTGGTCTGCCAGCGCACATTTCCTGTGTTGCCCACCCCGTCGTCTACCTTGGTGTCAAAGGACTGGGCAACCCACATGGGCACCCTGGTGGCCAACAGATAGTTGTAGTTGGCGTGAGGAGCCACTCCCCCACCGAAAGTGAAGGTGCCGTTAAAGACATGCTGCTGGTCGGAACTCTGCAGTATCTGCTGGTTCTGCAATTCGGTCCATGCTGTGGTGTTGTTGTCTATTATCCCATCCGGTGGAGATGTGGTATCTCCAGCATATCTTCCCACACGGTCCAGATAGGTGAACTGAGCCGAGGCTACAAACCTTGTCTTGGTGTAAAAGTTCTTCTCCTTGGCGTTCTTTATCATCTCCTGGCCGCGAAGGATAGCCCCCATGAGTATCCCGATGATGACCATCACTATGGCTATCTCGATCAAGGTGAAACCGTGCTGGGACCGCATGGATCTCTCCTGTGAAAAACTATGGATAGCACAACTTTTTACTTCATACCCAAAGGCAAGGCACGGTCGGCCAGCCGGCCTTCCCCGCATCTGTAGCAAAGCCTTGGATGAGTCCTTCCTGGATCTGGCTGCAGCCCCTGCCTGGAATGTTTCAAGGCCTCGGTCCTGGGGGGCATTCTTGGAAAAGAGGGTGTCTCAATGCTTTCTTGTGAAGAGCTTTTTTCCTGTTGCATCAAGACACCCTCATGAAAATGCCTGGTTGCAAACCATCTTTCTTAGAACTCCACATAAAGAGTCACAGTTGCAGTGGTGTAGGCCGCACTGGCTCTGATGGCTCCATTGTTAAAGATCCCGTCATCATAGGTTGTGTCTATTATCTGAGCTATTTCCCCTGGGATATTCTCCAGGTTGAACCAGTGGCTGGTCTTGCCCTGAGCCGCCATCCAGACAAGCCAGATGTTCCCCCCGAAGGCGTGGGTTGGATAATCGCTGGTGCCGTTGTAAGAACCGGATATGAGGCCTGCCAACTGAAGATGGTTGAAAAGCAGGAAAGTTTCCCCTCCGGCAACCAGTCCATTGGCGTTTCCGTTCCCAGCAGCTCCACTCCATCGAGCCGTGGCACCAGGATCATCTCCGGGAAGATACTTGTATAGATCCTGATAAGTGTAGGAGGCTGCCCTGAGCTCGTCGGTCTGCTTAACAACCCGTTTGATCTTGGCAGACTTGATCATTTCCTGTCCTTTCAGGATGGCCCCAAGCAGAAGCCCAATGATCACCAACACTATTGCGATCTCAACAAGCGTAAAGCCCTTCTCGTCTCTACTCAATCGCATTTCCTGTCCTCCTTTGCTCCTTCTTTGCTCATATCCTTCAATTTGTTCTGATCTTAGCCCAAGCAAGACTTGTGCCACAAATCCTTATTCAAAAAAGGGGTTCCTACTGCTGTTTCAAGAGATAAATGGCGAGGATTTGAGTGATGAAGCCAGTCAAAACCGGGCAAATCAGGTTTCAGGATGTCGGATTGCCGACATCTCCCCGTCGATGCCGCGACGTGGATCTAGCTTGTCTCTTCTACTTTCATGCCATGTCTTCGCATGAGATCATAAAGGCTGGTGCGGGGCACCCCCAAGTCCTGGGCTGCAGCGGCCACCTTGCCCTGGTGGCGTTGCAAGGCGCTGCGCAGCCAGGTCTCTTCCAGAAATGATCGCGCGCGTGGAAGATCATATCCCGGCGCCACCGGAAAACGTGAGGCATTCTTTGTTTCCATGGGTGCCTCAAAGGGGTCACTGAGGCCCAGATCTGAAGGGGTGATGGGCCTTCCTCGGCTTAGTACCAAGGCCCTGGAGAGCATATTCCTGAGTTCTCGCACATTACCCGGGAAGGTATAGTTGAGCAAGGCCTGGATGGCTTCGGGGGTGATCTCCGGGAGCTTTACCCTGAATTCATGACCCAGGGTTGCCATGATGTGGCGTGCCAGAGCCGGGATCTCCTGGGGCCTTTCCCTCAAGGGAGGCACCCGAATCTCCACCTGGCAGAGCCGGTGAAACAGATCCAGCCGGAATCTGCCTCTTTTGACTTCCTCTCTCAGGTCCCTGTTGGTGGCTGCCAAAACCCTCACATCTGCCTTTGTGGTTTTCCCCCCCACAGGGGTGAACTCATGAGTCTCCAGGAAGCGAAGGAGTTTTGACTGAAGCTCCAGGGAGAGTTCACCTACTTCGTCCAACAAGATGGTGCCCCTTTGAGCCTGGGCTATTCTTCCTTCCCTGCGGGCTGATGCCCCTGTGTAGGCTCCTTTCTCTGCCCCGAAGAGCTCTGATTCAGCGATGGACACTGGTATGGATGTGCAGTCCACCACCACCAGTGGATTCTTACTCCTCCCGCTCCAGTGATGAAGAAGCCTGGCCAAAAGCTCTTTGCCGGTTCCGGTTTCTCCATAGATAAGGCAGCTCACGGGCAGAGGTGCTACTGCCTTGACCTGATGGATCACCTCCTTCATGGCCTCTGAACTTACAACCATGGGCAAAGGCAAGTCTTCGTTGCGTGTCTCCACAAAGTGCTCTTCCAACTCCCTGCGAAAAAAGGCCCGTTTGATGAGGGTAACCAGGAGTTCTTCTCTGACGGGCTTTACCAGGAAATCATACGCACCCCTGGACAATGCCTCTCTGGCAGTGGCCTGGTCACCGTGGGCTGTCATCACTATGACTTTCAACAAGGGATCCCTTCCCAGGGTTTCTTGCAAGAAAGCAAGCCCCGTGGATGGATCCTCTGGGTGGGGGGGTAGTCCCAGATCCAGGAGCATGACATGGGGTCTTTCTTTTTCCAGTATGTCTGAGGCTTCTTGAGTAGTACATGCCAGGAAGACCTCCTGATCCTGACGCAGGAGCCATTGAAGCTGAATTGCCAGGGATCTGTCATCCTCTACTACCAGCACCCGAATCCAGCCTGACATAGAATATGCTCCCTCGCGGATTATTGGGCCGAAAACCTATCTGCCCCCCCAGGCGGCTCACAAGGACCCTGCTCTGGTAAAGGCCCAGACCAGTACCGCCTGGTTTTGTTGTGAAAAGAGGTTCAAAAAGTCGGGTCTGTTCTTCTACTGGAACTCCAGGACCCTGGTCCGCAACCTCTATGAGATAACCGCCTTTCTCTCTACGAAGGTGAACCTCCACAGGTCCCTTGCCCCCGGTGGCCTGCAAAGCGTTGGTCAACAAGTTGTCCAGAGCCTTGCAGAGCATTTGAGGATCCCCAACCCATTTCGCCTCCGAAGCCTGGCTTTGGAAACCCAAGGAGAGTTCTGATGAAACCATTCGGGCTTGGCGGATCCAATCCCTCAACACAAGGTTTAGGTCTACCTGTTCCCTGATTAAGGTCTCTGAAGGATGGAAGGTCTCCAACCTCTCCAAGATCCTCCTGGCCCTGAAACTGGCCTGCTCCAATCCCGGGAGAGCCTTTTCCAGGAATTCCCCTTTCTCAGAGTTATGAAGGCGACTGTAGTTTCGCAGTATGAGCTCCAGAAGCTGAGCCAGGTTCTTGGCATCATGCAGTAGAAAGGAGGTGGCCTGAGAATACAGGGCAAGTTTGCGATTCTCCTCTTCCTTTTCTTTCCATTCCAACTCCCTGAGCAGCACCCCGAGGGTGGCCGACCAAAAGCCCAGTAAGCTCTCCTGCTCCCAGGAGAGCTTACCGGGCGGTCCTAGCAGTAAGAGCTTGCCTACCAGATCCCCTTCCACCCGCAGGTCCAAAGTCCAGGTTTCCAAGCCTTGCTGGCATGTGGAATCCCCAGACCCTGTCCCGACCCTGGACTGAACAGAGAGATCACCCTTGCGATCCAGCTTGTACAAGCATAACCCCCTGGCCTCCAGGCAATCCCTCAGGTGTTCCAGCACCCCTTCCAGCTGCTCTTTTCCGCTTATGACCCTGAGATATAGGGACACTTCCTGGGCAAAATCCCTTTCTGGCAGATAAAGGTGCTCTTTGAGATATCTTCTGAGAGCTGCGGTGGGCCCCAGAGGAACAAGGGGCAGGGCCAGAATGGCCACCAGGAAACCTATGGCTGCAAGCTCCACAACCGGTCTGGAAACCCCCCATGCTGCAACCAAGGCCTCTGCCCACAAGAAAACTCCCATGATGCCCAGCACGGCTAGGGATTGCGTGGCCTTGCCCACAAGTTGAGCAGAGGGTCTGGCACGGACCTCCAGGAATCCCCTCTTGAGGATGAGAGAATAGGCCGTCAGGATCCACAGTAGATGAAAAATCAAGAAGATGTCCAAGAGCTTGGTGGGGGCCTTGTCTCCGCTGAAGACCAGGCGTGACAAAAAGAACAACACCACAAGCCACCAAAGCACCATACCCAGTCTGAAGAACCTGTCCCAACCCACAGCCCCGGTGGTGCGGGCCCAACTTTCCCAGCACATGGTGAGAGAGGTCATGCTGGCCACGAATCCCAACAGCAACAAAGGAGCCCAGGAGCTCTGGGGTATGAAGAAGTCCCCCTCCATGAACTCTGGTCCAAAAGCCCCGATGAAAAGTATTGAGGTGGCAGCCAACACCAAAGGCAGGGAAAATGACATTTTCTTGAGCAGGGGGCTTTGAACCCAACCCCTTTGGTCCCGGCACAAGAACCCACCCAAGACCGGAAGGGCTGCCATGACCAGATCCAAACGCCAATGAAAACCTCTATGGGCAGGCCAGATAAGCCCAGCAAGCCCGGCAGCTGCTATCAAAGCCACATACACCGAGAAGAGTGCCCTGTCAGCCCGCAGACCTCGGGCCAGAACAATCAGGATCAGAACAAGGGCTGAAAAGCCCAGCCCTGCCAGCCCCAAAGAGATCATGGTAAAGCCTCAAGGCGCACCTCTGGTGGCCTCCAGCTTTTGCATGAGTTCCATGTCTCCTTTCTTGCGGGCCAGCCCACGGGCCCTCTCCAACTCCTCCTGGGCCTCCTTGCTTCTTCCCATTTCCCTGAGCAGTAGTGCGCGGTAATAGGCCAGCCAAGGCTCCTGTGGGATTCGTGCCTGGGCCTCTGTCAGAAGTTCCAGGGCCCTGTCTTGATTTTGCTTCCTCCAGTAAAGAAGGGCCAGATTGATGAGAGCTGCTGGCTCAGTAGATGATCGGAAGTAATGGGCCGCCTCATCCAGCTCTCCGGTCTCCAAACAAAGAACACCCAAGGCGTTCAAGAGGGTGGAATCTTGAGGCTGCAATACTTTTGCTTGCAGAAGATCCCTCTTGGCTCCTGAAAGATCCCCCATGCGCATCCTAAGCACACCACGGTTCACAAGGGCCTCTGGCTCATTTGGGTAACGAGCCAGCACCTGATTGTAAATCTCAAGGGCCTCCTGAAGATGCCCCGCCTGGGCCTTGATGTAAGCCTTTCCAAGCAATAGACGTTGTTTTTCGTCTATCCTGGATGTTTGCTCCTCTCTTGGGTGAGAGGAATGGACAGGCCTGGGTTTTGGGGCCTGTTTTGGGGATTCGCTCTTGAGAGAAGCTCCCTGCGAGCCTTGAGCCAAGGAATCGCTTCCTGCCAGTTTCGGGGGCTTAGAGGCCGAGGGGTGATGGGTCTCTTTGTCAGCCCCTGGTTGTGATCCTGGGGGAGCTGCCTGCACCTGTTGCAGAGCCCCAGGGGCCTTCTCTGAAATTGCAGAGGCGCTGGAATGGGAAACCCGCTCCTGTAATTCATTGTCTTGGGGCCCTGTGTGAAAGGCCTTTCCAGAAGAGTCCTCTGTGGCCACAAGAGGGTTACCCGAGTTTGCTGGAAGCTCTTTTTTGGAAAAGCTTTTTTCTCCAGGGGAAGGGTCTTGGGGCAGATATACCATGAGGGCCCAGCCTCCCACCACTGCAAGTCCCATCAGCAGCCCCAGCAGTGCCATCAGGCCGATCCTGGGAAGCCTGCGGGGCTGCCCCAAGAGATTTGCAGGATCTGGCCCATGCGGCGGGGCTTCCACGCCCTGGGGATAATCAGTTGATTGCTTCTTGGTAAGGGCCTTTTCTATGAGACTCATGTCCACCTCATCTCCAGATCCTTGAGGGCCATCTTCACTTCCTTCTTGCCGATGCGTCGGCTGGAGTTCACGTAACCGGCCAGAAGGCAGCGCTCAGAGATCAAGTTGATGAGCCTTGGGATACCACGGCTGGCCTTGGCTATGGCCTTGACTGCTCTGGGTGAAAAGAGATTCTCCTTACAGCCTGCCACCGTGAGCCTGTGGTGAAGGTAAGGCCCTACCTCGTTCCTGGCAAGGGGCGCAAGGGTTGCCTTGATGGCGATACGCTGGTGGAGCTGGCTGAATCTGGGGCTGTCTATGCGTTCCTTCAGCTCTGGCTGACCCACAAGCAGGATCTGCAAGAGTTTGCACTCGTTGGTCTCCAGATTGGACAAAAGCCGCACCTCCTCAAGAAGCCCATCAGACAAGGTCTGGGCGTCGTCTATTATCAAGAGAACCTTTCGGCCCAGCCTATGACTGCGAAGCAAGAACCCCTGGAGCATGCACAGCAGGTCAACTTTGTCCAAGGGCCTCTGAAAACGTCTGCGCACCCCCCAATCCAACAAGATGGTCTTGATGAGTTCCTGGCTGGTTTCCAACATGGGATTCAGCACCAGGGCCCTCTCTACGCCGTGGTCCAGGTGCTGCAGCAGGGTGCGCAGCAAGGTGGTCTTGCCCACTCCCACCTGTCCTGTCAACATCATGAAGCCCACCCCGGTTTGGATCCCGTAGAGCAGCTGGTCGAAGGCTGAACGAGCCTTTTCTGAGAAAAGAAAGAACTTGGGATCCGGCAGAAGCTG
Organism: bacterium; assembly: GCA_037481695.1. Taxonomy (NCBI): domain Bacteria; species bacterium. The sequence goes on along the minus strand of JBBFLE010000001.1, from coordinate 240,062 downwards.
AAAGGGTAATTCTTGGAGGCTGAAGAATGTCTTGTACATTCAACTTCCCCTCTCTTGCCTCCAGATTCCTGTTCCCAGCTCTGGCTGATCTATGTCCACGAGTCTGGGAGTCAGAAGCAAGATCAGCTCAGATCTGCGCTTCTCTTTGCTGGTGTGACGGAAGAGAGATCCCATGAGGGGAACTTCTGCCAAGTATGGAACTGACTTGGAGATCTCCTGTTCGCGTTCCTGTATCAGTCCAGAGATCAAGAGGGTTTGACCGTCACGCATTCGCACCACGGTGCTGGTCTGGCGGGTCTCCAGCAAGGGAATGGCCTGGGTGGGGGCCGATGGAATGCCCGTTGGCACTAGTTTTTCGCCAACCCTTTGATTCACCGCCGGGACGACCTTCAGAAGTATCTCCCCTTGCGGGCTTATTTGGGGAGTTATGTGTAGGGTGACCCCGATGAAGAGGGGGTTCACTCGGCTTGTGACCTGAGAGGTTGCTATTCCTCCAGCAGCAGCAGCTGTGGTGAGTTGTTCAAAGGTCACGAAAAAGTCATTCACCCCCACTGAGATGACAGCAGGCTGATTGTTGAGAGTCGTTATTTGAGGCCTGGAAACTGCCTTCACATCTCCTTGAGTCTTCAGAAAAGAGATCACATTGTTAAGGGTGTACTGAATTCCCAGATCAGCAGTAGGGGCAAAAAGCAGACCCATTTGGAAAGCACTTAAGGGGGAGGCCGCAAAAGGGGACACAGGAAGAGGAGAAACCACGCCTGTACCGCTGGTGCTGGTTCCTCCCCCCCCGCCTCCGCCTCCGGTGGCCTGGCTTTCCATCTGTCCCCGGATCACCTCCCTTAGCCTAGGCATTCGGAAAAATTGCAGAAGGCCCGGGAAACCATTCCAATCCACTCCCAGTTGTTGATCATTGTTGAGAGACACTTCCAGGATCTGAACATCTATGTGCACCTGTCTTAGGAGATTTTCCTTCACCTGGGCCAGAAAGCTCTCCACCCTCTCCATGACAGCCGGGCTGGTGGTCACGATGAGGGTGCCTGTCTGCGGATCCAATGCATACGTGCCCACCAAAGGAGCCTGGGCAGTATCTGTGGAAGTGGCCTCTGTACCACGGGAAGAGGTCTCTCTGGAACTTCTGGCCTGGGCACCCCCCGGTGCTCCGGATGTGGGCTGCCCCTCCCAGAGACCGGTCTCCAGCTTCTTCCTTGTCACCTCTCGCTCCAACTGGAACATCTCCAGCTGGTGTTTCAAGAGTTCCTTGTCATACTGGGTCTCGTAGGGAATCAATTCCATCTGCCTTCTCAGATCCTGGTGCTGAAACTCGGCCCGAAGCATCTGGTAACGGGGATCCCTCATGATCTCCTTCAGCCGAGCCTCCAGCTGCTTCCAGAAATCCACAGTCTCCTGGGTTTGGATGGAGATGTCTCCCATGGAAGCGCTGGTGGAGAGCTGACCCGGACTCATGGAGCCTGCTGCGGGTGATGATGCAGTGCTGACAGGGGAGGAGCCCGCTGCTGTGCCTGAGGCCGTTGAGGCGGTTCCTGAGGAAAGGGAGACCTGGGTCGTGCTGGATCCAGAGCGGATGCTCATCACGTAATCCAGATGAAAGACCCGGGTCATCATCTTGGAGACGCGGACATATCCTGGATGGGAAGAGAAGAAAAGCCCATGGGAGGTCAGCACTGCATCCAATGCCTGCCATAAGGGAATGCTTTGCAGATTCAAGCTGACTTTGGCGTCCTCCACATCTGGGTCTATGATCACGTTAACTCCTGCTTGCTTGACCAAGGCGTGGATAAGCTCCTTCAGACCGCCATCCACCAGGGAAATGGAGACCATGGCATCCAACCCGGCCTTGTCTGTAGGCGTTTTCAGGGGCAGAAGGGGAGCAGGAGCACTTCGCTCGGGTCTGACAGGAGCCGGGGCAGGAGGCATGCCAGAGAGAACTGGCGGTGGTTCTGATTTGCTTGGAACCTGCCCAGTGGTGTTGCCCGTTGAACATCCTGCCAGCAGGAGCACTCCCAGCCAAGGCCAGAGGTGCTTTTTCTCCCTAATCATGGCCTTCCTCGACCTAGATACAGCTTCACACGCAGAGGCCTTCCTTCCTTGTGGAACTCCACGTAGTCCTCCCCGATCTCCTCCACCAGGAACCCCTCTATGGCATCCCCAACCCCCAAGAGTTTGCCCTTGATCATGACATAACGTTCTCCTTCCCTCTCCAGAACTCCCTCAGGCCTTGGGGGATTCAAAGAAACCGCTTCCACGAACCTCACCCATTCAGACTCCGCCCGGTTCAAGAAGGGATCCCTTCTTTGTCTGGAGGCCTTAAGGGATTCCAAGCGAGCTTTGGAGGAATTGAGATTTTCTTGGGTGGCAGCCTGGAACAAATCCTCAAACTCTGCCCTGTGCTGGGGTCTGTGTCGGGACAAATGAGGCTCCTGTGTTTCTCTTCCAAAAGGGAACCAGACTATGAGCAGGGTCGCTACCCCTAGGATCATGATACCCATGGCCAACCACAACCATCTCTCTGCTGTCTCTTCAAAGCGTCCCACGGTCCACCCTGAAGTAAGCGATCAAACTGGCCGAAACCCTCAAACGGGTTCCCTCTTTGCGTATCTCAAAGGAGGTGGGAAGCATGGGGGGTGCCCCCTCCTCCAGTTCCCCGAGCCACTTCAGAAGGGCCTCAAATGATGGGAAAAGCCCCCGGGTTGTGAGCCGGGCCTGAGCAATTCCCTTTTCTTCAACGGGATTTTTCCACTCCACATACATCTCTGTTGCCTTGACTTCCCTGAAAACATCCAGAAGCCTGCCCTCTAGCCTGAGCCTTGCCTCCAAGGTGTCTGCGAAAAGTGGCACCCATTGGGCCATGTTCCTGAACAAACTCGAGTCTTGGACACGTTCCCACTCCTCCAGAGCAAGAAGACTGCCCCGGGCTTTCTCCAGGCTGGCCTCCAGGGCCCTGATCTCTTTAAGCAGAGTTCTGTTTTGATGGTTCAAAAAAAGATAATAGGTTACTGTCCCCAGAAGGATCAGAGCCATGATGCCCGAAAACAGCATGGGATGAATTCCTCCCAAAGGGTCTTTACGCTCCTTTTTCAAGGTGCCTCCCAGGACAAAGGAATCGCCACGCTGAACTTACCCTTCTGGAGAAGTTCCCCGCCTTGAACCACCAAATCCTTTTCGGGGAAAGCCTCTTTCAACATCTCCAGCCATTGGATGAAATCCTCATATCGAACTTGCGGCCCCCGGCCCTGGACAGTGCCTTCTATCTCCAAGACCGCCTTCTTCCCGCCTCCCGGTCCAACACCCGATCTTCCAGCCCCTCTTGGCGAATCCTCCAAGGGCTGCACCCACTTGACGGATTCCAGTCGAATCCCCTCGGGTACCAGGTAGCAAAGCTCTTCCAGGCGCAGATGCAGCTGGGGTCTGCTGCTTAAGATCTTCTTGGCAGTCAGCACCGTCTCGCGAAGTCTTTCCATCTCTTGCAGATCGGATCTGCGGGAGCCCAAGGTGTTTTGCATGACCTGCAGAGTCCTGGCATAAGTTAGTAAGACCTCTTTGTCGTTCTCATTGGCCGTATGAAGGATGCTTATGGCCACCCCCATCAGCCCTGTGAGGAGGAGCTCCACAGAGACGCTCAAGGCAGCCAAACGTCTCAGGTGCCTTCTTCTCCTCACCTCTGGTGGAATCATAGAAAAAAGAGGCTTCATCAAAGATGCATCTTGGGCCAGCAGGTTCAACAAACCCAGCTCAGGCCACTGGGCCAGGCTCTCTGGCGGGGGTACAAGCACACAAGGGATCTGCAATGAGGATTCCAACATGGAGGCTGTTTCTTGAACGAACCAGGAAGGCGCCAGGGCTACACGAATCTGTTCCACAGTGACCTTGTACCTTTGCTTGGCATAATATGCCGAACGCTGGAATTCCTGGAGTAGCTCCTCCTGAAAACTTTCCTGATCAGCCTGAAAAACTCTGTGGAATCCATACACCCCATCTCTGAAAAATATGACGTGGACCAACTCTTGGTCGAATACCACCAGAAGGCCAGGCCTGGATCCCATGGAACGGACGCCGTACTCCACCAAGAGATCAACTGCGCTCAATACGTCTATTACCTCAAGGCCCGCCCTACGGATGCTGGCTGCCAGGCCTTGTATTTCTTTCCTGTTACATGCAGCCAGGAGGTGAGTCTGTCGCAGCATGCCATCTTCCTGCATCTTGCCTAGGAGACGCCATCCAAAGGCAGTATCCTCCGCGGCAATTCCAAGAAGTCCGGCAGCCTCATGAGCCATCACCTGTGCAAAGGGAATGCGAGGGCCTGAGGGAAGCAATACCAGTTTATGTTCCATGGAATCTCTGTGGATGAGCAAGGTGGCCGATGCTTTGGCCCTCTGGAGCAGGAAGGGGGCCTGCACACTGCAATCCATCACCTTTCTGAAACGCCCTCTTCGCCAGGAAACTCCCAGAAGGCGATCCTGCCTGAGATATATTATTACTCCTTTGGATAGAGCCCTGCGCAAACCCCTGTCTCCCTGCTCAAGAGCCGGCTCAGTGCCAGCCCACATCCTGGCCAAAAACTGGGTGATGTGGGCCAACACCATGGCGTCCAAAGCTAAACAGGTGCATTTGGCCCCCCTTATTGGTTTTTCAAGAAAGCCCGTCTGGGATAGCCTGTAGAATCCAATGCCTGGGGAGCCTGAATCCTAGAAATCGCGTGTTTATGCAAAAGCTCCTGAGAAAGCGCAAACACCAACAACAAACCCGGTGGGATTATACCAGTCCTGGAAATCTTGTAAAGAAAAATCTTCAACCTGTTGTGGAAGAAAATAAAAGGGGCACAATATATGGTTTACATTAAGGGGCAAGCTCTGGAGGCTTACAGGCCCACCAGGATACTTCACTTGGATCAGCCCAGTTCCCCCAAGATGGTATATATGGGCCAAAGCACGCTCACTATGACCAGGATCAGGATTCCTCCCACCAGCATGAGGAGCATTGGCTCTATTAGGGAGACCAGGCGCTTGATTCTTACCTCTATCATACGCCCTAGATGTATGCCCAGTTGTTCCAGGGCCTCTTCCAGGGTACCTGTTTGTTCTCCCACCCGGATGTTGCGTTGTATCTGCGGGGGAAACGCACCAGAGCTTTCCATGGCATCTGCCAGGGATTCTCCCTCCATGATTCTATCCCTTATGTGGGACATGACGCTTCGGTAATACCGGTTGGGCACCACCTCTTGTAGTATATTGAAAGAATGATGAATCTGAATGCCCGCCCTGTACAACACCCTCAAGTACTTGACGAAACGCAACAGTACCATCTCCAGCATGAGCTGACCCAGTACCGGCAGGTGGAGCTTGTGCCGGTCCCAGAAAAAGCGAACGGATGGGAATCGCCATGCCACCATGCTTCCTAGGATACTGATCCCGGCCAATCCAAGAAGAATGTACCAGTTTTCAGCCACTAACTCATTGATCCAAACCAGCACCTGGGTTGGAACAGGCATGGGGCGGTTTAGCTCCTTGATGAAGCTGACCAGCCTGGGCACCACCACCGTGACGAAGATTGCTATGGCAATGCTTATGAGCAGCATCACTATAACTGGGTAGGTGAGGGCCTGCTTTACCTGGCGCCTTAGCTGCACCAGCCATTCCAGATAAAGGGCCATGTCCCGGAAAGACTCTTCCAGGCTGCCCGCGGTCTCCCCGGCGTGGATGACAGCCACATAGTATGAGGGAAACGCCATGGGCTGCCTGGCCATGGCCTGGCTCAAGGTGGACCCGGCTGTGACCTCCCTGATGAGTCCGTCCAGGACCTGGGAAAAAGCCTCCCCTCCCAGCTGGCGTTTCAGATCTCCCATGCCGTTTACCATGGAGACTCCTGAGCGCATGATAAAAGCCATTTGGTGAGAGAATTCCGCCAGGACCTCAAGGGGGATTCTGCTCTCTCTCCAGGCTCTTCTCTTGACCCCTGAGGCCTTCTTTAACAACAGTCCCTGAGCTCTCAGTTGACCGAAAAGATCCTGCTGGCTGTCTGCTTCCACGATCCCTTTGAGCAGCCTTCCCCTCTCGTCCCAGGCTTGGTATCTGTAAAGAGGCATCTCAGAGCACCCTATGGACCTCTGCAAGGGTGGTGCGTCCCTGCAACACCCTCTTGAGGGCATCTTGCAAAATGGTCCTGTATCCCCTCTCTTTCAATGACTGCGTCATGCTCTCCTCTGTGGCTCTGGAATGGATCATCTGTTGGAGGGTGCGATCCATTTCCACTATTTCCCCTACGGCAAAACGGCCTATGTATCCTTCTCCCCGGCAATGGGAACAGCCTTTTTCTTTGGGAAGTTGCAGCATGGATGTCTCTGGCGGAAGTAGTTCCGGAACCTCCTGGGACAAGAGAGCCAATTCCTGAGCAGAGGCATGTTGCTGGTAGGAACATTCAGGACAGACTCGACGAAGCAGACGCTGGGACACTATGCCTATGAGAGATGATGCCAGGATGTGGGGAGGGGCTCCCATGTGGAGCAATCTGGGGATGGCTCCCAGGGCCGAGTTGGTGTGCAGGGTCGACAGCACAAGGTGGCCGGTAAGAGCCGCCTGCATGGATATCTCGAGGGTCTCCTGGTCCCTGATTTCTCCAACCAAAATCACATCAGGGTCCTGCCTCAAAATGGAGCGCAGACCCTTGGCAAAGGTGAACTGCGCCCTTGGGTTGATCTGGCTCTGTCTTATGAAAGGCAGGTCGTACTCTATGGGGTCTTCTATGGTCATGACATTGATCTGAGGAGAGGTTATCTCCAGCAGGGATGCGTAAAGGGTGGTAGTCTTGCCTGAGCCTGTGGGACCTGTGACCAGTATAATGCCTTGGTGACGCCTGAGCATCCTGCGGAAGATTTCCCTGAAATCCTCCTCAAAACCCAGCTCGTCTATGCGTGTGACCAGCTTGCTTCTGTCCAGAAGTCTGGCTACCACATTCTCCCCTTGTGAAGTGGGATACACCGAGACACGCATGTCCAGTACCCGGCTGCCGAAGCGGAACTCGGCTCTTCCGTCCTGAGGCAGCCGACTCTCGGATATGTCTAGGTTAGCCATGACCTTGAACCGCGAGACCATAGGTCTTTCAAGTTCCTTGGGGAGGATTTCCCAAACCCTCAGGATGCCGTCAACCCTGAATCGCACCAGAACTGCATTGCGTTCCGGCTCTATATGAATGTCCGTGGCTGAATCTTTCACTGCCATGGTGATCATATGGTTCACCAGACGAATGAGAGGGGCCTCCTCGGGTCCCAGAGCCCCCTCTCCTCCCCGCGCCGCCTCCAGGGCCTGGCGCAGAATCTCGCTGACGGTTTCCATCTCCCCTGCATACCAGAACTCTATGGCTCGCAGGATGTCCGTCTCGCCGGCCCCTACGGTGCGCACCCTCTTGCCTGTGAGTCGTCGCAACTCGTCCACAGCCACCACATCAAAGGGATCGGCTATGGCTACTGTGATCTCCTGTTCTTCCAGAGAAAGGGGCAACACCTTATGTTCCGAAGCCCAGTTTTTGGGCACCATATGCAAGGCCTCTGGATCCACGGAGACCCCCTCCAGAGAAGCCATATAGGCTGCTCCCATGTCCCGGGAAAACAAAGAAGACACAGCGGCCTCTTCCACAAAACCCATGTCCAGAAGGATTTCTCCTAGCAAACGAGAAGTCCTTTTCTGTAGTTCCAAGGCTATGCGAAGCTGCTCTGGGGTGATAAGCCCCTGCTCCACAAGCCTCTCTCCCAGCCTCTTAGGAGGAGCTGCCGGTTCTGGCATGAGAGGAACCCCTTCCAGGTGGTGTCATTCCATGCATGGGTTTATACCAAGGCCTTGGAATCCTTGCAAGTCTTGCCTTCATGCTTGCTTTGCCCAGATCCATAAATCCGTTTACATGACACATACCAGAGGTTGCCTTGACCCCTTCCAGAGGGCCGTTATATGCTCAAAAGAACTTGTATGAGGGAGTTTTGGTGTTTGAAGAAAAAATGTGCAGATCTGGGAGGGAAAATTGGCTGATTTGGCGGCTGTAATCTTGGCGGCTGGCAAAGGCACCAGAATGAAATCCAGGCTTCCCAAGGTGTTGCACACCCTCGCCGGCCTCCCCTTGATATCATACCCCATCCAGCTTGCCCGCCAGGTGCAGGCAAAGCCCGTGGTAGTGGTCTTGGGCCACCAAGCCCAGATGGTGAAGGAGCACTTGGAAGGGGAGGATCTAAGATTTGTAATTCAGGAGCCCCAGTTGGGCACAGGACATGCACTGTTTTTCGCCAGGGAGGTGCTTGGAGGCTACAGGGGGGATCTGCTTATTCTCTGTGGGGATATGCCTCTTTTGAAAGGCCAGACTGTGGAGGGGCTGGTGAGTTCTCACAAGGAAAGAGGGGCAGCACTGACAGTGCTGGTGGGGGAGATGAGAGATCCCTCTGGTTATGGCCGGGTGGTCAGGGGGGCAGAAGGAGAGATTCTGAAAATAGTGGAAGAAAAGGACGCCACGACCCAAGAGCGGCTCATAAGGGAGGTCAATTCAGGAACCTATTGCGCTAGATCTGAAGATTTGTTCCAGGCCTTGGAGTCACTGCGGTGCGACAATGCGCAGGCCGAGTACTATCTAACAGATGTGGTCCAGCTCCTCTCCCCCCGGGGGGTGTTGGGTTACAGGGTAAGGGAAGAGGAGGAGCTCCTAGGTGTCAATGACAGGGCTGATCTGGCTCAGGCAGAAAGGGTGCTTCAGCATAGGCTTCGTAGTCTCTGGATGAAGCAAGGGGTGACCTTCCTGGATCCTGAGAGTGTGTTCATGGGTGTTGAGGTGAGACTGGGGATGGACACCATTGTGGAGCCACAGGTTGTCCTCCAAGGTCGGACCTTCGTGGGAGAAAGCTGTCGGATAGGAACCGGATCCCACATAGAAGATTCATTTCTGGGCGATGGAGTTGTGATCAGGCCCCATTGTGTGATCACCAAGAGCCACATTAGCCCCGGGGCAGTCGTGGGTCCTTTTGCCCATCTGCGTCCAGGATCCGAGATCGGCCCTGAGGCCCGGGTGGGTAATTTTGTGGAAATAAAGAACTCAAAACTGGGCAAGGGAAGCAAGGCCTCACACTTGAGCTATATTGGAGATGCAGAAATTGGGGAAGAGGTGAACATCGGAGCCGGCACCATAACCTGCAATTATGATGGAGTGGCTAAGCACAGGACAATAATAGAAGACCGGGTCTTTGTGGGAAGCGACACACAGCTTGTGGCCCCAGTTAGGGTGGGGAAGGGGGCCGTGTTGGGGGCCGGATCCACCATAACCGAAGACGTCCCACCAGGGGCACTGGCTTTGGCCAGGGCAAGGCAGGTGAACCTTCCAGGCAGAACCATCCGTAGAAAGAAGAGGAATCCGTAGAGATGTGCGGCATCATAGGCTACGTGGGAACAAGATCGGCCCAAGAGATAATTCTGGACGGGCTGAAGCGGTTGGAATATAGGGGCTATGATTCAAGCGGTATAGCGGTTTTGGACGGCGAGAAACTCCGAATACAAAGGGCTGTGGGGAAATTGAGCGTCCTGGAGGCCAGCATAGAAGAGCCCCTGAGCGGCACCGTGGGTGTTGGCCATACCAGGTGGGCCACCCATGGCAGCCCCACCGAGGAAAACGCCCACCCCCATGAGGCCGACGGGGTTGTGGTGGTTCACAACGGGATCATAGAGAACTACCTGTCCCTAAAACAGGAGCTGCTTGCCCAGGGCTGTGTGTTCAGGTCAGAGACGGACACCGAGGTCATATGTCACCTGATAAGATCTGCCCTTTCAGCGGGAATGGGCTTCCAAGAGGCTGTAAGAAAATCCCTCTTGAGATTAAAGGGCTCATACGGGTTGGTCATTCTTTGGAGCAGAGAACCGCAACACCTAGTGGCAGCGCGCAAGGAGAGTCCGCTGGTCATAGGTTTGGGAGAAGGTGAAAACTTTGTGGCTTCTGACATACCAGCCATCCTGCATCACACCAGGAGAATGATATTCCTGGAGGATGGGGAGATGGCTGTGTTGGAGAGAGGCTCGGCAAGAGTCGAGCGTCTGGACGGGACGCCTGTAAAAAAGACCATCCACCAGATAAGCTGGAGTCCTGTGATGGCGGAGAAGGGGGGCTACCGCCACTTCATGCTCAAGGAGATCTTCGAGCAGCCGCGAGCAATTGTAGACAGCTTCAGAGGCAGGGTGTTCCCAGAGCGGGGAGAGGTGGATCTTGGGAGACAGTGCCTGCCCAAGGAGGTCTTGTGCTGTGTGGAGAGGGTAGTAATGGTAGCCTGTGGCACCTCTTACCATGCTGCCTTGGTGGGGAGGTTCATGATAGAGTCCCTGGCCAGGATTCCGGTTGAGGTGGAATTGGCTTCGGAGTTCCGTTTCCGCGATCCCATAGTGGATCAAAACACTCTCGTTGTTGCCATCAGCCAATCAGGAGAGACGGCGGACACCATAGCAGCGCTGAAGGCTGCAGGTGCCAAGGGTGCCAAGACCCTGGCTGTTTGTAATGTGGTGGGGTCTTCTTTGGTGAGGATTTGCGATGCCGTGGCCTATACTCAGGCCGGGCCTGAGATAGGGGTGGCATCCACCAAGGCCTTCACCACCCAGCTTGTGGTGCTTTACCTTCTTGCCATGGAGTTGGGTGTAGCCAAAGGCCGTCTGGATGCAAGGGCGGTAAGGAGCTTATCCGAGGATTTGATCCGGTTGCCTGGTCTTGCAGAGAAGGCCCTGGAATCCGATGAAAGGATCCAGGATGTGGCCAGCCGCTTCATGAACGCCACTGATTTCCTATACTTGGGAAGGGGGATCAATTACCCGGTGGCCCTGGAAGGGGCCTTGAAGTTGAAAGAGATCTCCTATGTACATGCCGAAGGTTATCCAGCGGGAGAGATGAAGCATGGTCCCATAGCCTTGATAGACGAGTTCCTTCCCGTGGTGGTGCTGCTCAGCCGGGACAAGACCTATGAGAAGATGCTGGGAAACATAGAAGAGGTGAAGGCCAGAAAGGGCATAGTCATAGCGGTGAGCTCCATGCCCACCCAGGAGTTGGAACATAGAGTGAATCATGTGATTCAGGTTCCTGAAAGCAACGAGTATCTTACTCCTGTGCTTCTGACCATTCCTCTCCAGCTCTTGGCCTATCACATGGCTGTTCTAAAAGGCACAGATGTAGACCAGCCCAGGAATTTGGCCAAGAGTGTGACGGTGGAGTGAGACCCACAAAGAATCCGGGTTGTTGGCCGGGAAGATCACCTCAGGGATGGTAACTCCCTCTTAGGCCGGTTTTTTGGAAAGAAGAGGTCATGATGAAATAGGTGTACATGGCACGGCCAATCTTGCTAAGTGTGCGGACCGATAGTGCCCCTTCAGAAGTCAAACCAAGGCATTCCAGATGGACGTACCCCCAAGAAATTCTAAACACAGAAGCCCCCAGGGACTGAAAAAGGATTTTCCTCAAGGAGCATCCCCTGCTCCGGACAAGACAGGCCAACTGTCTGTGCCGGTCCTCTTGAAAGAGCTCAACGCAGCTCAAAGAGAGGCAGTGCAGTACAGGGGTGGACCGCTTCTGGTGCTGGCCGGGGCTGGCAGCGGCAAGACTCGGGTGGTCACTTACCGCATCGCTCATCTACTGGCATGCGGTGAAGCCAAACCCTGGAACATCCTGGCTGTGACTTTCACCAACAAGGCAGCCAGGGAGATGAAAGAGAGAGTCTGGACTCTGCTGGGAAGAAGTGAGCCAGAACTCTGGGTCAGCACTTTCCACTCTATGTGTGCCAGGATCTTGAGGGGGCATGCCCACCTTGTGAATTATCCCAGGGAGTTCTCCATCTTGGACCAAGGGGACCAGCAGAGCCTGGCCAGGGAATGTTGCAGGGAAATGAACCTGGACACAGAAAGATTTCCAGTGGGGTTACTTCTCCAGCACATCAGCAATGCCAAACAAGCCTTCTTGTCCCCGCAACAGTATCGGGCTTCTTGGGAGGGGGATTACTTTAAGGAAAAGGTGGCAGGTCTTTATGAGAAATACCAGCAGAGGCTGAAAAAGGCCTCAGCCATGGATTTTGACGATCTGCTCTTTTGGGTGCTTACCCTCTTTCTGGAACATCCGCAGGTTCTGGATTTTTACCGCGGAAGGTGGACTCATGTGCTGGTGGACGAGTTCCAGGACACCAACCAAATCCAATACAGGATCGTCAAGGCCTTGGCAGAGAAGCACAGACAGATCTGTGCGGTGGGGGATGACGATCAGTCCATCTACAGCTGGAGGGGTGCAGATCCCAAGAACATCCTTAGATTTGACGAGGATTTCCCCGAGGTGAAGGTGATTCGCCTGGAGCAGAATTACCGATCTACAAGCAACATAATTGATGCGGCCTCAAGCCTCATAAGGCAAAATCTCATGCGCCGCGGCAAAGAACTGTGGACAGCCAACGAGCCAGGGGATCCGGTGTGCATATACATGGCCGAGGATGAAAGGGAAGAGGCAAGATTCGTAGCTGCTGAAATAAGGCACCTGGTCCTCAGAGAAGGCTTCAGGCCATCGGACTTTGCCGTGTTCTACAGGACTCATGCCCAATCCCGTGCCCTGGAAGAAGAGTTCTTGGACTCACGGATTCTCTTTGCCATATACGGAGCCGTGGGTTTCTACGAAAGAAGGGAAATCAAGGATGTTTTGGCCTACCTGCGGGCCCTGGTATACCCACATGATGACCTAAGCTGGAAGAGAATACTCAATGTTCCCAAAAGGGGCATTGGCCCCAAGACCCTGAAGGCTGCAGAGGCTTTGGCAGCAAGAGAAGAAATCCCATTGAGCAAAGCCCTGGAGCTTGCAGCCCATGAGCTTCCCAAGAAGGCAGGGCTTAACTTGAGGGAATTCCTGAACCTCATGGAGAACCTCAAGGAGAAATTACAAGAACAAGGAGTGGCAGGCGCACTGCGGGGAATTTTAGAGGAGACCGGGTATCTTTATGAACTGCAAAGGAGTTCAGATCCCACCTCAGGACAAAGAGAAGAAAATCTGGAGGAATTGTTGAATATTGCCGCCGAGTACGAGGCCGAAGAAGGCGGGGATCCGGTGGGTTTTCTAGAAAGGGTAGCCCTGTTCACAGACCTGGATCTCAAAGATCCTGGGGAAGACAAGGTTTCACTGATGACCCTGCATTCGGCCAAGGGTCTTGAATTTCCGGTAGTCTTTCTGGTGGGTCTGGAGGAGGGAATCCTACCTCACAGATCTTCTCTAAAGGATCCTGAAGCCTTGGAGGAGGAAAGAAGGCTTTGCTATGTGGGGATGACTAGAGCCAGAAAAAAGTTGTATCTTTGCTGTGCCAAGAAAAGGAGGGTGTGGGGCGTTTTCCAAAGCTTGGCGGTTTCCAGATTTCTATGGGAGCTGCCAAGGGAAAACCTGGAAGCCCTGATGCCAGAACCAGGATGGCCCACAGAAGGGAGATCCCCTCTGGCAGAGCAAGGTTCCCCTCTCAAGGGGCGTTGGGTAAGACATGCGGTTTTTGGAGTGGGAACCGTGATAGCAGTTGAAGGTGGAGGCAGCCGGCTGCTGGTGCATTTCCCCGGAGTCGGAGAAAAAAGGTTTCTTGCGGAACAAGCCCCACTGCAATGGCTTTAGCCAGCATGACTCAGCATGGCTCCTCCGGGGCTATCCAAACCCAGATCATTTGCCAGGCCATGTACCCTGGGGCTATGAATTGCGCATAGAAAAAGCTTTGGGGCACCAAGGGGCCTGTTTTGGCAAATGAGCCTATGGCACCCGGTTTCCTCCTTCTTTGGCTATGCGTTTCAGATAAGCTATTACTTTCTCGGCTACACAAGGAGAATCCACGCTCAGCGAAAGTTCGTGATTGTCCCTGAGACCTCCTCGTGTAAGGTTGTGACTTCCAACAAAAGCAAATCGACCATCCACAACCACCACCTTCATGTGAGATCGTCTTTGGGGGGTGTCCCAATAAACCCTCACACCCCCTCGCTGGAGTAAAGAGGCTGTCTTCTGGTGTTCTCTTGCCTGTTCAGAAAGGGGGTCTTCGGGTTTTTCCAAGAGCACCTGAACCTGTACCCCCCTCTTGGCAGCCTTTATGAGTTCCTGTGCCAACCTGTCTGGAGCGCTTCTTGGATGAATGCCTGCTTTGAAGTGATAAGTGGCCACCCAGATTTCTTTACTGGCCTTTTGCACGCTGGACAAAACAGAAGGCAGAAAGCGATCATCCTCCAGGACTTGGACCAAAGATGGGGGGCAGGGGGTCGAACAGAAGGCCCAGGGCGTAACAAGAAACTGAACCAAGGCCAAAGAGGCCCACAAACCCATTTTTGCCCCAAAAGCCCTCTGCTTGCTCCGCCTGTCCAAAGAAATGGGCAAAGAAAACGAGGACTCCGAGGTCCTCGTCTTCTTCCATGGCAAAAGGGGGCTCATTTCACTTCCTCAAAGTCAGCATCCACCACGTCCTCTCCCCCGCGGGAGCGCCCAGCTTCTGCTCCGGCTGCCCCTGCCTGTGAGCCCCCGGCTGCCTGGGCCTGTTGGGACGCCTTGGCATACATGGCCTCGGCCAACCTGTGAGAGGCGCTCTGCAGTTCCTCCGAGGCCCTACGAATGGCCTCGAGATCTGTTCCATCCATCACCTGCCTCAGTCTGGAGATGGCCCCCTCTATTGCTTGACGATCTGATGCCTCTATCTTGTCAGCATATTCCTTGAGATTCTTCTCTGTCTGGTAAATCAGGTTGTCGGCGTTGTTCCTGGCCTCCACCAGTTGCCTCTTGCGGCGATCCTCCTCTGCGTGGATCTCGCTTTCCTTGATCATCCTCTGGATTTCCTCCTCGCTCAATCCCGAGGAAGCGGTGATCTTGATAGATTGCTCACGGCCTGTTGCCAGATCCTTGGCAGACACATGGACTATGCCGTTGGCGTCTATGTCGAAGGTGACCTCTATCTGAGGTATACCCCTTGGGGCTGGTGGAATGCCGGTGAGGTTAAACCTCCCGAGGGTCTTGTTGTCTGCGGCCATCTCTCGTTCGCCTTGAAGAACATGAATGCTGACCTCGGTTTGATTGTCGGCTGCTGTGGAGAAGATCTGGCTCTTGCGTGTTGGGATGGTGGTATTGCGCTCTATGAGCTTTGTGAAGACCCCACCCAAGGTCTCGATGCCCAAAGACAAGGGTGTTACATCCAGCAAGAGCACATCTTTGACCTCTCCTTTTAGCACACCTGCCTGTATGGCTGCCCCCACAGCCACCACCTCATCCGGGTTGACGCTCTTGTTGGGCTCACGCCCAAAGATCTCCTTCACCTTCTGCTGAACCCTGGGCATCCTGGTCATGCCTCCCACCAGGATGACCTCATTTACATCCGAGGGCTTCAGTCCCGCATCTCTGAGAGCCTGACGGCAGGGTCCTTCCAGCTTCAGGATCAAGTCTTCCACAAGAGATTCCACCTTGGCTCGAGTCAGTTTCATGTTGAGGTGCTTGGGACCCGAGGCATCAGCTGTGATAAAAGGCAAGTTGACCTCGGTCTCCATGGATGAGGAAAGCTCCATCTTGGCCTTTTCTGCAGCCTCTTTGAGCCTTTGCAATGCCATGCGGTCCTTGCGCAGGTCTATGCCTTGATCCTTCTTGAACTCATCGGCCAGGTAATCTATTATCCTCTGGTCGAAATCTTCTCCGCCCAAATGGGTATCTCCATTGGTGGCCTTCACCTCTATGGATTTCTCACCGTCTACATCCATGATGTCCAAGATGGAGATGTCGTAGGTTCCTCCACCCAAGTCAAAGACCGCTATCTTCTGGTCTTTGTGCTTATCCATCCCGTAAGCAAGGGAAGCTGCCGTGGGTTCGTTTATTATGCGCAGTACGTTGAGCCCTGCTATGCGTCCAGCGTCCTTGGTGGCCTGGCGCTGGCTGTCGTTAAAATAGGCGGGCACCGTGATCACGGCCTCGGTGACCTTCTCTCCCAGGTAATCCTCGGCCGTTTGCTTCATCTTCTGCAACACCATGGCCGAGATCTCAGGAGGTGAGTAAGTCTTGCCCCTTACCTGGATATGGGCGTCTCCGTTGGGAGCCTGGACGATCTTGTACGGAAGTATCTTTATGTCTCTCTGTACTTCCGGATCAGAGTATCTCCGGCCTATGAGACGCTTCACTGCATAGAGTGTGTTCTCCGGGTTGGTTATGGCCTGTCTCTTGGCAATTTGCCCCACCAAGCGTTCCCCGCTCTCTGTGAAAGCCACCACAGAAGGCGTGGTTCGCCCCCCCTCGGAATTGGGAATGACCTTGGGCTCCCCTCCCTCCATTATGGCAACACAGGAATTAGTAGTTCCAAGATCTATACCGATTGCCCTTTTCATCACATCCTCCTTGGGTTGATCCCCTGCTCATACCGCTGGGCTTAGAGGGATCAAACCGGCTTTCTTTTGGAAACAGCAACTTTTGCTGGTCTAAGGAGCCGTTCCTTCCACAGATAGCCCTTTTCCAACTCCTGGACCACTGTGTTGGGTTCGTGCTCCTCGGATTCCACCTGCATCAATGCCTCGTGTCTTGCAGGATCAAAGGCCTGATGCAGCACCTCCATGGGGGTCACCCCCAGCCTCTCCAGGGCAGAGATGAACTGCCTTTCTATCATCTGGATTCCTTCCAAGAGCCCTTCTTTGCTCTGTGTATTGTTGGCGTGCAGCAAGGCTCTCTGAAGGTTATCCAATATGGGCAGGAATTCCCTAAAAACCTTCTCCTGAGCATGTCTCAGCAACTCCTCCTGATCCCTAGCCGAGCGTTTCTTGAAGTTGTCCAGCTCTGCTACTGCCCTCATCCACTTGTCTTTGAGCTGCTCCATCTGGCTTTTTGCCTCTTGAAGATCCCTGCGCAGTGCTTCCATCTCCTGCTTGAGCCTCTCGTGCTTCTTACGCCCGTCCCTAGCCGCCACAGATGTAGCAGCTGATTTATGCTGTTCTTTTTCCTCTTGCTCCTGCTCAGGAGCTTCCTGCACTTTGTTTTCGTCCACAGCTTCAGTTCCCCGAATCGGCAAAACTTCTTTTAGTTATAGCAAGTTGCCTTTTTTTTAGGGCCTTTAGGCTTGTAAGAACATAACCACCCCCCTGAGGCTTGTCAAGGAGCGCCAAAGCCCAGGGTTCCTTGACTTTGAAAGATGCGGTTCCTATTATGGATTCAAGGAGCAACAGAAAGTTGATCTAATGATCTTTTGAGTGGGTAATTTTTTGAGTCAAAGACGATGCGGATCCAGGTAATATAATGCCTGGGCGGTAAGGAAGAGCTTTTCAGGAATTGTGGAATAATCAAGCAGGTTAAAGCAAAGGGACCTGCTTTATTGATCTGAATTAGTGGCTTTGAGAATATGATTTCAAAGCCTTGGCCGGAGGCGTCATGGCACAGGAACAGCTCCAAAAGGAGCAAGTAGCGATCCCGGAAATTCTCCCCTTACTGCCTGTAAGGGACATAGTGGTCTTCTCTTATATGATCTTGCCTTTGTTTGTGGGGCGTGAAGGATCCTTGCAGGCTGTCAACGAAGCCATGTCTTCGAGCAGAATGATTTTCCTGGCCACCCAGAAGAGGGCCAGTGACGAGGATCCTTCGGTTGAGGACATCTATCGCGTTGGCACAGTGGCCATGATCATGAAGACCCTCAGGCTGCCGGATGGGCGAGTCAAGATTTTGGTGCAAGGGCTGGCCAAAGGGGTGATCAGGGAGTTCATAAGGGCTGGAGCTGGTTACAGGGTCCGAATCGAGAAGGTGGCTGATCCAGAGGTTGGAGAGGTGAGCGTCGAGGTGGAAGCCTTGATGCGCACTGTCAAGGAGAACAGCGAGAAGATACTCAACCTGAAGGGTATGGCCTCCCCTGATGTTATGGCCATATTGGACGCTGTGACAGATCCCGGAAGGCTGGCGGATCTTGTGGCTTCCAACATGAAACTGCGCATAGAAGAAGCCCAAGAAATCCTGGAGATCTTTGATCCCCTAGAAAGGCTCCGCAGGGTCAACGAGTTGCTTCATCGGGAGCTGGAGGTCTCCACCATGCAGGCCAAGATTCAATCCCAGGCCAAGGAGGAGATGTCCAAGACCCAAAGAGATTATTTTCTGAGAGAGCAGCTCAGAGCCATAAAACATGAATTGGGGGAGACCGACGAAAGAACAGAGGAGATAAACGAACTCAGGGAAAAGATCGCCAAGGCCAAAATGCCACCAGATGTGGAAAAGGAGGCCCTGAAGCAATTAAGTCGCTTGGAGATGATGCATCCAGATGCAGCAGAAGCCTCCATACTCAGAACCTATCTGGATTGGATGGTGGATCTTCCTTGGAGTTTAAGCACCAGGGATAGGCTAAACATAGCCAAGGTGAAAAAGGTTCTGGATCAAGATCATTACAATTTGGAGAAGGTAAAGGATCGAATTCTGGAGTACCTGGGCGTTAGAAAGATAAAGAGGCACATGAAGGGGCCCATTCTTTGCTTTGTGGGCCCACCAGGGGTGGGCAAGACTTCCCTGGGCCGTTCCATTGCCAGGGCTCTTGGCAGGAAATTCACCAGGGTGTCCCTGGGCGGCATGAGGGATGAGGCAGAGATCAGGGGCCACAGGCGAACTTACATCGGAGCCTTGCCTGGCAGGATCATTCAGGGAATCAAACAGGCCGGATCCAACAACCCGGTGTTCATGCTGGACGAAATAGACAAGGTGGGCACAGACTTTCGGGGAGATCCCTCGGCAGCATTGCTGGAGGTGTTGGATCCTGAACAGAACTTCGCCTTCAGCGATCATTACCTGAATGTGCCTTTTGACCTCTCAAAGGTCATGTTCATAACCACAGCCAACCTCATTGATCCCATTCTGCCCGCTCTCAAAGACAGGATGGAGATAATAGAGATTCCCGGTTACTCCAATGAAGAGAAGTTGCGCATTGCCGAGCAATTTCTCATCCCTCGCCAACTGAAGGAAAACGGGATTTCTTCCAAGGATTTGGTCATATCCGAGGAAGCGCTGCTTCAGGTGATTTCCCATTACACCAGGGAATCTGGGGTGCGCAACCTGGAGCGTGAGATAGCGGCAATCTGCCGTAAGGTGGCTCGCAAGAAAGCCGAAGGCCACCGCGGTTTGACCCATGTGACTCGTGCCAATCTGCATAGATTTCTGGGTGTGCCCAAATACCTACCGGAGCAAGAACAGGAGGAGAATGAGGTGGGGGTGGCAACGGGTCTGGCTTGGACTCCCCACGGAGGAGAAGTACTTTACGTGGAGGCCACCACCATGAAAGGCAAAGGGAATCTCACCATAACAGGGCATTTGGGCGACGTGATGAAGGAGTCGGCCCATGCGGCGCTCAGCTATGCGCGCTCCAGGGCTTCAAGGCTGGGCATTGATGAAAACTTCTACGCTGAAAACGATGTTCATGTTCACGTTCCTGCGGGAGCCATCCCCAAGGATGGTCCCTCGGCAGGGGTTACCATGACCACAGCCATAGTGTCGGCTCTCACAGGAATGCCTGTGAGAAAGGATGTGGCCATGACCGGTGAGATCACTCTCAGGGGGAGGGTCCTTCCTGTGGGTGGCCTCAAGGAGAAGGCCCTTGCCGCCCTGAGGGCCAAGATCCAAACCGTGATCATACCCGAAAGAAACAGGAAAGACCTGGAGGAGATCCCCAAGCATATTCGGAAGAAATTGCATTTTGTTTACGCGAAGCACATGGACGAGATCCTTGAGTTGGCTTTGGTGGACGGCCGCAAAGTCCGCAAGGAGATACCAGCGGGTGGGCCTTCAGGCCAGAGACGTTCAGGAGCACGCCCGGCTCCTCCGGCTGCTGTCCCCCCCGCCTGAACCGACAAGGTGTTGAATAAAAGGATGCCAAGAGCCAGGGAGTTGGGAGAGATGAGTCCTCTGAAGCCCAGCTCCCTTTCCCAAGAAAGCGATTGGTAACTTCAGGATAAGACAAGGGTCTTCAGTGACCTGGCCATGAGTCGGTTGGCATCATTTTGGGGTGAGTTCCTGCCTCATGAGGTCGCTTTTCACAACTGGGTTTTAGCAATCGGAGAGCCCTGGCATTGAAGCCCACAGCCGCTATGATTCTCCTGGTGCTCTCTTTTTTTGTCTACTGTTTCGCCTTTCAAGCACGCAGGGCCCTTTTCTCAATACCAGAAGAGCATCTTCGCAGTACTTGGCCCAGTCAGTTGGTGCCCTTTGTTCTGGAACTCTTGAAGAGACCAAGGAGGCTTTCTCTTTCACTATGGATGGCTCAGAGGTTATCCCTGCTTAGCATGGTACTGGCCCTGGAAAGAAGCCTTTCCTG
Organism: bacterium; assembly: GCA_037481695.1. Taxonomy (NCBI): domain Bacteria; species bacterium. The sequence continues at coordinate 219,760 of JBBFLE010000001.1, read as the reverse complement.
GCAAGGTACGGATGGGGCCTTGTACGCTTTGGTGGGCTTGTCTTCTGTGGCCTTGTTGGGAAGGAGTTTCTTTAATCCTAGAAGATTCTCTGGCACTCCCTATGCTTTTTTTTACACTCTTTCAAGATTCTCGTGGCTGGCAGATCGCATCTTGGGGCCCTGTGGCGAAACACTGGAGGGCTGCGGCAAGGCCCTCAGCAGGTTCTTGCTGAAGAGGAAACCAGAAGCAGCAAAGGAAGATCTGACAAAGCAAGAGTTACTTGGGCTTGTGGAACGTGGCTGCCATGAGGGAGCACTGGAAAGCTTGGAACATAGGATGATTCACAGGGTAATTGGATTCAAGGATCGCCAGGCCTCCAGGGTCATGACCCCCAGAACCGACATCTTTTGCCTGCCCGTGGACATGAGCCTCAATGAGGCTTCCACAGCCGTCAGAGAGGCAGGCTATTCCAGGGTTCCAGTATATAGAAACAACAAGGACGATGTGGTGGGTATATTGTTTGCCAAGGATCTGCTTAGGCTGAAACTTCCCCAAGAGGGAAACACTCCCAAGACTCTCTCGGATCTGCTCAGGCCGGCTTTCTTCGTGCCTGTGAACATGGAATTGGGGGATTTGCTGGAGCAACTCAAGGAGAGAAAGCTGCATATGGCCCTTTGTGTGGATGAGTACGGGGCACTTTGCGGCCTTGTGACCATGGAGGACATACTGGAAGAGCTCTTCGGGGAAATCTACGACGAATACGATCTGGAGATACGCCGCTGGGAGAAGATGGGGGAGGGCAATTTCGTGGTTTCAGGCAAGTTGGGACTCCATGAACTGGAAACGCTCCTGGGCATCAGGATCCAAGAAGAGGGTTGCAATACTGTGGCAGGGCTTGTGCTTAAGAAACTGGGGCGTTTTCCAGCACAAGGGGAGCAGGTAGAGCTAGGGGAGCTCAGTTTCAGGGTGGAGAAGGTAAGTCCCACGAGAATCCTGGCAGTCCATGTCCAGGTACGCGAGCAGAAAGAGTGATGATAGAGGCTCTGTTGCTGATTTTTTTCACCGTGATCTTGGGTGGGCTCTTTGGTTCTGCCTTGGGCTGTTTGCTTTCCACAGATCCTGAATACTTGAAGGCGGAATCGGACAAAGCACGCCCCTGGGCATCCAAGGCGCTGTTGCTTTTGAACACACCTCATGTGGTGAGTCTGACAGAGGGATTGCCAAAGGAGTTGATCTTTTTGGCAGGAGCATCCTTCCTTTGTTGGATGAGTCCATGGGAGATTTGGACCCTGCTGATATTGCTTTTGTCATACCTGCTTGGGTTTCTCCTTTTTGGAGAACTCGTGGCAGAGAATCTGGGAAAAGCCAGGGCCCCCCAATGGGCTCCTTTCATGGCCTGGGTGCTTTGGGCTGGCAAGGTGGTGATGCAGCCTTGGTTTTGGATGCACAGGGCATTGGAAACAAGTGGAGAGGCTCTTGGCAGAAAAGAAAAAGCCCCGGGCTTTTCCACCAGCAGGGGTGAGCTGGCCTGGAGGCTGAAGGCTTCGCCAGAGCAGGAGCCCTTTCTCCAGGAAGAGCGTAGGATGATAAACAGGGTGCTCAAATTCTCCAAGGCCAGCATCAAGGAGGTGATGATTCCTCTCATTGATGTATCCATGGTGGAGGAAAAGGCCTCTGTGGAGGAGGCCATAAGGTTGATATGTCGGGAGGGTTATTCCAGAGTTCCTGTGTACCGGGAGCGAGTGGACAAGGTGGTGGGCCTTGTACGCGGAAAAGATTTGCTGGTAGCCGAAGACATAAAGAGCCCCATATCCAACTATGTTAGAGCAGTTTCTTTTGTGCCAGAGTTCATGCCTGTGGATGAGCTCATGGTAAAACTCCAAAGAGATGGACAACATCTGGCCGTGATAGTGGACGAATACGGGGGTGCAGTGGGCATAGTGACCATGGAAGACCTCTTGGAGGAAATCGTGGGAGAGATCCAAGATGAGTATGATGTAGAAGAGCCCTTGTTGCGATGGATATCTCCACACCAGGTCCTGGTCTCAGGCCGGGCAGAATTGGATGAGCTCAATGAAAAGCTGGGATTGGGACTGCCCAAAGAAGACTACGAGACCCTGGCTGGAATGCTCTTGAAGGCCTTTCGGAGGATTCCTGGGCAGGGGGACTCTCTGGTGGTCAACGCAACGCGCTTCATTGTAAAGAAAGCCACGGAGCGGTCTGTGGATGAAGTTCTCATAGTTCTCCCCAGGCCTCACCACCCTGAAAGATCACAAGGAGGCTCTACGCCTTGACGAGGCATTTCTGTGCTCATATTATGCGCTCCAGTGAGGGTGAATGATGGATGAACGGTTCAACAGGATAAAGTCTGCTGTTCAACAGAGCATAGATGCCAAACAGGCCTTCTTGAAAGGGCCTTTGGAGCCTGTGCTGAACGCTGCTGACGCCATAGCAAGGTGCTTGAGACAAGGGGGGAAGCTGCTGATATTCGGCAATGGGGGTAGCGCAGCTGATGCTCAACACCTGGCAGCCGAATTCGTAAACAAGTTCATGAGGCCCAGGGACGCCCTGGCGGCTGTAGCCCTCACTACAGACACTTCGGTTTTGACCAGCATAGCCAATGACAATGATTTCAAGGAGATCTTTGCCAGGCAGATAAGAGCCTTGGGCAGGCCCGGAGATGTGGCCTTGGGTATAACCACCAGTGGTAGATCCCTCAATGTTCTGAGGGGCTTGGAAGAGGCCCGAAGGTGTGGTCTTGTTACTGTGGGGCTCACAGGAGGAGATGGCTCCCAGCTCAAGGATTTGTTGGACCACTGGATTTGGGTTGGCTGCGCAGCCACCCCAAGGATTCAAGAGGTGCACATAACAGTGGGACACATTCTGTGTGAGCTGGTCGAAGATCAACTGGCCGATTAGCAGGAGGACCAGAATCATTGAGAGTTTCATTGGATCGTAATCGTTTGCGAACCTACAAGCTAAGTGAACGCAAGAGCAAAGTGGCTGTGGAGGGCTTTGCAACACCGCACAGGCCGGGCGAGAGTGTGGCCCGATTCTTGGAAAACCTGCCTGCTTACCTGGGTGCCAGGGACCTTCTTAGCGTGGCCTGTGCAATCGTTGAGGCCAGAGCAAGAGGCAAGGGTGTGCTTTTGGCCATGGGGGCGCATGTGATCAAGGTGGGGCTTTCCAGCATAGTGATAGATCTTCTAAAAGAAGGCTGGATCACGGCTGTAGCCACCAATGGCGCAGGCATGGTGCATGATTTCGAGATAGCCTGGGCCGGACATACCTCAGAGCAGGTGGAGGAGAGCCTGGGGAGCGGGGAGTTCGGAATGGCCGAGGAAACAGGGAAAATCCTCAACAAGCTGGCCAAGGAGGGGGTGGAGAGAGGCCAGGGTCTGGGTGAGGCGGTGGGGACAGGGATTCTGAAGCACTCGGCCCCCTTTGCTGGCCAGAGTATCTTGGCTTGCTGTGTTTCCCTGGAGAGCCCGGCTACGGTGCACGTGGCCATAGGCACGGACGTCAACCACATTCATCCCGAGGCAGAGGGCTCCTTTCTAGGTACCGGCAGTTACAGGGATTTCTTGACCTTCTGCGAGAGGGTGGCTGCTTTGGAAGGCGGGGTGCATATCAACCTGGGCTCGGCCGTGTTGCTACCAGAGGTTTTTCTAAAGGCGGTCAGCCTTGTGCGCAACCTGGGGTACGCTCTTAGGGAACTGACTACTGTGAACATGGATTTCATCCAGCACTACAGGCCCCTGACCAATGTTGTGCGCAGACCCACGGGCAGCGGCGGTAGGGGCTTTGCCCTAACAGGGCATCACGAGATAATGGTTCCCTTGCTGGCGGCGGCGATCAAAGAGAAGGCGCTAGAACAAGGGGTTCAACCCATGGCCCAAGGAGCAGCTTGAGGCTCTGGCATGCAGGCTCCGTTTTTGGGGTTGCTCGATGCCGGGAGGGAGGCGATGGCCAAGGATCAGAAAAGAAGAAGCCCTCAGGGCAAACAGACCCCTGAAGGTGAGATCAGGCCCAGGGCTGGCATGGGCCTGCACATGAAGTATCTGGTCATCAGCGGTAAGGACGAGATGAAGATATCCAGAAGCCTGGATGCCAAGGTGGAGGATCTCTCCATGTCGGGCCTGGTGTTCCAGACCCCTACCATGAGAGTAGACGACCTACATCTCTCTTATGATGAGTCTCCCATCCTTCGCAACAAGATCACCATGGAAATAGATCTTCCCAGTAAACGGAAGGTAACAGCCATAGGAGAGGTGTCGTGGTATGAGCGCTCCCTCGTGAGCAAGGATCCCTTTTACCACGTGGGGGTAACCTTCAAGGAGATGAGCCCAGAAGACAGGAGCGCCTTGAGGGATTATCTGGTGTCCATCAAAAGAACCGTTAAGGCCATCGAGCTGGACATATGATTCAAGGAAAAGGATCCAGGTTTTTCTATTGGCCCATGGGGGTTGGGGGCCCCAAGAGGACCCCTCGGGCGTGCCACCAGCTGTGGAGTTGGGTATATTACTAAGATAAGCGGCTTGCCTCTAAAAGAGATCATCAAGTCTGGATCATTCCCCAGGAAAAAGGCTTCGGGAAATAAGGCCCTAAGCATTAAAAGCGTAAACGCCGGGAAAAGAGTGGATAGGATGCCTCAGATCCTTGCCTTGGCCTGCCTTTCTCAGTGCTTGCCAAGTGTCCGGGCTGGACTAAGGAGAAGGGAAGAAATAAAATTAATTAAAACACGCAAGAGGTGATGGAAGGATGCCCATCTACGAGTACAGATGTACAGCCTGTGAAACCGAATTCGAACAGATAGTCTTCGGAGCTGACAGCGAGGTGCAATGTCCTTCTTGCAAGGGCAAGGATGTCAAGCGCCTCATGTCGGCCGCTGCCTTCAAGTGCAACGGAAATTTTGTTAGCACCGCTTCATCGGGAGGCTGCTCTGGTTGTTCCTCACACTCCTGTTCTACCTGCAAGTAAGACTGACTGCATAAAGGGCTCCAGGGAAGCGGATGGCCCTTTGGAGATCCACTTCCCTGGCCTGGGTTAAGGCAGGTTTGTTCTACTATTTCCAATGGAAGTTCAAAACCTGCAATGCTTTGCCAACATTGCATTTCTGAGCCAGGGTCTGGCCTCCAGCAGTGGCCTGAACCAGGTAGGAACCCTGGGGTAGCTTCACCATCATCCAAGGGCCGTCGGCCGTGGTCGTGACATAGGTCTTGCCTTTGGGATCCAGGATGACCACCCTGACTTCTGCCAGATACTCTCTAGACGCCATGGCGAAGACCAGCTTGAGATTGTAATTTCCTGAAACAGAGGTCATGTATTCCCTCTCTTCCAGACCTACGCCACCCACCAGGTATTTTACCTCTCCCTGAGCTCTCTCTTTGATCACGGGGGCATCTGTTTGGGCCCAAACCACTCCAACCATGAGGACCACCAAGATAGCCCCAAGCATGGCGCCTCTTGTCCTGTGCTTCATCCCAGCACCTCCCTAAAGAGAATAGCCCCCGCTGTAGGCGGTGGAATGCTAATATAGAACGTGTCCCGATCGTTGTCAAAGATGGAATCGGGGCTTGCAGGCCATCCTGGCCTAGGCTGGCCCAATGGCTGGGGCGGTTTTCAAAGGCAACTCCATGAGCAAGGAGGCAAGGGTTGTTGACTCTTGGGATCGACGTAGGGCACTTCAGCACCAAGGCCGTGTTGCTGCAGGATGGATGGGTGATAGGAAAGCTTCAGCTTAGGTCAACAGCAAGTGTTCAGAGGGCTGCCATGGAGGCCTGGGAGAAGATGAGGGAGCTCGTGGATTTGCAAGATGCCCCTCCTCCCAAGACCTTTGTGACAGGGATCAGGCAGGACAAGTGTGGCTGGGGTGAGGGGAATCCCACGGAGATGGCCAGCCATGTTCGTGGCGCTCACCACTGGATTCCATCGGTGAGAACAGTGATCGACATCGGGGCCGAGGGTGTCAGAGCCAGCAGATGCGATGATGAGGGCAGATTGATCAATTTTGCCATCAATGACCGTTGCGCAGCAGGCACCGGAGTCTTTCTGGAAACCGTTGCGCAAATGATGGGAATCTCGGTTTCGGAGATGAGCCTTCTGGGGCAGAAGGGTTCCCCAGGAGTAAGACTCACGAGTACCTGCGCGGTCTTTGCTGAGTCAGAGATCGTGGGCCAGGTGCACAATGGAGCATCCCGCCAGGACATCATCTGGGCTGTTCATGATTCCCTTGGTGCCAGAGTGGCAGGACTTGTGCAAAAGATCAATCCTGAACCTGAGGTGATGGCCACAGGAGGCGTGGCTCGAAACAAATGTCTGATAAAGGCCTTGGAGCGACATCTTGGGTTTCCCATATTTGTCGTGCATGAGCCGGAGATGATCGGGGCCCTTGGAGCCGCTTTATTGGCCGCAGAATCCCTGGAGGTGAATGGGAAATGATCCTTTGTGGCATAGATGTGGGCTCTCTTTCCGGGGAAGCCGTGCTGATGCAGGGAAATCAACTGGTGGGCTACAGCATCGTGCGCACAAGCCACGACAGTGTTGGCACCGCAAGACAAGCGCTGGATGAGGTGTTGAATCGCACCGGATTGTCCTTTGATCAGATAGATTACACCGTAGCCACAGGTTATGGGCGGGTCATAGTCCCGTTCGCCCAAAGAAACATCTCGGAGATCTCCTGCCATGCCCGCGGAGCTAATTTCATCTTCCCTTCGGCCAGAACCATTTTGGACATGGGAGGACAGGACTGCAAGGCCATCAGGTGCGACGAAAAGGGCAGGCTCGTAAGATTTCTGATGAATGACAAATGCGCTGCCGGCACTGGAAGGGCGGTGGAGGTGATAGCCTCCCTCTTGGAGGTAGATCTGGAAGAAGTCGGCAGACTTTCATTGAGCTCCATGGAAGAGCCACCCAAAATAAGCAACAATTGCCTTCTTTTTGCCAAAAGCGAGATCCTTTCCCTCATGAGAGAGGGGGTCTCGGTGGAGGCCCTTCTGGCGGCTCTTTGCACAGGCATAGCCGAAAGGGCCTGCGATCTCATAAAAAGGGTCCAACTCCAAGAGGACTTTGTTATCACAGGAGGGATAGCCAAGAATAAGGGGGTGGTGGAAAGAATAGAGCAAAAGCTGGGCCTCAGGGCACTCATCCCCCCCGAGCCCCAGATCATAGGAGCCATTGGGGCGGCCCTTTTTGCCCAAGAACTAGCACAAAAACCTGCTTGAACTGGCCCTTGTTTTATCCCAAAGGAAAGGACAGTAAACAAGAGCTCACGCAGAGGGGTAGACTCACGAAAAGAAGGTTCCTGGGCCAAGACTAGTTGGTTAATCTTGGGGTATTTGGCTCATTGGCCTCATATGTGCTTGGGAACTACTTGTCCATGTACAGGGCCTGAAGGCTCCTGGCTTCGCATCTGACAGGGTCATGAGCCAAGGAGCCTGTTTCAAGCAAGTTTTTGGAGAGCAGAAAAAATGGCCTGGTTTCCCAGAAATTCTTCATCAGGGGCTTGCCTCATGTCAGATCAGTGACTCCAGAAAGGACTGTACCCTTACGTTTAGTTGCTGAATGGAGGCTGAATTATCCTCGGCTTCCAGCCTCATGTGAGGGATTCCCCAAAGATCGAACTTCTCTTTCAAGACAGCGTACTCCATTGCATAGGCATCGCAATATAATTGCACCAGATAGATGAGGCCTTGGGCACCGCTTGAATTCATCTGTTGGGCCAGGCTTTCAGCCCTTTCTTGAAAACTGTATAAGCCTGGAGCAGGCACCCTTCGTAGATAGCCTATGGCCAAGGCCAGGAAAGGATCCTCCTGCCTTGGCACCAGGGAGATTCCATACCTGGCATTGATGGTGAAGTCATCGGCCACAACCCTTCCCCCATATTCCTCCACCAGCCTTATGATGTCCCAGGCCATGTTAAGGTTCATGGCACAAATAAGAATCCCCGGGCCCGTGGACTTCTTATCCCAAGCCCGAGCAGGGGTTTGCAAGAGGGATCGCAAAAGCTCATTATGGTTCTCCACAGGCATCACCAAGGATGAGGCCAAAACATAGAGGGCGTCTTGTGCAGAGATCCCAAGGGTATTCCTTGAACTTCGAAACCTTTCCATGAGGATTCTGTTTTGGTTGTAAAGCTCTATGGATTCCCAAAGCCTCTTCTCTGTTACTTCCTGACCACCCATCTGCTCCAGCTCTCGGGCAAGGCGTCTCAAGTCAGCAGCGTAGAATTTCCACGCCGCATGGTCGGCCTTGGAAGGTGTTCTAAGGAGCCTCAGGTAGGGGACCACCTTCCTGTGAGCCCAAATATCCAGGACATGGCGGTTGGTGTCACAAACGGTCCCAACCAAGATACCGTCAAGGTACTCGTAACGGCCCTCATAGATCTGACCAGTGATGTTCTTGCTCATGCCGCACAAAAAGGGAAGCAGCCTTGCCTTATCCTCCAGACGAGCGTCTCTTTCCTCCAGCAACTGCACAGGCAAGAATCCTGCTGCGTGGACTACTTCCCTGGGCACCAGCCCATAAAAGCATCCCATGACTCCTCGCCCACTTTTCTTCCACTGCCTGCAGGCCTGGTGGCGAGCCAGGAAACCCTGCCTGAATTTCTCCATGATCTGACCTTGAATCTCGGAATCCATAGGCTTAACCCCTCTTGCTGCTTTGAAGTATCTCCAAGAAGCCATCGATTCTGGTCTTGGCCTCCTGCAGGCTGAACCCCTCTGCATCGGCCTGGTCTCCCTCGAATATGAGCACTGGCAGGCCGTGAATTTCCCGCACCATCTCCACCACCTCGTCCTGGCCAATGGATTGAGGCCGACAGCTCCTGTTGGAGAACATGACCAGTCCGTCCACCTGGTAGTCCCTTATGGCCTGATCAAAATATTGAAATCGCCTGTGCAGGGGCATGTTGGTCAGGATGTTGGTGTATTTCTGGGCAAGGGTACGAAAAGGCTCTTCTGGGTCAAGCCTCCCCGTAGGGGTTTTGTTCCCCCAGCTCAATGCTGTGTAAGGTTCCCAGACGAAATTGGCACCTTTTTCCTCGAAGTAGTTTATGACTTGCAGGTGATGCCAAATGGGAATTCCGTTCCAGATGAGGCGGAAGCGCTCCCCTCCTTGGGCTGGGCTGTAGCCTTGAGCAGCCTGTTGCTTGTATGCCTCATAAAGGGCCCAGTAAAAATCCGCACAATCCTTCTCTCCCAAAGCAGTGACCAAGGGCAAGATCTCCCCTGCCAGATTTCTGAAGCTCACCGGTGAAGGCTTATGGCGCCGAAGCTCCAGGATTTTTTTCCAGTAAAGCCCGGCCAGATCCGAGTTGCTCACCGCCTCCTTGAGTCTGTCCATGTGTAACCTGCAGCCAGTATGCTCCTCTATGAATCCAACCATGGCCCTGATCTGCTCTTCATAGTAAGCCACATATTCGGGATCCCAAGGATCATCTGTGGCCGGCATGTCCATGTAAAAGGTGGGCTTCTTGAAATGCTCTTCCAGATAAGCCCACCAGGTGACATGCAAACAGCAAACGCTTACATCGGTGATGAAAAGGTCAGGCTCGGGTATGGGACCAAAAGCTGACTTCTGGGTCCAGGCGATCCCAAGTCCGCACCTGGTGTAAGAGCAGACTGAGTTGGAAAAGCCCCTCTCCCTCGCAGCCTCAAAGAACTCATCGGCCTTCCTTATTCCTGCTGCTATGGCAGCAAGGCTTTCTGGAAAGACTGGGTATACATCCATGGCATAGAGCACCTCCACCGGCACGGCGGCACTGGCCACACAAATGGGCCTTCCCTGTTCGCTGGCCGCAAGCATCCTGCGGTAAGAGGCTCCTGCACTGAGTTTTTTCACCATGGACTTCAGATCAGGGGGGGTGGTTGACGCATCTTGCATCGCAGCCTCCAAAAGCTCTTTACCCTGCACAAGGCTCCGAGGCAAGATTACTATGTGTCAAAGCTCTGCGCAATCCCGGGCCTTGTTTGAAGCAAGCCTCAAAGCAGTTATCCTGGACAAGAGCCTTCTGGCAGGGCTCTTTGGGGCTGAGAATCAGACCCGTGTGGAGGTGGGCCATGCGGCACATAGGGCTCAGACAAAGGGTCATGGAGCTAGAGAGGGCCTTGCTCCTGGCAGCCAGGGAGGCTGCCTGGGAAACCCTTGGATCAGAAAAGAATGTCAAGGAGCCCTTTGCGCTGGAACTCAAGTGTATCTTGGAGCCCGGGAATCCATGGAAAATCAGCTCCTCCATGGAGCTGGAAGAGCAGATAAGAGATGCTCTAAGGGATACTGCGCTCAAATCAGATCCGTTCCAACAAGGACATGTTTACTGCTACCGCTGCGAGAGTTCCTGCTGCCAACACAGCATGCCACCTGCCTTTGCCAGCGTCTTTGGAGGCTACAGTCCCACCGGGCTTCCAAGATGGGTGGATTTCCACCAGCTGCTTCTGGATGTGCGTCATCCCAGGCTGGAAGAACTCTTTGATGGCAACGGAAAAGAGCTTCTGGCTGTGTATTTTGACGGGCCTAGCCTCAAGAGAGCCCAGCTGGAGGTCTTTGGTCGCATGTCCAGAGTTTATGATATCTTTGGTCAGGTGGTCTTCGGGCTCTTGGCAATGGGAGATGAACGTGTGGCTCTAACGGCTCAGGCGGTGCAGGTCAGAGGTCTTAACAACTTGTGCAGGATGGAGCTAAACCTCTTGGGACGGATCCCGGGAAATGATGGTGTCTGGGAGGCCATAGAGTGCTCATACCACGGAAGAGTCAGGGACCTGTTGCTCAAGGCCAGAAGAAAGATCCAGCTTTTGGGCAAAGACTCATTGCAGGGCTCTTCCCAAAAAGGAGGGAAGGGATCATCTGGGGCAGGCTCCGAGAGGGTTCTAAAGGGTTTGGCCAGGGGGCTTGAAAAAATAGGACGCCAGGCTTCACGCCGCACCCTTCACGCGGAGATGAGGCGAGGGGATCTGCGTCCCACTTACAAGGCCCTGGAGGATGCAGCTGCAGCGCCGCCAGAGCGAATCCTTTGGGATGCCAGAAAAAAGACAATAGTGGTTTTGGGGCCACGCCAAAGGGCCCATGTGTTCAGCCCCCAGGGAAGGCATATCACCAGTCTAGTCTTGAATGGGGAGGCGGTGGACAGCAGGATAAGGAGAAAAAGATGGATCGCTCCTGAGGACGAGCTCTTGAGAAGTTTCAAGATGGCCATAGGGGCACAAGGGCAATGGGGCATCTGTCCAGGAAAACCATGAGAGATCTGGAGGGAATTCCATGAGGGTGAGACAACCTGGTAGAGTGTGTGAAGGGCTGTGGCTATTGGGCACAGAAGAGTCATGCGTATATTTCTTGGAGGGCAAGAATAGTTCCATGCTGATCAGCGGAGGCATGTCTTACATAGTTCCGGATGTTCTGAGACAGATCACAGAATTTGGGCTGGATCCTACCCGAGTTTCCAGGCTATTGATCCTGCATGCCCACTTCGATCATGTAGGAATAGCCCCTTATCTGAAAAGACAGTGGCCACACCTGGAGCTGCTGGCTTCCAAGAGAGCCTGGGAGCTTCTGCAGACCCCCAAGGTCCTTGAGACCATAAACTCATTCTCCAGGGCTGTGGCAGCCAGAATGGATTGCCTGGGAGTGTTGGATGATTACGACTGGCAATGGCGGACCGATATCCTGGGCAGTAGGGTGGGAGAGGGGGATAGCATTGATCTGGGAGACCTGGAGATCCAGATCTTGGAGACCCCAGGGCATTCCTCCTGTTCCATAACTGCGTGGGTGCCCCGATGGGAAGCTGTGTTTGCCTCTGACGCGGGGGGAATTCCCTTTAAAGACACCATCATCACATCCGGGAATTCTGACTTCACCCTATACCAGAAAAACCTGGAACGCTTGAGGGGCTTGCCGGTTAAATACGTCTGCGCAGACCACTATGGCTATGTTTGTGGAGAAGAGGCCGGGGAGTTCATGGCCAGGGCAAGCCAGATTGCTGCAGGGCTGAGAAAAGAGATGGAGGAACTCTATTTGCAAAGCCTAGACATTGAGGAGGCGGCCAGAGAGCTAACCAGAAGATTCTATTTTCGGAACCCCGATTACCTTCTTACACCCGAAATCTTTCAAGGGGTTTTCAAACAAATGGTCCGCCATGTGGCTGGGCAGATGAGTCTCAGTCCTGCTCATCCTCCTGCTGGGGAAAAAACCTCTTGACAAACTCAGTGTCAAAGCGACCTGCTAAGAAATCCGGATCCTCAAGGATCCTAAGATGAAGAGGGATGGTGGTGCGTATGGGGTGAATGACGAACTCCTTGAGCGCCCGCCTCATGACCGAGATGGCGCCCTGGCGCGTCCTGTCATAAGAGATGAGCTTGGCCACCAGTGAGTCATAATACATGGGCAACTCATAGCCCTGGTACAGATGTGTGTCCACTCTAACCCCGAAGCCACCAGGAACTTTGAGCTCCTCAACCAGGCCCGGGCAGGGCAGGAAACCCTTTTGAGGATCCTCTGCATTGATCCTGCATTCCAGGGCCCAGCCACTGGGCTTGATCTGTTTTAGAAAGGGCATCAAGGGCTCTTCCCAAGCTATTCGGATCTGCTCCTTGACCAGGTCCAGACCTGTGACTTGCTCTGTCACGGGGTGCTCCACCTGGATCCTGGCATTGATCTCCATGAAGTAGAAACGCCCTTCTGGGTCCAACAAGAACTCCACCGTGCCAGCATTGCGGTAATTGACGGCTCTGGCCGCAGCCACGGCCGCGTGGCCCATCTGGTCCCTGAGTCCAGGACTCAAAGAAGGGGAGGGGGACTCCTCTATGAGTTTCTGGTATCTTCTCTGGATGGTGCACTCTCTTTCGCCCAGATGCACCACCTCTCCTCTGACATCCGCCAGGATTTGGAACTCCACATGGCGGGCAGAGGTTATTCTCTTTTCCATGTAAACTTCATCGTTTCCGAAGGCTGCCTTGGCCTCTGCCTTGGCTATGGGATATTCTTCCCTGAGATCTTCCTCATTCTGGCAGACCCGGATTCCCCGTCCTCCCCCGCCCCCGGCCGCCTTGATCAGGACCGGATAGCCGATGCGATCTGCCCATGACAAGGCCTCTTCCAGGGAGCCTATTGCTCCATGGCTGCTGGGCAGAACAGGCACTCCTGCCCTGGCCACGGTCTGTTTGGCCAGAATCTTGTCTCCAGCCAACCTCAAGTTCTCGGGAGTTGGGCCGATGAAAACCAGGTTTTCCCTTTGACAAGCCATGGCCAGTTCTTCTTCCTCGGCCAGATACCCGTATCCTGGGTGCACGGCCTCAACCCCTGTTGCCTTGGCTGCCTCCATGATGGCCTCCAGGTTTAGGTAGCTCTTGGAGCTGGGAGGAGGCCCTATGCACACTGCCTGATCAGCCATGCGCACATGAAGGCTTTCCTTGTCTGCCTCCGAGAACACGGCTACGCTTTGAATCCCCATTTCCCTGCAGGCCCGAATGACCCTGAGGGCTATTTCTCCACGATTGGCAACCAGCACCTTACGAAACATTTCCCTGGCCCCTATCCTTCCTTAACAAAGGCTATTTGGGATTTTCAAGTGTTGATTCCCAGATGCCTTTTGCCATGTAAAAAAGCCTATTTTTCCATATGCTCATGACTTCTTTTATGATAGCAAGGAGCAAGCTCCAACCTGACAACATTCATCAAGAACCCAAGCTAGTCCTCCTGCTGAATCACAAACATCAGATCGTTGTCTTTCACCGGTGATTCATTCTGTGCAATTATTTCAACTATTCTACCGTCTGCAGGAGATTTCACCTTTTGAAAGACCTTCATGGTCTCTAGAAGTGCCAAGACCTGTTTCTTCTTGACCTTGTCTCCCACCTCCACAAAGGGTGGTTGGTCTGGGGCGGGTTTTCGGTAAAAAATGCCGGACATGGGAGCCCTCACTTCCACGCGTTTGGCAGCCTGCTGATCCATTTCCCTCCTCCATTTTTTTCTGATCCCTGTTCTTGACAGTCCCAGGAGGTTCCTCTAGACTCGGATCCCGTTGGACCGCCTGCAAGTATCCACAAGATAACTCTTCTAATCAAGCTTTTTGTGAGCTCGGGTTTGATGATCCTGGGTGGACTCTTTCCGGAGGAAGAACCGCCATGGGCAAATGGATGGATAGCTATCTGAAGCGGCTGGAAGCCATAAGAGGAGAGAATCTAAGAGGTGGGGGGGAGCAGCGTATACGCATCCAACACTCCCTGGGAAAGCTCACGGCCAGGGAGAGGATAGAGAAGTTGCTGGATCCTGGAAGCTTCCAGGAGTTGGGTTCCCTGGTGAGAGAGCCTTCGGGGCTGTTGGACTTGGCTGGGAAGCCTACCCCCGGCGATGGCGTGGTAATGGGGCTGGGAAGGCTGGAAGGTCGTCATGTGATGGTTTATGCCACGGATTTTACCCTTCTGGGAGGCTCTTTGGGAGATCAAGGGGTCTGGAAAATGGCTGAGCTGGTTCAAATGGCAGGTCAGCAAAGGATTCCCATCATAGGTATCCTGGACTCCGTGGGCTCCAGGTTGGGGTTCAAAAACGGTGGGGTTGGGCTCCATGGTTTGGGGAGGTTGATCAAGAACTATTGCCTTTATTCAGGCGTGATTCCAAGGATAGCCTTGGTCTTGGGTCCCTGCGTGGGGCCCTTGGCGCAGGTGGTGGCTCTGTCGGATTTTACAATAATGAACCGCAAAACAGCCTTTCTCTGGTTCGGAGGAGCTGTGGAATCAGAGGATGCAGGGGGCGCAGGATTTCACATGTCCAAGGCCGGGCAGTGTGATCTTGTGGCCTCCAGCGACGAGGAAGCGCTTCAGATCACTCGAAGACTCCTGGGTTTCTTGCCCCAGAATTGTTGGGATTCACCTCCATGCGTGGAACCCACGGATGACCCCCACCGGGCCGATGAAACATTGTTGGATGTGATGCCCGATGATCCCAAGTTCACTTATGACATTCATGAAATCTTGGAATCGGTTGTGGACAACGGGGAATTCTTCGAGTTGAAGGAGGAGTTTGCTCCAAATATGGTTATCGGCTTTGCCAGATTCGATGGCATGGTGGCCGGTATTGCGGCCAACAATCCTGAGGAACTCAGCGGGATAATGGAGCCGGATTCTTCGGACAAGTACGACAAATTCATCATGTTTCTAGATTGCTTTAATATTCCCCTTGTCACCTTCTCGGATACCACGGCCTTTCCACCTGGGGACAAATGGGAACGCCTGGGGGTGATCCGCCACGGGGCCAAAAATCTCCATGGATACACCCATCTGACCAACCCAAAGGTGACCATAGTTCTAAGGCGCTCGTACGGCGGCTCCAACATAGTAATGGGCTGCTCCAAGATGGGACCTGATTTTATCTATGGCTGGCCAACCGTGGAGTTTGCCCCCACGGGTCCGGAAATAATAGTGCATGCAGTATTCCACAAGCAGCTGGCCAAGGCCCGGGAGGAAGGCAATTACCAGGAGGTGTACCAGAAGTACCTAGGCATCTTGAAGGAGATGTTCAGCGTGCTCAACATGGGGAAGGTCTTCACTTCCTGGTATACGGTACATGAGGTCATAGATCCTCGTGAGACGCGCACAAGGATAATACAGGCCTTGAGGGCCACCAGGGGAAAAGCAGAATATCTGCCGGCCAAGAGACGCTACATCAAGCCAGCGTGAGATGAGCCGAGCAAGTCCACAGACTCAAATGTCAGCCAAGCAAAGACCCTTGGTGGGACTTTACGGACCGCCTGGCAATCCAGGGCAAAGCACATCAGTTTCTAGAGCCACAGGAGGCTGACACAATGGGCGAAAGGATGGACAAGGCCTTAGAAAGGCTAAGGCAGATCCAGCATCGTAATCTCTTGGGTGGAGGACCCGAGCAGATCCAACGCCAGCACGATCGGGGAAAGCTCACGGCGCGGGAGCGTATCCAGGAGCTCGTGGACCCGGGCACCTTCCAGGAGCTGGGCTCATGCGTGAACACCACAGGGGTAAGGGTGGACGGTAAGGTGGTAGATGCACCGTGCGATGGAGCTGTGGTAGGAACCGGGGAGATCAATGGAAGGCCTGTAATGGTGCATGCCAGCGATTTCACTGTGCTGGGAGGCTCGGTGGGCACTCAGACGGTGTTCAAATTCTGTAAATCTCTGGAGATGGCTGCCTCCTGGGGAATCCCCATGGTCAACCTGCTGGATTCCTCAGGGGGCAGACTGGGCTACAGAGATGTGCCCATGGCCGGCATAGACTGGCAGTTTAGGCTCCAGTCGCTTTACTCCGGAGTGATACCGCAAATTACGGTCTTGATGGGCCCATGTATTGCCGGAGGGGCCTATCTGCCCGTGCTTTGCGACTTTCTGATCATGAGCCGCGTGTCAGGGAATCTCTGGCTTGGGGGGCCCAGACAGACCGCAGCAGCCACTTCTGAACAGATCGACCGCAGCATAGGCGGCGCGGACTACCATATGCGCCTCACAGGAACCTGCGACCTGGTGGGGGAAGACGACAAAGAGGCCATATCCCTCTGCAGGAGGTTGCTAGGGTACCTTCCCTCCAGCCACAGGGAGGAAGCTCCACGGCTGCCTCCCCAAGATGATCCCAACCGGGAGGTGAAGGAGCTTTTGAAGCTGGTGCCAGAGGATTACGATATGCCCTATGACATGCACCAAGTCATAAGGCTCCTGGTGGACGAGGGGGAAATCTTGGAGATCAAAGGGGAATACGCTCCCCAGGTGATAACATGTTTTGGCAGGATGGAAGGCCGTGTGGTGGGTCTGGTGGCTAGTAACCCGGCCCACAGGGCCAGCCTCCTGGAGGTGAATGCCTGTGACAAGTATTACAGGTTCCTCCAGGTATTGGAAGCATACGGAATTCCCATGGTAAACATCCTGGACAGCCCTCCCTTGGTTCCTGCAGAGGCAGAGGAGGCCAGGGGATTGCTGAGACATGTGGGCAAGCTGCTAGATCTTTATGCTACCAGCACCATTCCTAAGATCACGGTGGTTTTCAGAGAGGCCTATGCAGATGCAGGCAGTTTGATCATGGGAGGTGTCAAGAGCATGGGCACAGACCTTGTCTTTGCATGGCCCATTGCCAGGTTTGCCGTGGAGGCCTCCCAGCTAGATCATGGTGGGCTTAGGCAGATCAAAGGGCTGGAAGAGGATCTGGGGCAGTACCTTTCACGTTCCAGGGAGAAGGTGGATGTTTTCGATGTGGCCCGTTCCTGGAGCGCTCAAATGGTGGACGAGATCATAGAGCCCGCTCAGACCAGGAGAAAGATAATCCAGGCCTTAAGAATAACAGAAGGCAAGAGGGAGGTCTTGCCCCCTAGGGCAAAAAGCCACGGGGTTTCCCCCACCTAGCCCATAGGATTCCTCATGAACTGAGTATTTTCAAAGAAAGGCAAGGAGGTCCACATGAGCCTGCAGGACAAGGCCATAATCACCTGTGCTTTGACAGGAGTTCTCACTGATCCCAAGATCCATCCAGTGCCAGTGACCCCGGAACAAATGGCTGAGCATGCTGCCCAGGCATATGATGCGGGGGCTTCCATTGTGCACTGCCACTTCCGCAATCAGGAGCCAGGCAAGGGCCATATGCCCACATGGGATCTGGATACTGTGGGGGCGATTCTGAGGGCCATAAGGGAGAGAGTTCCAAAGATCATAATCAACATGAGCACGGGAGTGCCTGGTCCTGACATATCGGGTCCACTGAGGTGCCTGGAGGAGTTCAGACCCGAGATGGCAGCCTGCAATGCTGGCTCCCTCAATTATCTCAAGCTCAAAGAGGACGGATCCTGGGCCTGGCCTCCCATCTTGTTCGACAATCCAGTGGAGAAGATAAGGGGTTACCTGGAAGTGATGAACAGATGTAAGGTGGTGCCGGAGTTCGAGTGCTTTGACACCGGAATTCTCAGAAGCGTCTTTCTCTTTAAGAAGAATGGCATGTTCCAAGGCTGTGCCCATGTTTCCCTGGTGATGGGCGTGGCCAGCGGTATGCCTGCCAAGCCCGAATGGCTTCCTCTGCTGCTCAATGAGATGGAACCAGGAACCCACTGGCAGGTCATTGCCGTGGGAAGAAGCGAAGTCTGGGAGCTTCAGAGGAAGTCTCTGGAACTCGGAGGGAACGTTCGCACCGGCCTGGAGGACACCTTCTATCTTCCCGAGGGTAAAAAGGCCCGGGGTAATGGGGAGCTGGTGGAAGCCATGGCCAGGTTTGTGAGGGAGACCGGAAGAGAGGTGGCCAGCCCGGATGAGGCCAGAGAGATCCTGGGCATAGGCCGTTGATTCATTGGGACTTCAAGGGAGATGGCTCATGAGCAAGGAACAAGAGCTTCTGTACGAGGTGAAAGACAGGGTTGCCCTCATACTCATAAACCGGCCGGCTGCCATGAACTCCCTAACTGCTCAAGTCATGGCAGCAATGGAGGAATCCTTGAAAAAGGCAGCCGAGGATCCCCAGGTGGGGGCTGTGGTCATAAGGGGAGTCGGGGGAAAGGCCTTTTGCACAGGGGCAGACCTGGGTTCAGGACTTGGCGCAGGAGAGTCTTCTTTCTTGGACTGCCACAAGGCTCGAGCTAGGTACGCCGAGCTTCTCCAGGCCATGCTCAGGACGCCCAAGCCCATCTTGGGGGCTGTGGAGGGATATTGTATGGCAGGGGGCCTGGGACTTTGTTTGGCCTGCGACCTGGCCATAGCCACAGAGGATGCCCAGTTCGCCCTCCCTGAGATAAAGCGAGGCTTGTGGCCCTACATGGTTACGGCTTTGCTCATCAGGCACGTGGGACCCAAGAAAGCTTTGGAACTGTGCATGACCGGAGAACGTATGGGAGCCCTTGAGGCAGAGAGACTTGGGATCTTGAACAGGGTGGTGGGCCGTGATCAGTTCCAACAGGTGGTGGAGGAAACCTCAAGAAAACTGGCTTCTTTCAGCCCTGCGGTGATGGCTCTGGGGAAGGGGTCGTTTTACGCCATGGCCGATCTTCCTCTGGAGAGGGCACTGGAATACCTGGCCTCCCAGCTTACCCACAATACCCAGTTGGAAGACATGGTGGAGGGAGTTACGGCCTTTCTTCAGAAAAGGGAACCTCTTTGGAAGGGGAGATAGCCCCTTTCCATGTGAGGACATCCAGCCAATACGTTTTCTTGGACAGGCATCATTAAATGGCTTGATCCCCCTGCAATGCCTTCAGATAGTGAGGTCTCCAACCAGGAGATCCAAAAATTGGGGCCAAACCAGTTTGAGGATATAATCTTATCAGGGCGCACGATTACAATGCCATGAGACAATGGGAATGGATACTGAAATGGGCCTGATGCGTGAAAACCCGTGAGTTCAAAATTCATGTTAGTAAGCTCATCCATTGGAAGAAAGATCTGGCCAGGAAGGCTGATCAGGGGTTTGGAAGGAAAGAGATGAAAGAGCAAGCAAGCTTGGGTGCCTTGGTAAATGCTGCTGACCAAAGGCCTGCTCTTCGCAGGGCAGTGCAAGAGCTTTCAGGCACAGGTCTGCTCAAAGCGATTCTGGAACTCCCCAATGCCCGGCAGGTGGTGCAGGAGCTGGCGCCCACTGATTTCTTCTGGCTTGTGAAGCAGATCGGGGAAGAAGACAGCCTTCCCCTTTTGGAGCTGGCCAGCACCGAGCAATGGCAGCACTTGGTGGATCTGGAGGTTTGGAGGAGGGACAGGATTCATCTGGATGACATGAACTCATGGATCAAGAGATTGCATGGGGCAGATCCGGAGAGACTGGCCCTTTGGCTCATGCAGAAAGATGATTTGCTGGCTGGTTTCTTGCTGAACAGACTCCTGGATGTTACGGTGCGGGACCACGACACAGATGAGGTTCCCGATGGTTTTTTCAGCCTGGACGGTGTCTATTACCTTCGTGTCAGGGATCCGCAGCAGGAAGACTGGATACGGGAACTCATGGCTGACATGGCAAGGTTGGACTACGGGGGTTACCAGAGGTTGTTGCTGGGAATGCTTGAGTACTTACCCTCTGAGGCCGAAGAGGAGCTCTACAGGTTGAGAAACGTTAGACTGGCTGAAAAGGGGTTTTTACCCTGGGAGGAAGCTCAGCAGGTATACGCTCCCCTTGGGCCCGAGGCGGTGATGCAAAAGACTCCTGAAGTTGCCCGGGCCCTTACTCTGGCAGATGAGGATCGGGATCTGGTGCCCATGATTCCCCTGGAGCAGGGACACATTGGGGGATTACTGGCCAGGAGCCTGGAGGGAATTCAGGACCCCATTGTCCTGGATCGAATTCGCCTTGAGTTTGCGGGGCTGGTGAATCAGATCCTCTCTGCCGAAGGAGTGCCAGTAAACGATCTGGAAGTGATGGGAAGGGCCTGCAGGAGAGCAGCATCCTATTTAAACCTGGCTCTGGAGCGATTGAGCCTGGGGAATCTCTTCAAAGCTGGCGAGCTTGTGGCCGAGGTGGCACTGGTTTCTCTCTTTAGAGTGGGATACGCAATGGCTTTGAATCTGGGATGGAAGGCTCGCCGATGGGTCCAAGGCAGCTGGTTCAGGAAGATGGGTCTGAAGCCGGGGTTCTGGGGCGAAAGCTGGGGCTCCTCTTTGGAGGGGCTTCTCAGAAAAAGGCCCGCACGCTTTTGCGGGGTGGATCAAGCAGAGGACTTCAGGGACTTCATACATCTGGAGGAACTGGAAGAGGCCTCCAGGATCCTGGAGCGCTTGAGGATCCTGGACTCTCTCTTGGAAAGTTTAGTGGAGCGTTATCCCTTGGAGCCAGGGCTGTTGGCTCATCCTGAAGCCACCTTTCATCCGCTTATCTTCAACCTTTGGGGGGCGTGCATGTTGGGCAGGGAGGGTAGTATCTCTGCCATGGAGCTGGGCGATGCAATGAAGTTCTTGAGGCTGCTTCGTTCGAAAGACCGCAGGGCTCCTTATAAGATGCCTGGTTTCGAGAAAGAGTTTGTCAAATTTTTCCTGGAACATGTTCCAGAAAAAGACCGTGAGCTGCTTTCTCAGACCATGAGCATTATTTGGAGGGAATTTAGAGACGAGTATGAGAGAATTCCTCTGGAGGGGCTAAACGCCAAGTTCAGCCGCCTAATCCGGATCCGGGCTTAGGTACAAAAGCTTTACCATGCAATGGTAAGATTATCTTGCAGGCTCTCCCACTTTCCAAAGCAACATGCATGCCCCCAGGGCCAAGGCAGAGCCCAGCAAGAAGGCCCAATGGAAGGAGCCGGTCAGATCCCTGATCCCACCTGCCAGAAAATGTGCCAGTATGGCTCCTGTACCATAAAAGGGGGTCCAGGCCCCGATAACGGTCCCCATTACCTCCTTGGGGAAATAATCCCCTCCGCAGGCTCCGTACATGGGCCAGGTGACCCCGTAGAGCATGCCCAGGACCCCCACGCTGAGGTAAAGCCCCAAGATCCAATCCCCTGACAGTACTATGCCCAGTATTGCGGTGCCCACCAGGAAATTGGAGCCCATGAGAGTGCGTCTTCTTCCCAGCCTGTCTGAAAGAGGTGGGATGGTCAGAACCCCTAGGACCTGGCTTAGCCCGTGGATAGTGGCCAGGAATGAAGCTCTCTGTAGCCCAAGGCCCAGTTCCGCCTTTGCATAATCCACCATGAAGGTGGTCACCAGATAAAGGGAACAGGCTGCAAGGAAATAAGAAACCCCTATGAGCCAAAATCGGGGGGAGCTGAAAAGCTCCCTCCAACGGCCTTTACCGCCGGATTCCCATGACTTCACTTCCTGTATGATTGTTTCGGACTTGAGCCCCCATGGGGTGTTTCCCCTATCCTCAGGCTTGCTTCTGAGCAATAAGGCATTGAGCAAGACCATGCAAAGGGCTGCCCCACCCAAAACAGACCAGGTGGCCCTCCAGGAGGCTATACCCACCAGATGGGGGAAGATCCATCCTATGGTAGCAAATCCAAGCCCGTACCCGGTGGAAAGGATTCCCAGGGCCAGACCTCTTCGGCCAGGTGCGAACCACCTCTGCACAACCACCAGAACGGGGGTCCACATGGCAGATGCCCCTATCCCGACTATGGCGTAGTACATGCATGCCATGACAAGGCTCTGGGCAGTGCTCATGAGCAGGGCACCACCGGCCAGGAAGATCCCAAAACCAGCTATTATCCTCCTGGCTCCGTAGCGATCCGTGAGATTTCCCACAAAGGGGGTCATGCAGAGGTATGCAAATAGATATGCATTGAATATGCTGCCTCCCTGGGTGCGGGTCAGCTGCAAGTCACTTATCATTTCCGGCAAGATGACTCCAAAGCCCAACCTGAGGCTATAGTTTACAAAAAGATCCAGGAAGCAGACCCCCAGGATGACCCATGCCCAGTGGAAGTTGCGTGCTGCCACCACACGACCTCCTTTTCCCATGAGGAGGCTTTTAGAAAAGAGAAGCCCTTATATCATGGGGCGGTTAAAATATTCATAATTTGCTCAAGCATAATGGTTTTGTGCCACACGGTCCATGGGATTGAACCCTCAGAGCATGATATACTTGCCAACGCCTTTATGGGTGAATTGCTAAGAGGGGTATAGCAACAAATGGATTCAAAGGCCAGCCAGTGCGAGCTCACAATATTGATGCCTTGCCTCAACGAGGAACAGACCGTGGGAGTGTGCGTTGGAAAGGCTCTGGGCTTTCTGGAGAGAAACCATGTGAATGGGGAAGTTCTGGTGGCTGACAACGGCAGCACGGACAACTCTATACAGATAGCCGAGAAGGCCGGGGCCAGGGTGATCCGGGTGGACCAAAAGGGCTATGGTAATGTGCTCATGGGAGGTATCAAGGAGGCCAGGGGCAAATATGTAATAATGGGAGATTCAGACGACAGTTATGATTTCTCAGATCTGGGACCATTTCTGGAAAAGCTCAGGGAAGGATATGATCTGGTCATGGGAAACAGGTTCAGTGGGGGGATCGCCCCTGGGGCCATGCCTTTTCTTCACAGGTGGCTGGGCAATCCAGTGCTCATTAAAAATGCGGGCCGAGTAATTCCAAAGATCTCAGGGTCAAAGGGGCATTGAATCTTCTGCCCGCCATGAGAATCAGCCTGTCTTGGATTGGCTCACCTTTGTGTGATAAGCCACGATGATGTCTTGATGGGAAAGCATTCCCAGGATCCTGCTTTGAGGCCCTTGGGCCATGATGGGGATCTGCTCGTGCCCGCTTTCCAGGAACTTCAGGAGCGCCGAGTGGAGATCCTCTTGGGGATCTACCCAGACGGGCTTTTCCATCAACTCCTCGGCTACCAAAAGGTCCCCAAGGGATTCCTCCATGAGAATGGGTTTCAACTTCTTAAAGGGTACTATGCCCCTTAGGGCCCCGGTTTCATCCATCACAGGGAAGTCCGTCCCTTCACATCCCAAAATCACATCCCGCACGGCCTGAAAACTCATGTCCCGAGCCAGAATAACAGGTCTTACACCCCTTTGCATTGCTTCGGATACCCTTATCTGCCTCAATACATTGATTGTCAACTCTGACTCATGGGCAGGGGATTGGAACCGGTTGGCCACCTGACTCTCATAAATGGAGCGTTTCCGATTGAACAAGCTGTGAATAGTGGCCACCAAAAGAAGCGGCAAAAGCAGGCTGTAGCCTCTTGTCATCTCACAGACCATGAGCACTGAGCCGATGGGCGCATTGGCCACCCCAGCAAAAAACCCTCCCATGCCCACCAGCACAAAGGCCCCCGGCTCATGGACCATCTGGGGGAACCAGGCATGGCCTATGCTGCCCAGGGAGCCTCCCAACATACCTCCAATGAATAGGGCCGGTGCAAAAACCCCTCCGCTTCCCCCCGAAGCCACGCTCAAAGACGTGCTCAAGATCTTGAGGAGCCCTGCGGCGGCCATTATCTCCATTGCTAGCTCCCCCTTCATGGCCATTTGAAGCCAGCCGTATCCTATGCCTAGAACCTGGGGCAGGATGAGCCCCATGATTCCCACCAGGAGGCCACCCAGAGCCGGCTTCAAGAAAAAAGGAATTTTCATGGGCGCGAAGAACCTGTCCCTCATGGAATAAAAGGCGACTATGTAAAGGCGGCCAACCGGCACAAACAAAAGACCTAGGAGTGCGAACCATGCCAGTCCACCTAGATTTTCCATGAATCCAAACTCAGGCAAGGAAAATACCGGCTCGTGACCAAAGATCACCTGGTGTATGGTGTGAGCCACTATGGCCGAGACTATGCAAGGGATAAGGGCTTCCCCCTCCATGTCTTCTCTATACAGGAGTTCGGCCGTTATTATGGCGCTACCCATGGGGGCTCTGAAAACAGCCGCAAGCGCTCCTGAGGCCCCTGCCAAGAGAAGTATCCTGAGATCTCTGGTGGGTAAACCTAGCAACTGCCCCACCCATGAGCCCAATCCAGCTCCCACCTGGATGAGAGGGCCCTGCCTGCCTGCGCTGCCGTTTGTAGCCAGGGTAATGATGGATGCCGCGGCTTTTACCACGGGCACTCTGGCCCTTATGTGACCCGAAGCCCTGTGAAATGCTTTAATCATGGCATCTGTGCCAGGCCCGGCCACTTCAGGGGCCAGCCACTGTGTCATAAATCCTGAAACAAGACCCCCCAAGGCAGGCAGGAGAACAAAGAGCATGGGATTGAAAGGGGAGCCAGTGGTGGGGGCCACAGGGTGCTCGCCCGATGGGTAAATGGGTGGGCTTCCAGCCAAGAAGTCCTGGAAGAAATGCTCGGCCCAGCCTAACCCCCAAAGAAAGAGGCAGGCTCCCAGTCCAGAGATGGCTCCCACCAAGGTGCCCAGGAAAATCCACTTCAGAAAAGACTCTGGTTTAAGACGGCCTAGAGTTCTCCAGAGGGTGAAGTTCAACAAACGGGAGCCGGGCATGGAACCATCCTGGAAAGAGCAGGCCGCGGCCTCAGATGGGTTGGCTAAGTTCTCATGATGAGCCGTTTGGCATCATCTATGGCCTCGGGTCAGATCAAGGCTTCAGCAATACCCGCAGGCATGAAAGGCAAGGGGACGACACCTGAAGCTAGCCAGTGCCGTCCCCAGGAAAACCCTGATGCCGAAGCGGGGACTCGAACCCCGACAGGCCTACGCCCACCAGACCCTGAACCTGGCGCGTCTACCAATTCCGCCACTTCGGCCCGCCTTGCATTCTCCCAGCTTCGTTTTTATAGTACAGGCAACTGCTTGTCAAGGGCCAGCCTCAAGCCCAAAGAAGCCACAGCTTCTTCAGACAGGGCATTTGGGGCAAAAGTTCCCTGACCTGGCGACATATAGGGGTAGTCTGGATAAGAGAGGTGTGTAGCAGCCCATGGAACACATAAGAGACTGGCGGCCAACAGGTACTTTTAAGAACCCCGTGGTCACACTGGGGAACTTCGACGGGGTTCATCTGGGCCATCAGCGTATCTTCAAACTTCTCATCGAGAGGGCCAGGCAAGTTGAAGGCACCAGCGTAGTTTATACCTTTGAGCCCCATCCTATAAAGGTTTTGTACCCCGAACGTCGTATGCCGCTGATAACTTCTTACAGGGAAAGAGCCGCCTTGGTGGAACAAATGGGAGTGGATGTGCTGGTGAGCGCTCCTTTTGACAGGGGATTCGCAAGCCAGGGAGCAAGGGAGTTCGTGGAACATATTCTGGTGGGATCCATAGGCGCCAAGGAGGTCCTGGTTGGATACGATTATGCTTTTGGACGCAACAGGGAAGGGGACATAGGGCTTTTGCGGGAGCTGGGCCAAAAGCTGGGATTCAAGGTTGAGATAGTGCCTCCGGTGATGATCAACGGCCATGCTGTCAGCAGCAGCCGAATCCGAGCCGTGGTGGAAGAGCAGGGGGATGTGGCCCTTGCCTCCCGCATGATGGGCAGAGCCTTTTGCCTGGAAGGAGTGGTGGTGGAAGGGCACAAAAGAGGCAAATCCCTGGGGTACCCCACTGCGAATCTGCGGCTGGAAAACGAGCTACTTCCAAAGCCTGGGGTATATGCGGTTCGTGTTAGCATAGAAGATTCGGAATTCAGTTGGAGTGGGATGGCCAATCTGGGTACCAACCCGACCTTCAGTGAAACTCTTCTCTCCTTCGAGGTTCACATCTTTGATTTCCAGGGAGACCTCTATGGCAAGAGGCTCAAGGCTGCTTTGGTGGAAAGGCTCAGGGAGGAGAGACGTTTCCCCAGTGTGGAAGCCTTGATGGCTCAGCTCAGCAAAGATGAGGAGGTCTCCAGAGCAATCCTGGCCAAGAGGCGGGTGTGAAAAGAAAGGGCCTGAGAGACCCTCGAGTCTGGCTTGGCCTGGCCGTAAGCAGCTTCTTTGCGTACTTGGCCTTTGGGGACATGGATCCTAGGGCAGTGGCAGGGGCCCTGGGAAAGGCTGATTACAGGTTCTTGCCCTTTGCCTTTGTGCTCACCTATGGGGTTCTCTGGGTCAGGGCCAAGAGGTGGAAGGTGCTTTTGGGTGCGGTTCTGGAGGTCAAGACAGGGCTTCTCTTCAGGGTCACCCTCATAGGCTTTCTGGCCAACTATGTGCTACCCGCCAGGATAGGAGAAGTGGTTAGGGCTGCTTTGCTGGCAGCCAGAGAAAACATGAGTGTCTCGGCTGCCTTGGGCAGTGTGGTGCTGGAGAGACTCCTGGATCTGATGAGCATTCTATTGATTTTTTCCATTTTATACCTTCTGGATTCCATGCCAGCTCCGGATTCAGAGCTGGGAAGCATACTCCACCGTGCGGCCTTGCTTTTCTTGGTGGTGGCAGTATTTATTGCTGTAACGGTCTGGTTTTTGGGAAGTCGCACGAAAAGGGCGGTTTGGCTGGTGGAGAAGGCTCTGGGGTCCATAGGGCCCAAGATGGCCTCAAGGCTTGCCAGCGCCGTCTTCTCCTTTGCCCAAGGCCTGAGGCTACCCAGTGGGCTTAAGGCCATGAGCGAGGTGTGTTTTTGGACTCTTGGCTTGTGGGTTCTAAGCGCCTTGATCGTGATACTGATCATGGAGACCTTCAGATTGGATCTTCCTTGGAGTACTGCCTGGTTTGTGCTGGTGGCTTTGGGCTTTGGTGTGAGCGTGCCTTCTGCCCCAGGATTTGTGGGTACCTTCCATTTTGCGGCCATGGGGGCACTTCTTTTTTTTGGAGTGGATAAGGACAGTGCCCTGAGTTTCGCTTTGGTGCTTCACGCCATATGCATTTTCCCTGTAATTTTCTTGGGCATCCCGATTCTTTGGGCAGAGGGCATGAGCCTTGGGCTCATTCCCAGACTCTCGGGAAATGAGCCCTCGGATCCAAAAAAGTGATCTTTGAAAAGAGGCTAGGGCATTGACGCCAGAATCTCCACCAATCTTGGCAGGAGCATTCCTGCAGAGCCTTCCAGAAAGATGTCTGACACAGAGTGGGTGAGGGGGGTCTCTTCTGTGTTGATCTCTATGATCTTGGCTCCCTTTTCCTTGGCCAGGTAGGGCATGTCGCAGGCAGGGGCCACCACTGCCGAGGTTCCCACAACCAACATCACATCACAATTCTTGGATTCCTCCTGGGCCTGGATCAGGGCCCTCCAGGGAATGGGCTCTCCGAAGAAGACCACATCGGGTTTCAAAACTCCCCCACAGATGCACCTGGGAGGGATGTGCCGCAGGTCCGCCATGTGTCTGGGCATCTTCTCGCCACAGCTCAGGCAGGCCAGCCGGTGCCCGCTGCCGTGGAACTCTATGACGTACCTGCTGCCGGCGTCCTGGTGCAGGTGATCTATGTTCTGGGTGATGATGGCCTTGAGAAAGCCCATTTGCTCCATTCTGGCCAGACTGAGATGGGCTGCATTGGGCCTGGCATTCTCCACAATGCTTTGCAACTCCCTGAGCATCTGCCATACCCTTTCGGGATGGGCCCTCAGGGCCTCTATGTGGGCGTACTGCATGGGATCGTACTTTTCCCAGAGGCCCTGGGTTCCCCGGAAGGCCGGGATCCCGCTTTCCACTGAGATCCCGGCCCCGGTCAAAGCCACCACAGACCTGGCCTTTCGGATCATCCGGGCTGCCTTCTCTAACAAGCTTGCCAATTCTCGCATGCCTACACCTTAGGATTCACCAACTCGGTCACTTACTCGTGCACCCCTGGGCCTGGTCCGGGCTGACTTCAAAGGGTGTTGGCTATCACCAAGCGCTGGATCTCCTGAGTACCTTCATAGATCTGGGTGATCTTGGCATCTCGCATGTAGCGCTCCACAGGATATTCCTTTATGTAGCCGTATCCACCCAAAACCTGAACTGCGTCAGTGGTGACCTGCATGGCCGTGTCCCCACAGAGCACCTTGCTTATGGAAGACATGCGGATGAGTTCTGCCGGGAGCCTTGAGAGGTCCTTGGGTTGTTCCTGGAGCAGGGAAGCCGTCTTGTAAAGCACATGGCGGGAGGCCTCCACTGCCACGGCCATGTCGGCCAGCTTAAATGCAATGCCTTGGAATTTTATGATGGGCTGGCCAAAGGCCACCCTCTCCTTGGCATAGGCTACAGCATAATCCAGAGCCCCTTGGGCAATGCCCAGGGCCTGGGCTGCCACACCCGGTCTGCTGAAGTCCAGGGTCTTCATCATTATGTGAAAGCCTACCCCTTCTTCTGCCAGCAGGTTTTCGGCCGGGACAACGCAGTCTTCAAAAATGAGCTCGCTGGTATCAGACCAGCGGATGCCCATCTTGTCCTCTTTCTTGCCCACCTTAAACCCTGGGGTGCCCTTCTCCACTATAAAAACGCTGGCCCCTTTGTGACCTCCTTTGGAAGGATCTGTCAGAGCGTATACCGTGACCACATCGGCCACTCCCCCGTTGGTGATAAAGGTCTTGACACCATTGAGCACATAATCGCCGCCCTTCTTGACGGCCTTGGTGCGAAGCCCCGCCACGTCCGAGCCGCCCACCGACTCGGTCAAGGCGAATGCAGCCAGGTGCTCGCCAGTGGAGAGCTTAGGAAGATATTTGGCTTTCTGGGACTCATTTGCTGCCAGCAATATGGGAAGGGTGCCCAGCTCCTGGTCTGCAGGCACGAGTCCTGTTGCTGCCTCCACCCTCGAGAGCTCCTCCACCACTAGACAGAAGGAAAGAAGCCCTGCTCCACCTCCGCCGTATTTTTCTGGAAAGTCAACCCCCATCAGGCCGTTCTCCCTCAGGATATCCACCACCCCCCAGTCCCACTCGGCCTTCTCATCCCTCTCCCGCGCCCCAGGTTCTATCTTCTCCTTTGCCAACCTTCGAACCATTTCCCGCAGCATTTTCTGCTCATCTGTGAGATCGTACTGCATGGCTGCCCCTCCTGGTGGATTGCCCAAAAGGGACCTAGGTCAGGTCCCTGGTGTTTGCCTGGTATCAGCGGCCTATAAAAGAACCACTTTTGGGAGTAAATGTCAAATGGTTCCGCATTTGGTTTCCCGCCCCCCTATTTGACCAACTTCCTTACTTCTTTTCCTAACCTCAGGAGATCCTCCACTTGCCTCAGGGGCAGAAACAGATCCACGAAAGGAAGGGCTGCTGCCATGCCCTGACAGGTGGGTTCATATCCTGGGCTGCCCACAAGGGGGTTCAACCAGATTATGCTTTTGCATTTCCTCTTCAGTGACTCCATCTCCCTTCTGAGCAATTCTATTTCTCCCTGATCCCATCCGTCACTGTAGATTGCCAAAACAGGCCTCTGGGTCAGCAGTCTTGCTCCCATCTTCTGCCTAAGGCTTCTGAGACAATGTCCTATGCGAGTGCCGGCTCCCCACTGGGGCATGAGTTGGGGTAGCTGAGACACAAAGCCCTCGGGTTGCATGCTCCTGAGCTGCAGGGTAACCCTGGCTATGTCCGTGGAAAACAAGAAGACCTCCGCACTTCTTTCCATTCTCACAAGGGAGGCGGCAAACTCCAGGATCAACCTGAAATTCTCTTCCATGGAGCCGCTCACATCGCATAGAAGCAATATTCGTGGCCTTTTGGCCCGCTGGGCCACGAGCTGCAGGTAGATGAGGTCCCCCCCATATTGAAGACTCTTGCGCAGAGTTCGTCTGAAGGAAAAACGCGAGCCCATGGTACAGGCTTCCCATCTTCTGGAAGGCCTGGAGACAAGGGTTCTCAGGAACCTGCGCAAGGCCTGTACGCTGGAGGAGCCTATCTGGAAGCCTCCCATTGCAGGTTCCGGGAGTCTTTGAAGGGAGTGAGGGCTGTAGCGCAGTGAAGTTCGCCTTTGCTCAGCCGCTTCTTGATCTGGGCTTGGCTTTGGAGTTTGGCCTTGAGCTATTAGATCCTCCACCCCGCCATCTTGTCCGGCCTGGGGTGCCCCTTTGCCCGGTGCCAGGAGTCTCTTGAGCCAAAAAAGCTCAAATAGATCCTGGAACTTGAAGAGCTCCTCCCTGATATGGGTCAAGGTGGCTCCAAGGGTGTATCTCAGGGATTCCGGATCGGTCCAATCCACCCAGTGGAGACCCTCGGCTGCAGCCAAAAGGCTGGAGAGCTCCACCCCAATACCTTCTGAGCGCAGAAGCCGGCAGAACTCTGCCAGGTTTTCAAGAACATCCTTCTGGTGGGAAATTTGTCTTCGCTCTGACTTGGCCATTTTCCCAAGGCATGAGAGCAGGCCCTTGTTTCTATCAAAGCATGGGCCAACTCAATGAAATGCTTTTGGCAGAAAACAAAAGCTCCGTTTCTCTCCTGCTGGGCCCAGAAGAAGCTCTGGGCAGATGGCTCCAAACATCCTGGGGCTTGGGGGCTGGGGCACCAAAGCCTCCTTGAACAACAGAGGATCCTCATGAGATGTGGGCCTTTTGAGAGAAATCCTCGCAGCCCAGGAGCCTGTCTCTTTCCATGGGGTCAGACCATAGGCCTGAACGGAATCTCTGGATATCCTCCCGATACTTGAGCAGGCAGCCTAAGGTTTGCTCCACTGTGAGAGGATCCAACACGGTTCTATTCAGTTTCACGAGCGCTTCCACCCAGTCCAGGGTCTCTGAGATGCCAGGCTTCTTGATGAAATCCTCCTGCCTGAGTCTCTTAACGAATCCTACCACCTGATTTGCCAGGATCTGGTTTATTGCCGGCGCCCTGGCCCTCAGTATCTGCAGCTCTTTCTCAGGCTCGGGATACTCTATCCAGTGGTAAAGGCACCTGCGCTTGAGGGCTTCGTGCACTTCCCTGGTACGGTTGGATGTAAGCACCACCATGGGGCGGTGGGTGGCTTTGAGGGTGCCTATTTCCGGGATGGATATTTGGAAATCCGAGAGAATCTCCAACAAAAAAGCCTCGAACTCCTCATCTGCCCTGTCCAACTCGTCTATGAGCAGCACCGGAGAGTTTTTTTCAGCGCTCTGGATGGCTTCCAGAAGGGGCCTCTTTATGAGGTATTGCTCCGTGTAGATGACCTGTCCTATCTCATCAGGACTCCTTCGGCACTGCTCCTCCATGCGTATCCTGAGCAACTGCTTGGGATAGTTCCACTCGTAAAGGGCCGAGGCTGCATCCAGACCCTCATAACATTGGAGGCGGATGAGACGAGCCTTCAGTATTCTTGAGAGCACCAAGGCCACCTCTGTCTTGCCAACTCCGGGTTCGCCCTCCAGGAAAAGAGGCCTTTTCATGTGGTATGCCAGATAGATGACTGTGGCCAGGGCTCTGTCTGTAACATATTGGTGGGCCTCCAGAGCCTCCAGGAGATTCTCTATGGAGGAAAAAGACTGGTGTTTGTCTTGCATACAAGATTCCTCTCACGAACCCAGGGGGCTAGGTTCTACCCAGCCTTGAAAAGGGCCTGGACCTTTGGCCACAAGTGAGCCTCAAGATCCTGCATTTGAAGTCTCATGCTTGGCAAAGAAATTATAACCCTGCCCCCATATGCTCACCTTCCAATGCACAGTCACCTCTGGCCCTTTCTGCCCCCAAGGTACAACAAAGGGTCCAGAGAAACGGGTGCGCCTCAAACCTAACTTCTCAAAGAGCGTACTCCGAGATAGGTTATCACACAAGAACTGAAGCAGGGAGGGCCAAGCCTCATGTTTGCTCTCCCACTGCAAGGGGGAAAAGGGCTACAATGTCTGCTCAAATTCCATGGAATCGGGTGGCAATGTATTTTCCCATCAAACATGAGACAGGAGAAAGACACTCAGGGGGAGTGCTATGGCAGTGAGAAAGCTCAGGGAAGGTGGGAGGGCGGTGGGGACCATGTTGCGAATGGTGGGGAATCCAGCAGTGGCTCTGGTGGCAGCCAATGCAGGCCTGGATTTCATAATGCTGGATCTGGAACATGGGCCCTTCAGCCTGGAGACTCTGGAAAATGTCTTCAAGGTGGGCCGTAGCGTGGGCTTGGGTTGCTTTGTGAGGATTCCGGAGCTGTCCAAAGCATATGTTTCCAGATGTTTAGACCTGGGAGCCACGGGGGTGATGGTCCCCATGCTGGAGTCCGTGGAGCAGGCCAGGCGCCTAGTTCATTGGGCCAAGTTTGCCCCTTTGGGCTCAAGGGGTTTTGGAGGGGTGGGCGCCCACACCGGATACAAGAGTATTGCAGCGGAATCCACGGTTCATTTCATGGCCGAGGCCAATGAGCAGATCATCACCATAGCTCAGATAGAGACGGCCCAGGCCATAAGGGAAATAGACTCCATAGCCGCAGTGGAGGGCTTGGATGCTCTTCTCATAGGTCCCAATGATTTGGCCATCTCCATGGGATGCCCAGGGGAGCTGCTGGGGGAGCTGTTGGACCAGGCCATCTCCAAGGTGGCTGATGCTGCCAAGGCCCATGGCAAGATATTCGGAATGCATGCACCAGATCCGCTCACCGAGCGTTGGCTTGGGAGAGGGCTGAGAATTGTGATGAGCAGCCTTGATGTGAACGTGCTTCTCTCGGGCTTCAAGGCCATAGCCCAAAGATATGGCTCATGATGGATTCCAAGGCATTGGTATCATGGGAGGGAGGGGATTCATGCCTAGATTCTGTGCCAACTTAACCATGCTTTTCAATGAAGTCGGATTTCTTGAGAGATTCGAGAAGGCTGCCCAAGCAGGCTTCAAGGCAGTGGAATACCTGTTTCCCTACCCCTGGGAAAAGCAGATGCTGGCAGAGAAGCTCAAAGGCAGTGGACTCATACAGGCTCTCCACAATCTTCCTGCAGGCGACTGGGAGCATGGAGAAAGGGGAATAGCCTGCATTCCGGGCAGGGAGAAGGAATTTCAAGATGGAGTGGGAAAGGCCTTAGAATACGCCCTGACCCTTGGCTGTTCGCAGCTCAACTGCCTGGTGGGATTGAAGCCGGCCCATGAGCCACCCGAGAAGGTTCGGGAAACCCTGGTCCAGAACTTGAGGTTCGCTGCAGAGGCTTTGGAAAAGCACAACATACGGCTTCTCATCGAGCCCCTAAACAGCCAAGATGTACCGGGATTCTATCTGGTTCATACAGCAGACGCCCTGGATCTCATCCAAGAGGTGGGACATCCCAACCTGTTCCTTCAGTACGACGTGTATCACATGCAGGTCATGGAGGGCAATCTCATCAAGACCATAAGAGCCAACATAGGGAGAATCTCCCACATACAGATAGCCGACAATCCGGGGAGAAATGAGCCTGGCACAGGAGAGATCAACTTCCATAACCTCTTCAAGGCCATAGACTCTGCGGGGTACCAGGGCTGGATCGGCTGTGAATACAAACCCCTGGGAAACACGCAGGAAGGGCTGGCCTGGATCAAGCCTTACTTGTGACAAGCTCCTCTGCGAGGGGGCCATGGCTTAACGTTTTTGAGCAGAATCAAAGGTGCAAGCCACTGGGATGCTTGACCCGTGGTATTGATCCAGGCAAGTGGGTGTTTTCCTTCTGCTTAGCCAGCACCGCTCAAATCATTTCTGGGCTCAGACACCCAAGGGGAGCTGGCCTGCCAGGTGAGGTGGGCTGGCCAGTCTCATTGCCAAGGATGGCTTGATGACCATGCCTTCAAATCCCCTTTTCTAAGCATCCTGATATTCAAGCTCGGGCAGGGGATCCAGCGAAGTTCTCTCAAAAATAGAAGCCTAAGGGTGACACTAAAGCCCGATTCAGCCTGGAGAGAATGATGAGCATTGGAACTCAGATCCCGCGGCTGGGGTCTTTTCTGTTGACCTTGAGTCCCTGTACAGGTTATATTCCGCTCACGGGAGTTTGTATACACTTTCATTCTTGGGGAGGATTCCTCCATCAAGGGCGGGGGTCTAGAGTCTTGTTGTAAAGGCTGGCTCGAGAGCAAAGGGCTCTTACTTAGGGCTGGCTATCTCTGAGCAATTCAGCACACAAGGGGGTAACATGAGAGCATTGGTGCTTGGGGGAGCAGGGGACATGGGCCAGGCGGCTGCCCGGACCCTTGTGAAGCAGGATCAGGTGAGCATGGTTGTGCTTGGGGATATCAACGATGATCCAGCCAGGTTGCATGAGAAGCTAAGAGAAAATCCCAAGGCGCAGCTAAAAAAGATCAATGTGTTTGATCACGAGGCCCTAGTCAAGGCCATGGGGGAGGCCGATGTTGTAATTAACTGTGCAGGTCCCTTTTACAAAACAGCGGTGGCGGTGGCCAGGGCTGCTGTGGAAGCCAGGGTGAGTTACATAGATATCTGCGACGACTACGAGGCTGCGGCAATTCTTTTTCAGTCAGACATAGACGAGGCTGCCAAGAAAGCAGGCATCACCGTGCTGACGGGAATGGGCTCAGATCCTGGCACCAATAACATGATTGCCAAGTACCTGGCCGATCAGTTGGATAGAGTCGAGGAGATACACCTCTATTGGGTGGTGAGCATAGCGGATTTGGGCCAGGGTGCGGCCTGGGACCACAGTCTTCACATGGTGACCGGAGAGGTGCCCCAATATCTGGATGGGAAGTTGGTTCATGTGCCTGGGGGCACAGGCGAAGAAACGGTGCGCTTCTTGGAGCCACTGGGGGAGTGTCTCATAAGTTATGTGGGACATCCTCAGCCTTTTACCATTCCACGCTATATCGCAGGTGTCAAAAACGTGATCATAAAGGGGGCACTGATCCCCACCTGGGTGGACCAGCTCATCAAGGAGCAGAACCGAACCGGCTTTCTGAGCAAAGAGCCTGTTGATATAAATGGCCTCAAAGTGGTGCCCTATGACCTGACCCTTCGCATGTGGAACAAGATTCCCGAAAACAGGGAGAAAGGTCCCCAAGCTTCGGGCATGAAGGTGATAGTAAAGGGGGAAAGGCAAGGCAAAGAGGTCACATACACTGCGGACATAGTTGGGAGGACAGCGGCCGGCACAGGACTGCCAGCTGCCATAGCGGCCTTGATGCTCCATGCAGGGGAGGTACAGGCAAGAGGAGTCCTGGCACCCGAAGGATGTATAGATGCCAGAAAATACCTAGGCGAATTCATAAAGAGGGGGGCCAGGATTCATCTGAGGGAGACCATTTCATCCATGTTGGAGGTATAGCCTCATCTGAAAACAAAAGCTATTTTTGGACCAGGATCCCTGAGAATGGCCTTCGAAGCTATTCCTGGTGGGTCCTGGCCCAAGACAAATGAAATTTATGGAGTCAGCCATGAAAGAGGCCCAGAAGCTCAATCTTAGCAAGAGTATGGAGCTTTTCCAGCAAGCAAAGAGTTGTGTTCCCGGGGGTGTTTTGGGAGCCAGAAGACCGGGTGACTTCATTCCAGGGGAGTATCCCATTTTCCTGGATCACGGCAAGGGAGGCCGGGTCACTGATGTGGACGGCAATGAATACATAGATTTCCTTTGTGGATACGGCCCCATCATCCTGGGCTACAGGGAAGAGGAAGTGGATGAGGCAGTGGCGCGCCAGATAAGGGAGAAGGGGTTTTGCTTTTCCCTGACCCAAAGGTACCAGAATGATCTGGCCCAGAAGCTCTCAGAAATAGTGCCTTGCTCTGAGTTGAGCATCTTTCTGAAAACCGGTTCGGATGCCACAACTGCAGCCATTCGTATTGCCAGAGCATTCACTGGTAGAGTAAAGGTGATGCGCTGCGGATACCATGGCTGGCACGACTGGTGTGTTGAAATGAAGGGGGGGATACCCCAGAAACTGTACGAAGATGTCTATGAGTTTCACTACAATGACCTAGATGGCCTGGAGAGACTTATGGGGGAACATGGAGCACAGACTGCTGCCATCATCATGACCCCTTTTGGCCATCCTCTTCATCAGAAGATGCAAGAACCCAAGCCAGGCTTCTTGGAGGGGGTCAGAGATCTGGCCCACAGGTACTCCTCGGTGCTGATCTTTGACGAGGTGCGCACGGGCTTCAGACTGGCTCTGGGGGGCGCCCAGCAATACTACGGAGTCAAACCGGATCTGGCTGTGCTGGGCAAGGGTATGGCCAATGGCTACGCCATAAGCGTGGTCACTGGCAACAGAGAGATAATGATGGCTGCCGCAGAGAAGCTCTTTATATCTTCCACCTTCTTCCCCAATAGCGACGGGTACGTGGCTGCCTTAAAGACCATCGAGGTGCTCCAAAGAGACAAGATCCTGGAGCAGATCTGGGCCAGGGGGGAGAAGTTCCTGGGCAGGATAAGGGAACTCATGGGCAGATATCCGGTGGGGGCGGAACTCTCGGGGGTGGCCCCCATGTTTTTCATCACCTTTGAAAGGGACAGCAGGGGCACCCACAGGGAGAAGCGAAACGCTTTTTACACCCAGCTCATCAGAAGGGGCGTGTTCATGGCGCCCCATCACCACTCCTATATATGCTACAGGCACACAGAGCAGGACCTGGAGCAAGCAGCCCAAGCCATTGAAGAGGCCTTGGACTACGTGGCCCAAAGGTTCGGAGAGTAAAGACTGCCGGGGCTCGGGGGATGAACTCCCCGAGCCTAAGCAGTGTGATGAGTCACGCGGATCAAAGCCTGTGAGGCCAAGATAGGCTCAGCTTATGATATTAAGAAGTCAGCTCCCATTGTTGACATTGCCTTTCTTTTCCTTGATTGCCTTTAGGATCTTGTCAGGGGTCAAGGGATAGTCTTTCAAATAGACTCCAATGGCATTGCAAACCGCGGCACTGTATGCCTGGGCTGCGCTCATGGCTATGGACATCCCTGCCTCCTTGGCCCCGTAAGGTCCCTTGGGGTCGTGGGATTCCACTATTATGCAGTGGATCCTTGGCATGTCCTGAGCTATGGGAACCTTGTACTCCAACTGGGTGGGGTTCAAGACCCTCCCTTTGTCCCAGAAGTGATATTCGGTGAGCATTCCCCCCTGCCCCCCCATGGCCACGGAGCCCTCGAACTGTCCTTCCAGGACCAGGGGGTTCAAGGCAAAGCCCACATCTTGGGCTGCCACCACATCTAGCACCTTCACCTTTCCTGTTTCGGGGTCCACTTCCACTTCGGCTATGGTTGTGCCAAATGAAAATGCCTCGCACATCTGGCCATAGGGGTTTTGAACCCATTCTCTCTTGGGGTCCACCTTGGGCCAGTAGGAACCTTCTCCTGTGACCACCCGCCCCTTGGAAAGCCCGGTGCGGATGACCTTCTGAATGGGCAGGCCTTTCTGGGGGGAGCCCTTCACGAAGATCATTCGGTCTCTGGCCACCAGATCCTCAACTCTGGCCTCCAGCATCTCGGAGGCGATCTCCAGTAGTTTCTCTCTGGCATTGGCGGCCGCAAGGCGAACTGCCTGACCCCCGATGAAGGTGGAGACCTGTGAATAGGCGCCGGGATCAATGGGTGTAAGCTCTGTATCCGCATTGACCAGTTGGATGTCCTCAGGCCTGATTCCCAGTTCTTCGGCTGCTATCTGCACGAGCATGTTGTCATTACCCTGACCATTGTCCACCACACCCGATATTACCGTAGCTCCTCCGTCCTCGTTGAACTTGATTATGGCCTGAGAGCCCCCCCTGATGCCCATGGGAAATCCTGTTTGCACTGAGTTGCAGCCTATTCCTATTCCCCTCCACTTGGGAAGCTTTCCTCTTTTGTGCTTCCAACCGGCCTTCTCGGCTGCCTTAATTATGGTCTCTTTCATGGCGCAGCTGGCAACATAGGAACGAGTAGGGGTATATTCTCCTGCCTCTCTGGCATTGATAAGCCTGATATCCACCGGATCCAAGCCCAGCTCCTCTGCTATCATGTCCAGTTGGGTGTCAACTCCGCACGCAAAGGCCCTTCCATGGACTCTTATCATTCCGCGGATGGGCTTGTTGGTGTACACGCGAAAGCCATTGTAACGAACATTTTCCATCTTGTAGGCCTGTTCCATGCAAAGGAAAGGCACGCTGGTGGCTATGGGCCCTGTACTGCTATAGGCCCCACCGTCCATGTAACAGGTCACCTCTCTGGCAAGAACCCTTCCGGAGCTGTCCACTCCGGTCTTGATGGTGGCTATCATGGAATGGCCTTGGCGGGTGCAGACTGTGTTTTCTTCCCTGCTGTACACTATCTTGACCGGCCTTCTGGTCTTTTGGGCCAAAAGAGCACATATGAAGTCAGCAGGGCTTATCTCCGAACGGCCTCCAAATGCTCCGCCTATGGCTATCTTTCGCACATGCACCTTGTGGAGAGGGATTCTCAGGGCATTGGACAGAGGCTTGGCCTTCATGTGGGGTCCGGCATTGGGCATCCAGATCTCCAGATTCCCCTCCAGATCGAACCTGGCAACAACTGCATAAGGTTCTCCCTGGAAATAAGACTCCTCGGCTGCAGTGAAGGTGTCTTCCCTTACCAGGTGGGAGGCAGCGAATCCCTTCTCCACCTCTCCCACGTCTATGCGCACATGGATGTTGATGTTCTGGGGGAAGTTATCATGGATGAGGGGGGCCCCTGGCGCCACTGCCTCAAGGGGATCAAACACGGCAGGAAGCTCTTCATAATCCACCCGAATCAGATCCAGGGCTTCCAGAGCCGTGTCCTCATCCACTGCTGCCACAGCAGCCACCTCTTCCCCGAAGTAGCGCACCTTGTCCATGGGCAGAAAACACTGGTCCTGAGTGTAGCGGAAAACCCCCCACTTCTCGCCAAAGGTATCCTGGCCTGTCACCACTGCCTTGACCCCCGGCAGCGCCAGAGCCCTGGATGCGTCTATGGAAAGTATCCTGGCATGGGCCAGAGGGCTTCGAAGCACCTTGCCCACCAGCATCCTGGGGAACTTAAGATCCGCCGTGTACTTGGCCTCCCCGGTGACCTTGGCCGGGGTGTCCACCCTGGGCATTGGCTTGCCGATGATGGCATAGTCCTTCATGCTGACTCCTTAGATGTTTCTGCTGGGGGGCTCTCCCAAGAGGGCCCTACTCTTGAGGCCGCAGCTGCGATAGCTTTGACTATTTTGGCATATCCCGTGCATCTGCAGATGTTTCCAGATATGGCCTTTCTGATCTCTTGCTCTTGGGGACAGGGGTTCTCCAGTAGCAGGGCCTTGGCTGCCATTATCATTCCTGGTGTACAAAACCCGCATTGGACAGCTCCGTGATCCACGAAAGACTGCTGCAGCGGGTCCAAGCCATTGTCACCAGCCAGACCTTCCACAGTGGTCACGCTGGAGCCCTGGGCCTCCAGGGCAAGGGTCAGGCAGGCCCTCACCGGCTTTTCATCCAGAAGTACCGTACATGAACCACAAACCCCTTCCCCGCACCCCTCCTTGGTGCCAGTGAGATCCAGCTCCTCCCTGAGAACCTCCAAGAGGGTCCAGTGGGGTTCCACCAGTAGTTCCATATCTTCACCATTTACCCTTAGCTTGAGGGGTACCCGACTCATGAACCCTCCTCCTTGCTGGCCTCCAAAGCGCGGACCGAGGCCCTGCCAAGTGCTCTTTTCACCAGCACACAGACCATCTCTACCCTATACTCAACAGTGGAGCCCACGTTGTCCACTGCAAAGGCAGAAGCCTGATCCATAGCCACCCGGGCAGCCTTGGCCAGGGCCTGCTTGTCTTCCAGAGATCTTCCTTCCAGATGTTCTCCTGCCTGCAGAATCAACAAAGGAGCATTTCCCATGCACCCCACCGCTATGCGAGCTTTCTCTATGGTTCTCTTCTGGCTACGTATCCATGCTGCTGCAGAGGCCACCGGAAAGTCGATGGCCGAGCGATAGGAGATTCTTTCGTAAGCACTACTTGCCTGGGAGGGGCCCAGAGGGAGCCTGATTTCTGTCAGGATCTCGTTGGGTGCCAAGTCCAAAGGGGCCTCGCCCTTCATGGTGAAGAACTCCTCCAGGCCCAGAACCCTCAACCCCTGGGTACTTCTGAGGACCACCTTTGCCTGCAATGCCATCAAGGCCGTGGCACCATCTGACTGGTTTGTGGATCTGCACCTGTCCGAGCCCTCCCTGGCATAGCAGATCTTGCCGCCCGCCTTGTGACAGGCCTGTCTTCCAGAGCGCCAAAATGCCGACTGATTGTAGAAAAGGCATCTTGTGTCCTGACAGAGATTGCCCCCGATGGTACCTCGCACGTGCTGTATGGTGTAAGCTCCCACGGCTTGCATTGCTTCCATCAGAGCAGGAAAGTGGGATTGCACCAAAGGGGATCTCACCACCTCCCTGATGGGGGTTCTGGCACCTATCACCATCTCCTGGTTCTCCAGCCGGATCCCCTCCAGCTCTCGGAGATTCTTGAGGCTTATGAGGAAGGATGGCTTCATCAAACGTTGCTTCATCCTGACCAGCAGATCCGTACCACCTGCCAGCACAGCGCTTTGGGCTCCATACAGAGCCCTCATCTCCAAGGCCTCTTTGAGGTCCCTGGGTTCAAGGTAATTGAATCTGGGAAGCCTCACGATTCCCCCCTATTTTTTGCCATGGTTCCTGAAACTCTCACATTTGGTTCAAAAAAAAACCTATTCCTTGGCCAGAGGAGACCGTTGACACTGTGCCAAGAGCAACCTATAATCCGGCCGTTCGGACATTGTATACAAAGTCAATGGTGCATAGTCAAGGGTCTTGAATCACCTGTTTTGCCGAAGGAGGGTCTTGGAGTCAGGGGTCCTTTTCCTTGGGAAGGAGCCCATGATTCATGGGGAGAAATACCCGTAAAGAGGGAGATGGCCATGGAGACACTGGAAAACATAAAGGTGCTATCCCTGGAGCAGGCAACGGTCTTGCCTTACCTTACTTACAGGCTGGCCATGGAGGGTGCTGAAGTGATCCGGGTGGAACACCCGGTGTACGGGGATCCCAACAGGCTGGTGGGTGAGAACAGGCTCGGCGAGGAGCGCATGAACACCTACTACCTGTGTATCAACGCGGGCAAGAAGGCCATAACTTTGAACCTGGGCACAAAGGAAGGTCAGGATCTTCTGGAGAGGCTCATCAGAGAGCTCCAGATAGACATCTTTGCCACCAACCAGCTACCCAGGAATTACTCAAAACTGGGGATAGATTACCAGAGGCTTCGCTCCATCAAGGAAGACATCATCTGGTTTGGAGTAACCGGATTCGGGCCAGATTCCAACGAGGCAGCCTACGATCCCATCCTGCAGGCCAGGGGAGGGCTCATGGAGCTGACAGGGGAGCCCGACGGCTTTCCCCAGGTGCTGGGCATTCCTCTTCCGGACATGGGGGCCAGCGAGCACGGCTACGGCCTAATAATGAAGGCCCTGTTTCTGAGGGCCCAGACGGGCAGAGGCTCCCGCATAGATCTCTCCATGTTCGAAAGCACAGTGTCCTGGCTCACGGTCCCCATAACGCTCACCGGCTCATTCGGCCGCCACATAAGCAGAAGGGGCAACACCCATGAGTTCTTTGCTCCGGTTTCGGTTTTTGAGACCAGAGATGGATTCGTGTACATAGCTGTGGGCAATGACAGGCAGTGGGCATCCATGACAGAACTGGAACCCTTCAAGGGGCTCAAGGACCCCGCGTACGAGAAAAACGAGGGCAGGATAAAAGACGTGGAAAGGCTTAACCGTCGTCTGGCTGAGATCTTCAAGGGCCTTGGCACCCAAGAGGTCATAGAGATGTTCAAGAGCATAACGGTCCCGGTTTCCAAGATCCAGTCCATCCAGGAGGTTCTGGAGGACCCCCTGGTGAAGCAAAGGCTTCTTAGGTCCAGGGATCCTCGCACAGGAGTGGAGATCCTGCTGGCGCCTGCGCCTTACAGTACCCAGTTCTTGTGCCAGAACCAGGGCATGCTCAGCTTCCCACCCCGATTCGGGGAACACAACGAGCTTTACTATGGACAGCGGCTCGGGATGTCCAGTGAGGAGTTGCAGGCACTCAAGAGCATGGGGGTGATTTGAGAAAGGAGCTCAATGCCAGGCAGTCTCAAGGAGGCTGCATGGATGATTGGGCGCCATGAACAGTCAAGGAGGAGCAATGGACTTCCGACTCACCGAAGAGCAGGAGTTCTTCCAGAAGGCCGTGGCCGAGGCCGTGGACAAGATGGTGGTTCCAGCAGCACAGGAGATAGACGAGAAAGACCAGTTTCCATGGCAGCTTTGGAAGGAGTTCGCCGGGCTTGGATACCTGGGTTTGAGGTACCCAGAGGAGCTGGGGGGAATGAACGCAGACAAGGTAAGCTGCATGATATTCTACGAAGAGCTTACCAGAGGCTCGGTGGGCTTTGCCCAGTCGGTGATCATGAACGCGCTCATGGGAACCCATTTCCTTTACAAGTTCGGAAGCCCCAGCATAAAGGAGCGTTGCCTTTTGCCTGCCATCAGAGGTGAGAAGATAGCCACCATCTGTTTCACCGAGGATCAGTCTGGTTCGGATCTGGCTGCTACACGCACCACGGCCTTCAGAGAAGGCGATGGCTGGGTCATTCAGGGCACCAAGATGTGGATAACCAACGGGCCCATATGCGACTTCGCCACGGTGCTGGCCACCACAGAGCCAGGGGCTGGCATGAAAGGGCTGAACTTCTTCTTGGTGGAAAAGGGCAGCCCAGGCTTCTCTCCAGGCCAGGTGATCCACAAGCTGGGTTGCAGGGGTACCATCACAGGAGAGCTGGTCTTCGACGGGGTGCGCATACCCGGGGAGAATTTCTTGGGACATGAGTTGGGAAAGGGCATGGTCTATCTGGGGGAGATCCTAAACGAGGTGCGCGCCATGACCGGTGCCATGGCTCTGGGAATATCCAGAGCAGCCTTCCATGAGGGGCTTCAGTACGCCCGCAAGCGCGTGGCTTTCGGTAATCCCATCGGCACCTACCAGCTCATACGAGCCAAGATAGCGGAGATGGCCACAGAGATCCAGGCAGCTAGGCTCATGGTGCATTATGCTGCATGGAGGATGGATCAAGCCCTGGACAGCAGAAACGAAGCGGCCATGGCCAAGATGTTCGCCACAGAGGTTTGCCTTAAGGTGGTGGACGAGGTGACCCGGATCTACGGAGCCAACGGTTTTGCCCAGGAGTATGCTCCCCAGCGGCATTTCAGGGATGCGAGGTTCTTGCTCTACGGAGGGGGTACCCACGAGATCTTAAAAGACTTCCTGGGCAGGCAGATCCTGGGGAAGCTCTGAAGAGCCGCTCACTGAGGCCAGGGCTGTTTCAAGGGCTGGCCGCAAGAGAAGAAACATAGAGGCAAAGCAAATGAGCCATGGGGTGATGCTGAATCAAACCAGAGGTAGCGGAGAGGGCTGATGAGAGTATTTGTTCTGGTGAAAACAGTTCCGGATGCCGAAGCTCGTATAGAGCTCTTGGAAGGCGGCTCGGGGCTTCGCATGGAAGAGAAGTGGGAGTTAAATTTCTTTGATGCCATAGCAGTGGAGCAGGCCTTGAGAATCAAGGAAAAGATGAACTCAGCCACGGTCACGGCCCTTAGCTACGGAGGCAAGCCTGCCCTGGAGGGCCTGAGGAAGGCTGTGGCCATGGGAGCTGAAAGGGCTTTGCATCTGGAGGGACCCGAGCTGTCCTGGAGGGATGCCATGGAGGTCTCCTGGTTGCTGGCCCAGGCTCTTCGCAAGGAACAATTTGATCTGATCCTGTGCGGAAGAAAGGCAACAGACGA
The DNA here is from genome assembly GCA_037481695.1 of bacterium. NCBI lineage: Bacteria > bacterium. Next base: position 175,931 of record JBBFLE010000001.1, on the reverse strand, counting down.
TGAGGCAGCTCAGGTGGGCCCCATGGTGGCGGGTTTCTTGGGCATTCCATATTTGGGTCCTGCTCTCTCATTGGAAATCCAACAAGACGGTCAGGCCATTGAGGTGATAAGGGACCTGGGGGGAGCCAGGGACAAGGTGCGTTGCAATCTGCCTGCTTTGGTATCGGCCCAAAAGGGTCTGGCCGAGCCCAGGGTACCCACCATCCAGGGGGTCATGAAGGGCATGCGTCTGCAGCCTGAGAAGGTGAGCCCGGCTGAAGATGGCATCCCGCGCTCCAGATGGGTTCTGCGAGGGTTTGCACAGCCTGCAGGCAGACCTCCGGTGCGCCTGGTACAGGGCCAAGACGCAAGTTCCAAGGCCAAAGAGCTCATAAGGCTTCTAAAAGAGGAGGCCAAGGTTCTCTGAGCAGTAAAGAGACCGAGAGGATCCCATGGAGAAAGACAGCATATGGGTTTGGGTTGAGCACTGGGAGGGCGTGGAGCGGGTTGTTGTCCACGAGTTGTTGGGCAAGGCCAGGGATCTGGCTGACAAGAGCGCAAGGCCCCTGGTGGCCCTGGTGGCAGGCTCCAAGGCTGCTGAGGCGGCCCAAAGGATCCAGGGGAGCCCGGACGTGATCATGGTCTTGGAAACACAAGGGGCTGCCCAGCCTGAGGCCTTGCCCTACATCCAGGCCCTGGAGAGGCTTTGCCGGGAGTGGTCGCCATTTGTCTTGATGGCTCCTTGCACCTTCAGAAGCATGCAATGGATGCCTGGCCTTGCAGTGAGTCTCTCGGTGAGCATGGTCTCCGAGGTCACGGGCCTAGAGCTCCAGGAAGGGGGGAGGCTCCTGGTCAGAAGACCCATCCACGGTGGTAGATTCCTGGTGGAACTGGAGTCCAGCGGGCCGCCTCCGTACCTGCTGGCAGTGAGGCCCAGGGCCTTTTCCAGGAGGGAGGCCAACCGATGCGCCAAGATAGAAAGAATAAGTGTTGAGGAGCTCACAGGGCCTGTGGAACTCCTGGGGGCTGTTCAGGAATCCGATTCGGGCCCCGAACTTACGGAGGCTGCCGTGGTGGTGGCAGGGGGAAGGGGCATGGGAGGTCCCGAGAGTTTTGCAATGCTGGAGGAGCTGGCACAGCTCTTGGGTGGAGCGGTGGGGGCCAGCCGCTCCGTGGTGGACAGCGGCTGGAGACCTGCTTCTCAGCAGGTGGGCAAGAGCGGCAAGACGGTCTCCCCGGACCTGTACATGGCTTTCGGGATCTCGGGTGCCATTCACCACATCATGGGCATGGACAGCTCCAGGGTGGTGGTGGCGGTCAACAGGGATCCCAATGCTTTGATCTTTCAGCACGCTGATTACGCAGTGGTGGAGGATTTACATGAGCTGCTCCCTGCCTTGATAAGTGAGCTCAAGAAGGAGGCATGATCCTCTCAAGGGCCTTGTGGGGGAAACTGGCCGGGCCATGGGCAAAGGCAAAAGACAGGGATAGAACTGAGCTCATCTCTTGGCTGGTGCTGGTTGAGGGTTTTTTTGGTGAAGTATGGGCCATTTTTGAATCTGGCTCCAATTGCATGCCTTTTGTGAGGAGAGCACAGAGAGCCTTTTGGGGGAGAATTCCATGGAAGAGCTGGATCTGGTGGTGGTGGGCGCCGGTCTTTCTGGCCTCACAGCCGCCTATTATGCTTCCAAGGCCGGCCTGGGGGTGCTTGTGCTGGAGAGGGGAGATGTGGCCGGCAGCAAGAACCTAAGCGGAGGAAGGCTCTATCTGGGCCCACTCAGGGGGCTTGTGGACGAGCTACTGGAGGGTCTTTGCCTGGAAAGAAAGGTTGTGGTGGAGAAGATCTCGGTAATGGGCAGGCAGGGATCCTCCACCTTGAGCCTAAGGCACGATGTACTGGGGCAGCCCCAATATGAAAGCAAGACTGTTCTTAGGGCCCGCCTGGACTCTCATCTTTCAGAAAGGGTGGCTCAGGCCGGGGGCTTTGTGGTGCCGCAGAAGAAAGTGGACTCTCTTCTCAAGGAAGGGGGCCGGGTGGTGGGAATCCGCTCTGATGGGGAAGAGATTCGGGCCAAGGTGGTGATCCTGGCAGAAGGGGTGTTGGGGCTGCTTTCCAAGGAGGTGGGAATGCACTCCCCTCCGCTGCCCAAGGAGGCGGCCACAGCACTGAAAGAGGTGATCCAGCTTCCGGTGGAGGCAATTCAGGCCAGATTTGGGGTGGGAGAGGGGCAGGGTGTGGCACATCTCTTTGTGGGATGGCTCACCTCTGGTGTGGCAGGAGGCGGGTTTCTTTACACCAACATTGACAGCGTCTCTCTGGGGCTGGTCCTGCGATTGGAGGACCTGATGCAGACCGAGGTGCGTCCCCACGAGCTTCTGGAGAGTTTCAAGGCAAGGGAAGAGATAGCCTGTCTTCTGGAAGGAGGCAGGCTTGTGGAATACGGGGCCCACATGATACCTGAGGCCAGGAGGCTGCCTCCCAGGGATCTTGTGGGTGACGGTTATCTGATAGTGGGAGATGCAGCTGGTTTTTCCCTGAACATGGGGCTCACGGTCAGGGGCATGGACATGGCCATGGCCTCGGGATACTTTGCCTCCCAGGCAGTGATCCAGGCCTGGCAGCGAAAAGACTTCAGCGCTTCCTGCCTGGGCTCGTACCTGGAGATGCTGAAAAATAGTTTTGTCATGAAGGACCTAGAGAGATTCGCCCCAGTGGAGAGTCTTCTTTCCAAAAAGAGGCTTTATACTAAGTATCCCGAACTCATCTGCGAGGCTCTGGGGGGGCTCTTTGCAGTGGGTCCTGGGCAGAAGGAAGGCTATCTCAAGACAATCAAAAGATCCATGAGTCATGGCCCTGGCATTTCAGGCTGGCTCAAGGATCTGTGGGACATGAGAAAAATCTGAAAGGTCGCCATGAAAACAGAAGAGAAACTCGCCCTTGATGTGTTCAAGGTGGATGAAAAGAGTCATATCCTTGTGGACAACCGTATTTGCAGGTCGGTTTGCAAGGTCAGATATTGTCTGAGGGTTTGCCCTGCAGAGCTATACAGTTACGAGCCCGGGCAGGATGAAATCCGGGTGGAGTATGCGGGCTGCCTGGAGTGCGGGACCTGCCTCGTGGCCTGCCGGCCGGGAGCCATCTCCTGGAGCTATCCCAAAGGAGGGCGCGGTGTCCAGTACAGGTTTGGATGACCTGGGAGGTGCTCAAAGAGCCAGGAGCTCAAGACGTAAGGGCAAAAGGGGCCTCAGCCACTCCATTTACGACACCTTGAGAAGGGGCATCCTCAGGGGGGAGATACCTGCTGGAGAAAGGTTCGTGGAGGAGAGACTGGCCTCTGTGCTGGGGGCCAGCCGCACCCCTGTGAGGGAGGCTCTCCAGAAGCTCAGGCAGGAGGAGCTTCTGGAGAAACTAAGGTACGGTGGCTATGAGGTCAGGCGCATCGCGGCCCAAGATATAGAGGAGATTTTCGGCATAAGGAGCGTCCTGGAGAGCTATGCTGCTGTTTTGGCCACAAGACGCAAAGACGAGGAACTGATGGCCCAACTGGAGGGAATCATCCAGAAGTCTCGTGTGGCAATGGAAAAAGGGCAGGTAGAGGAGATCATCTCCCTCAACACCGAGTTTCACGACAGGCTATACAGGGCAAGCGGGAGCCAGCGGCTTTACAAGATGATTCAGGAACTGAGGGATCATTTTTATCGCTTCAGGAGGGTCATTCTGTCCCGTGGCTCCATGCCCCGCACTTCCCTGAGGGATCATGAGCGCATGATGAGAGCCATGGCCAAGGGTGACGAAAAAGCCGTGGAGAGGATCGTAAGGCAACATATTCTCAGGGGTATGGGTGTGGTGCTCAAGGAGATGAGGCGTGGAGCAATATCTGTTTGAAAGGTAAGGATTCAGCCAGGCTTGCTCGACTAAACCCAGAATCTTTGGGAGGAATCCGCGGCCTTAGCAGGGCCGGGCGCCTTGGGCGCTGGTCCCTGGAGCCAAGAGGGAGGCCTGGGTGGGGAGGCTGGTGATGGAGAGAAAGACAAAGGTGCTCATAGCCAAACCTGGACTTGACGGCCACGACCGGGGGGCCAAGGTGGTGGCACTGGCTCTCAGGGATGCAGGTATGGAAGTGGTGTACACAGGACTTCACCAAAGCATTGAGCAGATCATGAGGGCTGCGATGCAGGAGTCCGTAGATGTCATAGGGCTTTCCATAATGTCTGGGGCCCATGTGCCCATTTGCCGCAAGCTCATGGAGAGGCTAAGACAAGAGGGGCTTGAGGATGTGGATGTGGTGGTGGGAGGGGTGATTCCCAAGAAGGACATCCCGGTCTTGACCCAGATGGGCGTCAAGGGTGTATTTCCCGGGGGAACGCCCTTCAGGGAGATAGTCGAAGGGATCAACAGGCTGGTGGCTGCCAGAAGGGAGGCGTGAGATGGGAGTGGCAAGATACATAAGAGACCCGAAAGACGCTATCCAGGAGGTGATCTACCAGTCGGGCATAAAGGTGAAGCCCGTTTACGGTCCTAAAGATCTGGAAGAGGTGGGCTTTGATTACGAGAAGGACCTGGGAGATCCTGGCGAGTATCCCTTCACCAGGGGCATACATCCCCTTGGATACAGGAGCCGTGCTTGGACCACACGCCAGTACACGGGATTCGGAACTCCCGAGGAGACCAACCAGAGGTTCAAGTGGATGATATCACAAGGGCAGACAGGCCTGAACGTGGCCTTTGACCTGCCCACCCAAATGGGCTTGGATTCCGATGACCCAAGGGCAGAGGGCGAAGTGGGTCGGGTGGGAATGGCAGTGGACTCTTTGAGGGATTTCGAGATTGCCTTCCAGGGCATTCAATTGGACCGCATAGGCACGGGCCTTACCATAAATGCCATAGCCACGGTGATGCTGGCCATGTATCAGGCCGTGGCGGAGAAGTTCGGCTTTGCCAAGGAGCGCATAAGCGCCACACCCCAAAATGACATACTCAAGGAAATGATCGGCAGAGGAGCCTGGATCTTTCCTGTGGAGCCTGCTGTGAGACTTGTGGGGGATTGCATTGCTTACGCGGCCAAGGAGCTTCCCCAGTGCAACCCGGTAAGCATATGCGGCTATCACATCAGGGAGTCTGGGGCCACCCCGGTGCAGGAAATAGCCTATGCCTTTCAGATTGCCAATGCCTACATCCAGGAGCTAGTGAACCGGGGACTGAGGCCCGACGATTTCGTGGGGCGTTTTTCCTTTAATCTTAACGTGTTTGGAAACCTGTGGGAGCAGGTGGCCAAGTTCAGGGCAGCAAGAAAGCTCTGGGCCAGAAATCTCAGGGAGCGCTGGGATGTCAAGGAGAAAAAGAACCTGTTCCTCAGGGGTCTCTTCGGGGGAGGGGGCTCCGGTCTGACCAAGGAGCAGCCCGAGAACAATATCATTAGAGGGGCATTCTACGGCCTGGCAGCTGCCCTCTCAGGTGCCCAGACCACGGCGCTTTGTTCCTATGACGAGGCCTACACCATACCCACGGCAAGAGCAGCCCTGCTTTCCTTGAGAACATTGGAGATTATCATGGAAGAGGTGGGGCTTCGCGACACAGTGGATCCCCTGGCCGGATCCTATTTCATAGAGAGCCTCACCAAACAGATGGAGGAGAAGATCCTCCAAGAGATGAAGCGGGTGGACGAGCTGGGAGGAATGGTCCAGGCAGTGGCCACAGGTTACATCCAAAGGGAGGTGGCCAGGCAGGCATATGAGTTCGAGAAGGGGATCCAGTCAGGAGAGATAGTCAAGGTGGGGGTGAACAAGTACACGGAGGGGGACACCCTACAGGAAGTGGAGCTCCACGAGTATGACGAGAGCTGGGCCGAGAAACAGATAGCAGCCCTCCAACAAGTAAGAAGGGAGAGACACAACAGGGAGGTCACCCGGCTTCTCAAGGAACTGGAATCTACGGCCCGGGCCGGCCAAAATGTGATGCCAGTCTTGGTGGAATGCTGCAAGGCCTACGCCACGGTGGGCGAGATGACAGGAGTTTTCAGGGAAGTGTTCGGCGAGTGGCAGGAGCCAAGCATCTTCTAAAACTCCAAGGCCTTGGTGTCATTGGAAAGAGATGCGTCATCATCCCTCCCCCCAGCTGGCAAAAGGGGGTCTTTGTCAAGAAAGTACCAACCCCTTCAGAGGGGGGACAGGGTAATAAAAGGCCCATTACCTGCCTACTAAGGAGCCCACAATCTCATGCAGCGCAGTGCAAAAAGCTGCGCCCGCTAAAGAGCACTTTGGCCATAAATTGAACCTTGGCAAGCTGCTGCCCATCATGTACGCTTAGCTGTACATATAGGGAGGCAAAAAATGAAAACTGTTGCATTCACAGATTTCCGTAAGAGGACTTCGGATTCAATACCGAGGTAGAGCGTGGAGAGACGATTATTATTCTCAGGCGCGGAAAGCCGGTTGCAGAAGTAATTCCATTTTCTGACAAACCCTTGGGCTCCCAGCATGGAAGCAGCCAGGAATCCGCCTTCGAATTCCGGGGCGCGATTTGTCCTCGGTTATCTTAGAGGAGCGTGAGATTACTCCATGAAACTTGCAGTCGATTCATCATCGTTTGCCAAAAGGTATGTGCAAGAGATTGGCAGCAAGGAACTGGAAAGTTTCCTGAAGAATGCTGACGAGTTGGCTTTTTGTGTTGTTTTGGTGCCCGAAATTACCTCCGGCCTCAATAGGAGGCTAAGGGAACATAGTCTGAGCCTTTCTGATTATCTATCCGTAAAGAAACAACTGCTAAAAGATGTCAGTGATGCAACGGTTCTACAGATAACTCCTTCGGTGGTCTCACGTTCCATAAGACTGCTAGAAAAAAAACAAATTACGCACCATGGATGCTCTCCATGTTGCATGTGCTCTTGAGTGGGGGGCTGACCTCTTTATAACATCCCCCAGTAAGGGATTTGTGGCTGCAAGAAATGCGGGCCTTCGCGTTGAATATATTGGCCAATCACTCCTTGGAGCCCATGGCTAGCCCTGAGGCCCAACTTCACTTTGAGCCGCGAGTAAACGCGCCGCTCAAAGGCGAAGTGCTTCCCAGGGGCTAGCTGTTTGCTGCAGAAAGAAAAGCCATCGGATGGATAGGGGCTGCACCTGGGCCCCTTCGGGCCTTGCGGCTCCCATCCCGAGTTCGCTGAACGCCGGCGTTATGCGGCTAAGAAGGAATGAACATGGGAGATACTTGGGTCACTGATATTCGACATTTTCTTGCTGATGACGGATCATTCCCCCCTGACCTGCCAGGACCGGCGGAAAGGCTTGCGAGGTACCTCGGGAGTATCATTGAATTCACAACAGGTACCCGTCATCCTGTTTCGTGTCGTCGTCGGCCAGGACACAAGAAATGTCCGGGGATCATTTTATCGCGTATTCTGCAGGATGAATACAATACAATCCGTTGGGCGTGTCCCAGATGTGGAGACAACGGATATATATCCGGATGGATGGGCACAATATGGGACAAGAGTAAACGAATAACCACAAAATGAGTATTGGGGGTAAGCAGAGATCACGAGTCCAAGTACCGGGATAGATGTCTTTGCCCCGGGGCGTCAGGACAAATTCTTCGGAATAACAATCCTGTTTCAGGAGCGCCGACATCCATTGTGTCCAGCTCACCCTTTGAAGAACAAAGCAGTTCAAGCGCGGAAGCTCCCGCGTCACATAACCAGCCGCTCCAGCGGATGATGTCGCGCCCCACGCGCCCTCAGCGCTGAGCTGAACCGTTCCGGCTTAGGCGAGGAAGCAAATGTACAAGGTGATCATGTTCTTAGTTTTTTGCATTCTACCTGGTGGTGCCAGCGCTTCTCATGCTGCAACACTTTCCTCGGATGAGCCGGAGTATCCACGCGATTCAACTGTGCAGTTCAAGGTGGCTGACTCTTATGAGAAGGCTTTACAGACGTGGAAGACACCGGAAGATATCAATGGGTGGATTGCTGCCAACTTCTCTTATGACAGGACACGAGCAATGAAGCTCTCTGAGACCCAGAAAGCGAAGAATCATACGCCTCCAGTCTTCAGTCCACCCGAGTTCTTCGAGAGTAAGGCTGGTGCTTGCATTGACCTGTCACGGTTTGCAGTTGAGACCCTCAGACGAATTGATCCCACTACAGACCCCAAGTATCTGATGATTGAGTTCGATCCCATTCAGATCAATGGCAGTACGTTTCGGTTGCACTGGCTTGTCAGCTTCAGACGAGATGGCAAGAAGTATTTCTTTGCTGATTCCAAGCGCCCGGGATACATTGCCGGTCCATACGATGACACTCAAACATTCATCAAAGAGTATGAGCAATATAGGGGCCGAGCGATTGTCTCATATTCGGAATTGTATTCCTACCAGAAGCAGCAAAGAGCCTTATCCGTGAAGCAACAAAGGCCAGAGAAGCCCTAAGAGCGCCATACAGCTTTCACTTTTCACGCATATGACCCAGGGGGTTTTCGCGATGTAGGACCCCCTCGGCCAATACCGGGTTGGGAAAAAACGGGTACCAGTCCTGGGGGGCTCGGTGGGAGGCCACCATCACGGAGCCTGCTCGGCTTCGTTCATCAATGAGATCATAGATGTCCTGGGCTTGCTGGAGGCTAAAGTCCTTCAAAGCCAAGTCATTTAGCAGCAACAAGTGGGGCTTTAGGTATGGACACAAAGGGCTCTCCCATGTGCCATGGGCATGCCACCCACTACTTCTCCACTCCCCACGGGTGGGTCAATCAGATGAAAACCACGTGGCTCATATCCGTGAAAAACCATCCCTCAAAGTGGGTCATTTCCATGAAAGCTGACAGCGGTAGGGGTGGTCGAGAGCAATCGTAAGGAGCAAATGCGTTCTTTGGTTTGGAGCCCCAAGTCACGCAAGGCAGCGTAGTTGTTGCAAGGTGGGAGGCAGATCGAGAAGCAGCGGGGGGTGGTGTTTTTGAAACCAGGAGTGAAAATGCTCAGAGCGCCAAAGTGAGCCTGTAGCAAAAGCTTTTGGGCCTCCAGCTGTGACATCTGCCGGCCCCAACCCGCCGTGCAAACCTCTCCGCGCATTGACCAGGCCTCCCAAAACCTTAACAGCGCAAATGCCTCCCATCGTGTGATAGTTTGACACTCACTATTGCATATGATATAATTTTTTATATTGTCACTCGGCGATGAGAATACCATGGCTATGACTTCAACGCCAGGAGACGATTACCCTCGCAGGATAAAAGCCTTGCGGGCACGCTTAGGACTGACCCAGGTCGCGCTCGCTGAGGCGGTCGGCGTATCATTTCCTACCGTAAATCGTTGGGAGAACGGCAAGGTCAAGCCATCGAAAATCTGCTGGGCCCGCCTACGACAGCTGGAGGCGGAACTGGACACTCGAAGCAAGGTCGCCGAGCCGGAGCAACACTCCTACGGGGGCGCACCACCGATACTGGACTTCACCGCCCCGCCCGAGATTGTGAAGGTGCTGGCCGAGGGTGAACGGCTTTCCTTCGGCCACCTCATGAATCCCGCCTTTGCCACCGAGATCTCCTGCATCGATCCGCTGCCTCACCAGCGCATCGCCGTCTACGAGCACATGCTCAAGCAAGCCCGGCTCCGCTTCCTCTTGGCCGACGATGCCGGCGCGGGGAAGACGATCATGACCGGGCTCTACCTCCGCGAGATGCTCTCCCGACGGCTCCTGCGTCGAGTCCTGATCGTCACCCCGGCGGGGCTAGTCGGAAACTGGCGGCATGAACTGGCGACGCTTTTCAACCTGGTCTTCCGAATCGTGAGCGGATCAGACGCCCGTAACGACAACCCGTTCAAAGGCGATGACAGCGACCGGATCATCGTCAGCTTGGACACGCTCTCCAGCCCCAGGGTCTTTGCCCGCCTCAAGGAACCCGATGTCATCCCCTACGATCTCGTCGTCTTTGACGAGGCACACAAACTGTCCGCAGATCGCGGCAACGACATGCGGGTGCGCAAGACAGACCGCTACTGCTTGGCGGAGGCCCTGGCGGGAGTGCGCGATCTCGATGATCAATGGAGTCTGGGCTGGTGCGCCCATCATCTCCTCTTGCTCACCGCCACGCCCCACATGGGCAAGGACTACCCCTACTACGCGCTGTGGCGGCTCCTTGAACCCGACGTGCTGTCCACTCCGGAAGCGTTCAACGAGTTCCCGGCGGAACACCGCGCGAGCCATTTCATTCGCCGCACCAAGGAGGAGATGGTCTACCTCGACGGCAGGCCTCTTTTCCCGAAGCGGATCTCAGACACGCTCGGCTATGAACTATCCCAGGGCCCGATCAGCGAACAGACCCTATACGACGAGACCACAGACTACCTTCGGTTCGTCTACAATAAGGCGAAGCTCCTGAACCGGGAGGCAGCGCGGCTGGCCATGGGCGTGTTCCAGCGGAGGCTGGCCAGCTCAACTTGGGCGCTCCTGCGATCCTTCGAGCGCCGGATTGAAAAGCTCGAAGGACTCATTGAGGCCGTGCAGGACGGCGAACTGAACGTCGAGCAGCTCGTGACCCTGCAGCAACGCATCCATGAGACAGACGACGTCCTCGATAACAAGACCGCTGATGATGAAAGCCCGGCGGAAGGTCGCGAGGAAAACGAGCTTGCCGAGGACAAGTTGCTCCAGGGGGTGGTCGCCGCTTCGCTGGCGGATCTGTTGGCCGAACGGGAGCAGGTCCAAAAGTTGCTCGCGTTGGCGAGGCAGGTCTACGACCTAGGCCAGGAGTCCAAGTTCGAGAAGCTTAGGGAAATCCTGACCGACCCTAAATTCGGTGACGAGAAGTTCATCGTGTTCACGGAGCACCGGGACACGCTGGACTTCTTGGTCAAGCGCCTCATCGGGATGGGCTACACGGGGCAGGTGGCCCAGATCCACGGCGGCATGCACTTTACCCAGCGTGAAGAAGAAGTGGAGCGCTTCCGCAAGGCGTCTCATGAGGGCGGCGCACGGTTTCTGGTATGCACGGACGCGGCGGGCGAGGGGATCAACCTCCAGTTCTGCTGGATCATGATCAACTACGACGTGCCGTGGAACCCGGCGCGCCTCGAACAGCGGATGGGGCGCATCCATCGCTACCTGCAAAAGCACGATCCGGTCATCATCCTGAACCTTGTGGCGCCGTCCACCCGGGAAGGCCGGGTGCTCAAGACGCTTCTCGACAAGATGGAGAAAATTCGGAAGGAGCTAAACTCTGACAAGGTCTTCGATTGCATCGGGCGGATATTCCAGGGGGTTTCCATCAGGAAGTACATGGAGCTTGCGGTCATCGAAGACCCCGACGAGGTGGCGCGTGAACTGGATGGCCGCCTGACCAAGGAGCAATTGGAGGCCCTGGCCGCCCGCGAACGGTCCCTTTACGGCTCGGGCGGAGATGTCGCCAGGCAACTCCCGCGGCTTCGAGAGAACCTCGAGCGGGAGGTGTATTTCCGGTTGTTGCCGGGCTACGTCCGCCAGTACATCGAGCAGGCGGCGCCGCTCTTGGGTCTGGAAATCGAGGGGGATCCTGGAGGCGTGTTCTCCCTGCGCCCCAAGCGAACGGGGGCGATGGACCCGCTCTTGTCCGCGCTGGAGTTCTATCCGGAGAAGTCCCGCGAGAAACTGACAGTGTCCAGACCTACAGATCCGAAAGAGGTGATCTGGCTTCATCCAGGCGAGCCCGTCTTCGAGCGATTCCGCGCCCTGATTTCCGAACGCCTCGCGGACGCAGGCCAAAGGGGCGCCGTCTTCGTCGACCCCATGACCGATAGGCCGTATCTCTTCCACATGGCGCTCTTGTCGGTGATCCGAAAACCCGACGCGGAACTGACCGAACTCACCGAGGAAGAGACGCTCGAATGCCGGCTGGTGGGGCTGAGGCAGTACGATGACGCCGACGTGGCGCTCTGCCCGGTCGAACACCTCCTCCTCTTGAAAGGTGGTCATGGCCTCCCGCCTGCTGCGCAGCGATTGGCGGTTGAGGCCGGCAAGATGAAGGAACAGGCGAAAGCGTTTCTCCTGGAACAAGTGGCGCGCCAAATGGCATTGGAGCGCAGAAAGAGGTTGTTGGACACGCTGCCGGAGCGTGAGAGCTTCCTTCGCCGCGGCTTCGACTTCCGGGAGGCCGAACTTGCGGCCGCCCGCACCAGGCACGCGGAAAAGGCTCGCAAGGGAAACCGAAAAGCCATGGATGCGCTGGAGGAAGTAAAGCGCCAGCAGAGACAGCTTGCCCAACGCAGATCGAACGCCCTGGCGGTGCTGCGTCGAGAACCCGAGCTGGTCGCGCCTGGCCCAATTACCTTCGTCGCGCACGCCCTGGTTGTGCCATCCTCTGATCCGAGAGACATCAAGGAGCACGACATCAACGTGGAATTGGCCGCCATGAGAATCGCCCGGGCCTTCGAGGAAGCCGCAGGAGCGAAGGTTCTGGACGTGCATACTCCGGAGCTGGCGCGTGCGGCAGGGTTGCCGGAGAACCCTGGCTTTGACCTGCTTTCCATCCGCTCTGTAGACGCGACGTCTCGTCGCGTAACTTCAAGCGGCGAGGACGCCCCTTCTACTTTCGAGAAACGCGCCATCGAGGTCAAGGGCCGGGCCGGCACCGGCGACATCGAGGTGTCCGCCAATGAATGGGCCAGGGCCTGCAACATGCGGCAGGACTACTGGCTCTACGTAGTCTACGACTGCGCCACCTCGAACCCACGCCTCGTGCGCGTCCAGGACCCCTTCGGGAGCCTGCTCGCCCGGGCCAAGGGGAGCGTTCTGATCAGCGCAAGGCAGATCATGGAGGCGGAGGAGAGCTGAATATGGCTAGAGCAGTTGCAGCACGGCTTCAGGGCGACGACTATCAGATACGTTTCTTCTGGTTGCAGGCATGCCGTCTGCTCGAGGACAAGACGAAAGTTGTAAGCGTGGAGATTGAGAGCGATGAGGCAAAATCTCTGGACGACGTGGTGGTCCGTTATAGCGGCTATTCCGATGCGGGTGAGTCCATTCACGCAGATTTCTACCAAGTCAAGTTTCACGTTAAAAGCAACGGGGCCTTCACATGGCAAAACATGATGGATCCCTCGTTTGTGAACGCCAACTCAGTATCCATTCTGCAACGACTTTTGAACGCGCAACGCAAATGCGCATCAAAAGGCTGTAACTGTCGGTTCAACATCTTTTCACCGTGGCAGGTCCATCCCGACAACGAGATGGGCGCATTTCACAGCCTGACCGACGGAAGCCTGCGATGGGATGTGTTGTCTCGAGGCGGCCCTAAGTCGAGGATGGGGAAAGTGCGTGAGGCGTGGAAGAGACATTTAGGCCTCCGGTCAGACGAGGAACTGCAGCGTTTGCTGCGCCTTGTTCGCGTGCATCAGGGGCCGACATTGGAAAAATTGGGCGAAGACCTAAATCTTCGCCTCCGTTTGGTAGGGCTCGTTCCGGTCCAGCCGGGCAACCCCATAAACCCGTACGATGATCTTGGGCGAAAACTAATTGAAAGAGGAGACAGAGTTCTTACAAGAGATTCCCTTGAAAAACTCTCCCGCGAATGTGCTCTCTGGGCGGGGCGGGCGATTGAAGAGCCTGATGCCACAAGGATCGGCATCCGCAGCTTCTGGCGGTATGCCGAGAACCTTGAAGACGAAACCGACGCGACACTCTGCCTGCTTCGCCATTTCAACGGGCGGTTTCCAAGAGTACCCAATACGTGGAATGAGATCATAGCCCCTGCGGTGATTCGCTTTCTCGATGTGAATGTGAAGCCTTCGCGCTCATTCCATATCCGCCTCCAGACGCACGGTAGCATCGCATTCATTGCGGGATGGGCGCTGAACCCAAAATCTGGCGTGGACATCGTGCCCGTGCAGGACAGCCTTGCAGGGCGGCATATATGGAGAAAAGCACACGTTTCGCCCGAAATCGAGAAACACTACCCGAAATGGGATGTGAGCGTTATCAAACTGGAACCGGCGAACACCACGGATACGGTCCTTGCAATCAGCGCCACACATAACATCGAGAAGGACGTCTTGAAGTACGTGAGACTGAACGTCAAGACAGCCGGGAGCATCGTTCACTTCCTCCTCCCGTCTGCAGGCCCCTCATCGGTTAAGGATGGAACTCATGCCCATCTCTTGGCCGAGTGTCTCGTTGCCACCGTCAGGGAGTTGTGCGGCGGACAAGGCGGCGTATTGCACGTGTTCTTCGCGGCCCCCAACGGCATAATGTTCCTGCTTGGGCGGTTGGCGCACGTTCTCGGCAAGCTGGTGCTGTACGAGCATGATCTCGATGCAGGCGGTGCTGCATATTATCAGTCTATCAGCGTCCCTATTAGTTGCGGCTCGAGTTTTGGAACGCGTGGAAAACATAAGGGGGACATGGAATGAGTAATGTACCATCGTACTTCATCGATTTCTTGAGGAACATCAGGATCACGGAGAGCCAAGTCCAGGATTGTAAGAACGGGCACAGCACACTCAGGGACCGGCTCCTCAAGGACGAAGATTTGAAGGACATCGTTGTGGCGACCTTCCTTCAGGGCAGCTATAGGCGCTCCACGGCGATCAGACCGTTCGAAGACCGGAGGAAATCCGATGTCGACATTATCATCGTAACGAATCTCGACCGAAACAAGATCACACCTCGTGAGGCCTTGGAACGCTTCAGGCCCTTCTTGGAGAAGCACTACAAGGGCAAGTACAAGCCGCAAGGCCGCTCGTGGGGCATTGAACTATCTTATGTCCAACTGGACCTCGTGCCGACATCCGCACCTAGCGAGGCGCTGAAACAGCTCGTCAAGTCTGCGAGCGTCTCAACCGACCAAACACTGGAAGAAGCTCGTGACTGGAGGCTCAGCCTGTCGTGGCGGTCTGGCAAATCGCTAGGCGCGATATTGGAGAAGGCGGGGGATGAACAATGGCGAAACGAGCCCCTCTGGATTCCTGACCGAGAAGCACAGGAATGGCACAAGACACATCCATTGGCTCAGATTGAAGCAACGCAAAGAAAGAATGCAGCATGCAATGGCTACTACCTCGACGTTGTGAAGTGCCTGAAATGGTGGCGAACCACGCAACGCCGGGAGCCAAAGTACCCCAAGAGCTATCCCCTAGAGCACCTTTGCTGCATAAACTGCGCGGATGGTATTCAATCCGTCGCCGCTGGTGTGGTCTCAGCCCTCGAAGGCATTCGCGACGTATACCGCACAGATGTTGAGCAGAAACGAACACCAAGGGTTCCTGACCATGGTGTTCCAGAGCACAATGTATTAGGGCGAGTGTCTCCCGATGACTTCGTCGCCTTCCACGAGCACATCACGGAGGCAGCCGAGTTAGCCCGCCGAGCATACAACGAAGAAGACCTGCACGAGAGCGTGATTCTGTGGCGACAGCTCTTTGGTGACCGGTTCCCGGACCCACCGGCAAAGAAGGATGACGGTAACGGTGAGTCGCCCGACAAGCCGGGTGGGTATACGCCAAGGAAGAATGTCTCCATCATCGGAGGCGGACGCTTTGCTTGACAATATGAAATTCCAACCACCAGATAGTTTGTTGCGAGCACGACGAGCGCTGGATGGACTCCCTTTCTGCGAACTGTTGGAAGACTGGGTGTGGAATGAGCTATTCAAGAAATGGGCGCTGCGATGTCGTTTGACGGTAAAGCCTGCCGGTCTCATTCCTGCCAAGTCGGTGTGGTTCATCGTTGCAGATGACGACTATCCATGGGGCGATATTGAACTGTATCCTGCCAAAGACGGGGGGATCAAACACACATTTCCCCATCAGTCACACAACGCTGAGGGGAATCCTGATGTCCCGTGGCGAGAGGGGAAGATATGCGTCCGGACATCGCTGCGCTACGCGGGGCGGCGGGCCTACGATATCGAACCCACCTCGCCTGAAGAGCGGTTGCGGTGGCACGTAATGCGAGCTAAGGAGTGGTTAGAGGCTGCGGCAGCAGGTCGAGTAGCCGAGGTGGGCGAACCGTTCGAATTGCCAGACTTTCCGCGACGATCACACACTACACTAGGCTTCATCGAAGACGAGGACTCCTTTCGGTTCTGGCAGGAAGAGACGGTCGAGGTATGTGGGGTTGCCACCGTGGTTCAACCTGATGGCGTCAACGCGTGGTATGCCGTCACCACCTTCTCAAATGCACGAGGAAAAACCATTCGGGAAGTGGAGTACGGAGCCTTGTTAAGGCATGGGACTGCGCGCAAACTCTCCGCGATGTGGATCCGCCTACCTCGTATACCGGTGATCCACCCTTGGCAAGCCCCCGCAACCTTCGGCGAACTGCGAGCAGCAATGAAGGAACAGGGCGTTGACTTCAATCCTCTGTTCTTCGACCTTGCTCGAGACTTTCGTGACGGCAAACGGCACATTCTACTTGTCGGCTTCCCCATACCAACTACCATTGGGGGCGAACCCGCGATGTACCACTGGCAGGCACTCCAGCTGCCTGTGCTTACACATGGCAAGGTGAAAGGCTTTCGCCCCAAGGAGGGAAACTTCGCAATGAACGACGCCCGTACCGTTCTTTCGGATAGCAGCAGCATTGACTGGATCATCTCAAGGAACTGGTCGGAGCAACAGATACGGACAAGAGGCCGAGCATCATCTTCACTAACGGGTGCCAAGGTTCTGATAGTTGGCGCTGGGGCTATAGGATCCTCGGTGGCTGAGATACTCGTTCGCGAAGGCTGTCAGAGAATAGTTGTGGTAGACGGAGACATCCTTGAAGTGGGCAACTTGTGTCGTCACACGCTCTCCATCCAAGAGATACAGACACCAAAAGCAGAGTCGTTGGCGGCCCGATTGAACAGCATCTCTCCTCACGTTACCGCCGAGGGGGTCAGACGATACGTGCACAACACCACTGAGGTTGAGCAACGGAAAATGGCGGAGTGCACTATCGTCATCGACTGTACTGGTGATGACCGTGCTGCTTTCCGATTGAGCACCTTTCCTTGGGAGGGCAACAAACTGTTTGTGAGTATCTCGACAGGTCTTCAAGCCCGACGGTTATTTTTATTCGGGGCATGTGGCGAGAGGTTCCCCCATCATGATTTCTCGGCCATGCTGACCCCGTGGCTCGACAAAGAGTTGAAAGAGCACAAGGGATTCGAGTTGCCCCCCGAAGGGCTCGGATGCTGGCACCCCGTCTTTCCCGCTCGCTCGGATGATATCTGGTTGTTGAGTTCCATCGCCGTGAAATGCATTGATTCATGGATGACTAATCCTCCACGTTCTCCTCGATTGTGCGTGTTTGAACAGGAGCAGAAGGATGAGTTCCCACCGGGAATCAAATTGGTCCAATAGTAATGAACATGAGAACCCTTGAGTTTAGAACGCCTGATGCGCGGTTTGGACTGTCTGTGCAAGGAATGACAATGGACAAGATAATCGCATTCTGTAAGGCATCAAGGCATATGGAGACAGGGGGAATTCTCGTTGGTTACTATACTGACAAGCACGATTGGGCTATCGTAACCGATGTGTCTGGACCTCCGGCAGATTCCAGACGAGGCAGAGTATTTTTCAACCGCGGCGTGCGAGGTCTCCAGGCGTTCTTGAACCGTCTCTGGCGTCGGAAACAGTATTACCTTGGCGAGTGGCATTACCATCCTTTGGCCGCCCCTATCCCTAGCGAAATAGACCATGAACAAATGAAGTCATTTGCCACCAATAATGCGATGAGGTGTCCCGAACCGGTACTTCTGCTGATGGGCGGCGATCCCAATAGAGATTGGCACGCGGCAGCATATGTGTTCCCTATAGGACACGATGCCATCAGGATGTCTGAAGTGGACGGCAGACCCTAACAAGTAGGCACGCGAGGATGATGCATGGACAAATCTCGCCTGATCGAGCATGCCTTCCCGCTGAAGCAGGCTTCTCTGGACTCCGTCCACGAGAAGAACGTGCGGCATGGGCACATCTCGACGCTCCACATCTGGCCAGCGCGGCGGCCGCTGGCCGCGTGCCGGGCCGCCCTCATCGCCACGCTCCTGCCTGATCCCGGAACGCCCGAAGCACGCCAGAAGCTCTGCGAGAAAATCGGTGGCAAAGTAGTGAAAAAGATCGAGCGCAAGAAGATGCCCGGCGGGCGGGTCGTCGAGCGTGAGAAGGAAGCCACCGAGGGAGGCATTCTGCACTGGGGCCGGGAGACCGAGAACAAGGAGCTGCTGGAGTGGTTCCGGCAGGAGATCCGCAAGGCCTACGGAGGGCGCCCACCCAAAGTGCTGGACCCCTTCGCGGGCGGCGGTGCGATCCCGCTGGAGGCCATGCGCCTCGGGTGCGAGGTGACGGCCGTGGACATCAACCCGGTCGCCTGGTTCATCCTCAAATGCACGCTCGAATATCCGCAGAAGCTGGCCGGGAAGACCCATCCTCTGCCGGACTTCATCCTCGAGAACGAGGAGTTCATGAAGGCCTTTTACAAGGCGCACCCGCGGTGTAGAAGCGACGTCTTGTCGCTTTTTAAACAGGCCATGCAACGGGACGTCGCGTCTCCTTTGGAAGCAGACCTCGCCTGGCACGTCCGAGCGTGGGGCCAGTGGGTTCTCGACCGCGCCCGACGGGAACTTGCCAGGTTCTACCCGACCTACGCCGAGTTCGAGCCGGTAGAAGTGGCGTCCCGCCGCTTTCTATGCGACGGGACGTCGCGTCTACCTTACGAGAAGCAGCCCACGCGCCTGGTTCCCCTCAAGGAAGATGGGAAGCCGGACATTGACCGGCTGAATGCCCAGTTCAGCGCGGAGTACCTGGCAGACAAACGCAATCCCCGATGGGTGGCGAAGCCGACGGTCGCCTACCTCTGGGCGCGCACGGTGACCTGCAAGAACTGCCGCGCGACGATCCCGCTCCTCAAGACCCGCTGGCTGTGCAAGAAGGAAAAAAAGCGCGTGCTCCTCACGATGCAAGTAATAGTAGACGCGGCGTCCTCGCCGCGTGCGAGAAGCGTCGAGACGGCGCTTCTGCATTACTTCGATCCTGAAGCCCCCATTGGCAACCTTTCCGGCAACCTTCCCCATTGGCGCCAGGACGGTGCAACCTATTTCGTGACCTTCCGTCTAGCAGATTCCATGCCTCAAGAGAAGTTGCTGCAATGGGAAGAGGAACGCAAGGCGTGGCAGGAGAAACATCCTGAACCTCACGACGAAAAGACACGTCGCGAGTATTATCAACTTTTTCCCCAACGTTTTCAGGAATGGCTAGACGCCGGTTACGGCGAATGCATCCTTGCCAAACCAGAAATCAAGGCACTTGTCGAAAGTGCTCTGCGGCACTTTGATGGAGAACGCTACCTTCTCGATGAACATGTGGTGATGCCCAACCATGTCCATGCTTTGGTGACCCCCCTGGCTGGGCATGAACTGTCCGAGATCCTTCATTCATGGAAGTCCTACACGGCGCACGAGATCAACAGGAAACTGGGGCGCAGCGGAACCGTATGGCAGAAAGAATCCTTTGACCACATTATTAGAAGCCCTGCTCAAATGGAACGAGTCAGGCAATACATTCGGAATAATCCCAAGGGCAAGCCGGAAGACAGTGCCGCCCCAACGCGACGGGACGTCGCGTCTACTGTGGTCTTTGGAATCGAGACAAACGTTCCCGTAAAAGGCGGGAACGCAGCGCAGCGCCGCGAGCACGACAAGCGCCTCGGGGCGGGAACGATGTCGCGCTCTGGCGCCAAGTGCCCCTGCTGCGGCACGATCATGACGATGGAGGACATTCGACTGGAGGGTCGGGCCGGGCGTCTCGGCTCGGTCATGACCGCCGTGGTCGTGGAAGGACAAGACGGCAAGGAGTACCGGCTGCCGGAGCGAGAGGAAATAGAGAAAGCGGGTCAGGCAGAGAAGGCATTGCCCGACCTCTTCGCGCAGATTCCGTTCGGGTTGCCCGTGGAGCCGACTCCCAGGGGAGGAATCGGAGCAAGCCGAGCTTTTTCCGTAGACGGCTACGGCTTCACGCGATGGAGGGATCTCTTCACCCCCCGCCAGCTTCTGGCGCTGGGGACGTTCGTGAAGTGGACGAGGGAGGCGGCAACTGAGATGTTGCGGTTTGGCTATCCGTCGGAATGGCGTGAGGCTGTCATAGGTTACCTAGCCATACTCAACGACAAGGTTGCAGACTACAATTCAACGACTTGCCGATGGGTTATTTCCGGCGAGTTT
Organism: bacterium; assembly: GCA_037481695.1. Classification (NCBI taxonomy): domain Bacteria; species bacterium. The sequence goes on along the minus strand of JBBFLE010000001.1, from coordinate 155,792 downwards.
GTCGGGAATACCTTTACTCGCTTCGCTTTGCCGATTACGTGGGACTTCGCCGAGGTGGCAGTCATCAATGTCGTCGGCGCGGCGTATTGCGCCCAGCTCAACTGGGTGTCGCTCTGTATCGACCATGCTTTACTCGCTTCGACGGATGCCGAGGCGCCCGTGGCGGAGAACCGATCTGCCCTCGAGATCAGTTCCGGCCAGTACGACGCCGTGGTGACGGACCCGCCCTACTACGATGCGATTCCGTACTCGGATCTGATGGATTTTTTCTATCTATGGCTGAAGCGCTCGCTGAACGGTCTTTCTCTGGACCTGGACAGGGCATTTCGAGACCCCCTTTCGCCCAAGTGGAATCACGAGAGAAACGACGGGGAACTCATCGATGACGCAAGTCGTCACGGAGGCGACAAGGCCAAGTCGAAGGCCGTTTATGAGGAGGGAATGGCGCGTGCGTTTCAGGCGTGCAGGAACGCACTGAAACCGGATGGCAAGATGGTTGTTGTTTTCGCCAACAAGCAGCCTGATGCATGGGAAGCCCTCGTGTCGGCACTCGTTCGATCGGGTTTCGTCGTCGACGGCAGCTGGCCCATCCAGACGGAGATGAACACCAGGATGCGTGCAAAGGCGTCTTCTGCTCTCGCCTCCTCCGTTTGGCTGGTCTGCAAGAAGCGAGTAGACGCGACGTCTCATCGCGTAATCTCAAGCGGCGAGGACGCCGCTTCTACGTTCGTAGACGCGACGTCTCGTCGCGTGGATGAAAGCGGCGGGACGCCGCTTCTACTTTCGAAGCCCGGCTGGGACAACCAGGTTCTGGAAGAGATGCGTCGGAATATCCGCGCCAAGCTCCGCGAATTCTGGGACGCGGGCATCCGTGGGCCGGACTTCGTGTGGGCGGCAACGGGTCCGGCGCTCGAGGCCTACAGCAAGCACCCCGTGGTCAAGAAGGCCAATGAGCCGGGCCTGATGACGGTGAGCGAGTTCCTCGCCCACGTGCGGCGGATGGTCGTGGAGTTCGTGGTCGGCCGAGTGCTGAGTGGAAGCGAACATGAAGATACGCGTCGAGACGACGCGTCTACTCTCGACGATCCAACCGCCTACTACCTTCTGCATCGTCACGACTTCGGCCTCGAGGAAGCCCCGGCGGGCGCGTGCATCCTCTACGCGATCTCGTGTGGCCTCTCCGACAAGGAGCTGGCCGACACGTGGGACATCATCGGCTATAGTAGAAGCGACGTCTCGTCGCTTGAAGATGATGATGAGATAGAAGAGGAAGAAAGCGGCGAGGACGCGGCTACTACTTTCGAGGAATCCGGGAGCAAGGTGAAGCTCAAGACGTGGGCGCAGCGTAAGAGACGTTCACTTGGCTATGAGGCGCCGGCCGGGAAACCGATCCCTCTCATCGACCGCGTGCACCGCCTGATGCATCTCTGGAAGGCCGGCGATCTTGCCAAGGTGGACGAGTACCTCGACGGCAACGGACTGCGCCGGCAAGAACTTTTCAAGCGGCTCCTCCAGTCGCTCATCGAGCTTTCGCCCCACGGAAGCGAAGAGCGCTCCCTGCTCGAATCCCTGAGCAACCACGTCCAGGCCAGGGGCGCGGTGAAGGAAAATCGCCAGCTGGGCTTGACTTTTGGCGACGACACCGATACTCCGTCAAACAAGGAGGATCGTCCATGAACCGAGAAGACCTGTTGAAGCGCATCTCCATCGATCCGAATATTTGCTTCGGCAAGCCCTGTATTCGGGGACACCGAATCTGGGTGTCGCTGATCTTGGATTTGCTGGCCAGCGGCTGGACGTTCGATCAGATCCGCGAGAATTACCCTGGTATCGACGACGACGACATCCGAGCTTGCATTGCGTATGGGGCCGAAATGTCGCGCGAACGATATGTCGAGCTGCCGGCGGCGAATCAATGATGAAGCTCAAGCTCGATGAGAACTTGGGTGAACGGGGTGCACGCCTGTTCCGATCCGCGGGCCATGACGTCGCCACCGTTCCGCAGCAAAACCTCTGCTCCGCCAGCGATCGCGTGCTCATCACCGCCTGTCGGGCAGAGGGTAGGTGTCTAGTCACGCTCGACCTGGACTTCAGCAATCCCTTCCTTTTCCCTCCTTGGGAATACAGCGGCATCGCCGTCTTACGCCTTCCGCACAAGCCGACCGACCAAGACCTCTGGGCGTGCTGCCGTACGTTGATTGAAGGGCTTGCTCAGAACGATATCAAAGGCAAGCTCTGGATCGTCGAGCGCAACCGCATTCGGGAATATCAACCGGATCGAGAGGGGGATTGACATGGCCAAGCTACCTTGGAAGCCGTGGCACGAGGTGGTCAATCTGCGAGAGGACCTGCGCTCCGGCGAACTCCCGCTTCATATGTTCGCCGCCGACCTCTACGAGGTCCTGATGCAGCGTGGCAAGCGCCCGATCTACGAGAAGCCCGAGGAGTTTTTCGCCCTTACCTTCCCGACCTACAACCTGCGCCAGCTCGTGCGCGACGTGGTTTTGCGGCTGGCCGGGAAGAACGACAAGGCCGTCCGCCAGTTGGAACTCACCTATGGGGGCGGCAAGACCCATACCCTGATCACGCTTCGCCACCTCGTTACCGATCCCGACAAGCTGCCCAATCTTCCGTCCGTTGCGGAATTTGTCCAGGCCATCGGCCAGAAGCCTCCCAAGTGCCGCGTGGCGGGGCTGTGCTTCGACAAGCTGGACGTCGAGAAGGGCATGGAAATCGCTTCCCCCGCGGGAAAGGTGCGCACCCTGAAGCAGCCCTGGAGCATCCTGGCCTACCAGATCGCGGGCGATGAAGGACTCAAGCTTCTGCACGCCGACGGCAAGGCGGAAGAACGCGATTCGGCCCCCGCCGAGAACCTCCTGGCGGAGCTCCTGGAACTCCCAGCCAGGGACGGGCTTGGGACCTTGATCCTCGTCGACGAGGTCTTGATGTACGCCCGCGAGAAGGTCGCCCAGGATCCCGAGTGGCGGTCCCGGCTCGTGAATTTCTTCCAGTACCTGACGCAGGCCGTGGCCAAGGTGGACCGCTGCTGCCTCGTGGCGTCGCTCCTGGCGACAGACCCGCGTAAAAGCGACACGCTTGGCCGCGAGATCCAGGCCGAGCTCTATGACATCTTCCAGCGGCAACGCGAAGAAGCGGTGGAACCGGTGGTCAAGGAGGATATCGCCGAAGTACTGCGCCGACGGTTCTTCACGACGGAGTCGCTCAAGGATCGGGAATCTTTCCGCCAGCACGTGGTGGCGGCCCTCAAAGGCATCCAGGGGGTCGACGAGCAGACGGCCAAGCAGGGTGCGGAGGCGGAGGAGCGGTTCCTGAAGAGCTATCCATTCCACCCCGATCTCACCGAGGTGCTTTACTCCAAGTGGACGCAGCTCGCTCGGTTCCAGCGAACCCGCGGGGTGCTGCGGACGTTCGCCTTGGCGCTCCGGCAAGCCGAAAAATGGGACATGAGCCCGCTCATCGGGCCCGCTGTGTTCCTTTCCCCGCCCGGCTTCGAGGGCTTGTCCGAGTCGCTGCGTGAGATGGTCGCCGTCGCCGACACCGAGGAGTGGGAAGGGAAGAAGCAGGCCTGGACCGGCATCCTGAATAGCGAGTTCGCCCAAGCGATACGGATCCAGGACGAATCGGTCGGTCTCAAGTTCCGGGAGATAGAGCAGGCCGTTGTGGCGACGTTTCTTCACTCCCAGCCTATCGGTCAGACGGCCAGAACGCGGGACCTCCTGGTTCTTCTGGGTTCTACCAGGCCTGACAAGATCGAGCTGCAAAAGGGCTTGGCCCGATGGGCGCAGGAGAGCTACTGGCTCGACGACCTCTACGCCGCCGTGGCCGAAGGCCAACTGCCCGCAACGTGGCGGCTGGGCAACCGACCCAATCTCACGCAGATGCATGCCATCGCCGCCAAGAATATCCCCGAGGACGTCGTCCGGGCAAGACTCCTGGACGATATCAGCAAGACTAAGGCTCTCACGGCCAACGCTTCCGCGGCGGGGGCTCGTGTCCACACGCTCCCCGCACGGCCCAAGGACATCGAAGATGACGGCGCGTTCCATTACGCCGTCTTGGGTCCGGGCGCCGCTTCGGAATCAGGAAAGCCCAGCCCCGAGGCGAAGCGATTCATCGACGAGACAACAGGGCCGGATCGTCCGAGGGTTTACCGGAACGCGGTGATCCTGCTTGTGCCCTCACGCGACGGCCTCGAGCTGGCAATGGCCAGGGCCCGCGACTACCTGGGCTGGGAGCAGGTGCGCGAGGAGATCAAGAAGCAACAAAAGGACGGCAACGTCGATCCCGCCCGGGCCGAGACTCTCCAGATCAACATCGAGAAGGCCAAAGCCCGTATTCCCGAAGCGGTCAAACAGGCGTATTGCATCGTGGTGACTGTCTCGGAGAAGGATGAAGTGCAGGCCTTCAAGATCACCGTCACGGAGGACCCGCACTTCAACATCATCAAGAGCGATAAGCGGTCGCGCGTGCAGGATACCGCCATCACGGCCGAGGCTCTTCTCCCCGATGGCCCTTATAACCTCTGGCGCTCAGGCGAGACCTCGCGGCGGGTCAAGGACCTGGCGGGTGCCTTTGCGCAGTTGCCGCATCTGCCGAAGATGCTTCGCTCCAGCGCCATCCTTGACACGCTTGCAAACGGGTGCGAGGGGGGAACCTTCGTGCTTCGGCTGACCCGGCCCGACGGCTCGGTGCGGACGTGGTGGATGTCCAGGCCGGATGAGAACGCGATGAACGATCCGGCGCTTGAGCTCGTCCTTCCGGAGGCCGCCGAGCTTGGGGAGATTTCCCCTGCACTCCTGGCACCCAAACATTTGCCGGGCCTGTGGTCTGCCGATGAGATCACGGTTGACGCAGTGACCCGTTACTTCAGCGGTTCGACCGTCGTGCAGGTGGAACGCGAAGGCTACCAAGAGCCGATGCGGATTCCGAAGGCCGGGCAGGCAGTGGTGGAGAAGGCCATCGGCCTTGCCGTTGAGAGCGGGGCGCTGTGGCTGCTCTCGGGGCCAGCCAGTATCCTGGGCGAGCCGATCCCGGCGGGCGTCTTGAACGCCACGTCGAAACTCTGCCCGCCGCCAGCCGTGATCGCTGCTGCGGAGATTCTTCCGGAGAACCTGCCGGCGGCTTGGAAAGATGGTGTGGCTTCGGCCCTTTCCGTTGCTACGGCCTTGTCCGTCAAAGCAGGTAAGACGCTCCCGTGGAAGACCGTTCGGGATGTGATCACGGCTGCTCTCCAGGCGCGCTTCCTCGTGCTGGACCAGGCATCCGGTCCTTGGCCCTGCGACTTCCCGGGGGCCCAGTCTGTAAAGCTCAAGGTGCCGCTGGATGTCCCGCCTCCGCCCCCACCCCCACCCCCTTCCAATGTGTTGATGGCGAGTGCTGAGCTCGAGCCTTCTGAAATCCAGGAACTGGGCGATGCTATTCCTGACCTGCTGAAGCTTAAGGCCAAGGCGAATACGCCGTTCCGATTTTTTGTTCGCATTGAGATGGGAGACGGAAAGACAATCCCACCGCCGGAGGCGGCTAAGGAGGCCAACAAGATCCTGAAGAAGGTAAAGGAAGAGCTTCAGCTGGGTGGCGGTGAAAGATGAAATCTAGGTGCAAGGACGATTTCGGTGTAGAGGAAGGCCAGGTACTGGAAGTAGAGCAGGGTGATGGGCTGGCTACGGCGGGCGTTGATGGCCGCCAGGTGCGCGCGGATGTTGTCATCGTAACGCGCCAGGTCCTCGGGGGATTCGCACCTTGCTGCCGCGCGAGAGGAGCCGATGGTAGATGTGACTGCGCCCGGAAGCGTCAAAGCCCTCGTCGGCCTGCTTCATGTCCTCCAGCAGTTCGCGGTTGCTTGAGTAGCCGAGCTGGCTGTTGAGCCAGGCCAAGAGAGCGAGCCGGTGTTCCAGCCGGGGGTGTATTCCTCACTGGCGTTGTTGCTAGCCTGAGCAGGTGGGGATAGCCGGCGTTTGGTATTGGGAGTGGTTCTCATGGCTCCTCCGACGGCACAAGCGGTTCAATCAAGGCGATCAACTCAGGAACTTCGCGCTGGATGATGTCCCATATTCCGGCCAGGTTCAGGTGGAAGTAGTCATGGGCAATCCGGTTTCGCAGGGCGATGACCTGCGCCCACGGGATCTCGGGATGTGCAGCGCGAGTCTCTGCCGAGATTTTGCGCGCGGCTTCGCCGATATTTTCCAGGGCTTTGGCAATCGCATGCTGATGCAGGGAACTCTCTTGAAATTGCTCCCAGGTGAGGTCGCGGCTGAACTCTAGGGCATCGCGGGCCGCGATCAGCATATCCAGGAGGTAAGCTGCGTCACGCCACATAGACCGTCTCCAAATGGTCCAGGATGTGTTTGCGGCGAATGTAGTTCTTGCTCTGTTCGACCTGGCGGCGTTCCACTAGGTCCACTTTGCGGCCCAGGATTTGCTCTAGTTCCTGGGCCATTTGGAGCCACTCCTGAAATCCCCAGGACACATTTGGCGCAAAGCAAACCAGCACATCCACGTCGCTATCGGGTCGAAAATCCTCCCGCAGCACGGAACCGAACAGGGAGAGTTCCACGATACCCCAACGGCGGCAAAAGTCTGCAATGGCCTGGTGAGGGATGGGGATTTTTACGGACGTACTCATAAAGCCTCCGCAAACATTTTTGCCTTGAACACGCTCTCCAGCGCTCGCGCGCCGGGGATGAAAGAATCGCCGTTGACGTAGATCAAGTCCGCGCCTTCAGTGAGTTTGTGTTCGGCCACAAAGTCGCGGTCGCCCTGGTAGAGTGCCTCCATCCAGCCCGCGGTTTCGCCCTAGATAACCAAGACGTGCTGACCCTCGCGCCTGAGGCCGCCATAGACCAGATAGCGCCTCCCTGGCGGTTGAGGTTGATCAACGCATGGCCCGTAGTGCCACAGCCGGAGAAATAGTCGAAGACGATTGATCTGCTCTCAGAACCTGTAAGGACTATCCGCTTTATTAGCCTTTCAGGCTTAGAAGTCATGAGTGCGTGAGGATCCCCGAAAAGCGCAATTACCTCCTTCCGTGCCTCTTGGTTATGACCCACTTCCTTGTTTGTCCACCATGACCAGACCATACCGCATTATCCTGATACTCTGATAAATAGGCTTTCCCCCTCGGTATACCCATGCCATCTTGGCCAAACCACATTCTGCCTTCCCTAACAAGCTGGAGATAGACTTCCTCTACATTTTTCCAGCACCTTCCTTTTGGCGGATACCACTCAGCCCCACCCGGTGTAATTATCTTGTACATTTGGTTTGGGCGATACCCCTTTTAAATACCTGGTGCCTGGCACCAATGCTCATGCAACATCTCAATATCATTAAACCAGCATTGTAGTTTCTCAAGATATGGTGCCTGGCACCAGCCAAAGGGAAAAACCTTGAATGCCCGGTACAGAGAAATGAAGCCCTCACCAAACCCACCCTGCCAGGAAGTGCCAGAGTTGGGATATAAAAAGGGGGCAGCAGTGTGAGTTGGGTAGCCACAAACCTTCTTGGCTTGGCACGCATTGCTGGATAGCAGGCCCATTGCTAAACTAGAGACGGTCTCAAAAAAAGGGATTCCTGACCCAGATGACCACCTCCTGGCAGACAAAGCCCACGGACCGTTTCGTGCTCAGGTGGATCAAGCTTCACCTGAGCTCACATCTGACCCAGCGGATCCAGCTCATCCCGTGGGTCAGGCCGTGGATGATCACCCTGGCGGGGTCGCTCCTGGGCGTGGCAGCAGGGGCTTGCTTTGCACTGGGGATGGCCTGGCTGGCCGGGGTGCTCACCTTGACCTCCCAGGTCTTGGATGGGGTGGACGGCCAATATGCCAGGCTGACAAAAAGGGAGAGCCGGGCAGGGGCATTTTTGGATTCCATCATGGATCGTTATGCAGACGGGGCCATTGTCATGGGCCTGACCGTGTATCTGGTCCGTCTTTCCCTTTTCCTGCCCCTGTGGGCCTGGCTCACCATGGGATTTATGGCGCTGGCTGGCACGGGGTTGGTAAGCTACACCACGGCCAGGGCCGAGGTGCTTGGCCTCTCCATGGGCAAACCCACCCTGGCAAGCAAGGGGACGAGGAACTCTGTCATTGCCCTTTGCGGGCTAGCCGGTGCCTTTTGGGCCGAGGCGCCGGCTGTGGCCATGATCTATCTGGCTCTGCACACCAATGGCCTCGTGCTTGGGAGGATATTGCGGGCTTACAGGCAATGCACAGAGGATAAGGCCCATGAATGAGATCGGTGTGATCCACGGCAGATTTCAGGTGCTCCACAACGATCACCTGAGGTACCTTCTGACCGGCAAGAAACATTGCGGCCATCTGGTGGTGGGCATAACAAATCCGGATCCTTTTCTCACCAGAGATGATCCAGCCGACCCCAACAGAAGCAAACCGCAGGCCAACCCCCTTACGTACTTTGAGCGCTATGTGCTTGTAAAAAGAAGTTTGACCGAGGCAGGTATCTCTCACGAGGAGTTTTCCGTGGTTCCATTTCCCGTCAACCTGCCCCAGCTCTACAGGTACTATGTGCCATTGGATGCTGTTTTCTTCCTCACCATATATGACGATTGGGGAAGGAGAAAGCTGGAGAAATTCCAGGCGCTCGGCCTCAGAACACAGATCCTTTGGGTCAGAGAGCCCAGCCAGAAAGGCCTGAGCGCAACTGATGTGAGAAAGCGCATGGCCATGGGGAAGCCATGGCAACACATGGTGCCTCCATGTGTCAGTGAACTGCTCATCTCCTGGGGGGTGCCAGGCAGGCTCAAGGAGCTGGGAGCCCAATGAGCACGGGAAGCTGGAGCTCTTGCCCAGGCCGCAGTCTTTCCCAGGATGGGTGAAGAAGCCGGCCTCACACCCCTGGCACATGGGATCTGAGGCTAAGAACATGCCCTCAGGTCATGATTCAGGACCCGCATGGGTCAGATGAATGCCCAAGGAGCTCATCTCCCACCAGGATCCGGGCCCAAGCTCCTAAGGGGGCTCCTTTTGTCCACACAAGATCATTGACTGTGCCCTGTTTGGAAGCTTGCCTCTGGGCAAATTTGGCCTTGGCATGATAGGCTTTGAGCCTGCGATAGTCCTCAGGCGCAAAAGCCTGGGCTGTTTCCATGGGGGGATAAGCTGCCATGGCTGGTGGCCACAGAACAGGGTTTGATCTTTGGCTGGCAGGGATTTGCGTCTCGCGCGTGTTCAACGGTCTTGTCTTTATGAGCTACCCTGCAGCCATACCCCTACTCCAGAGGGAGTGGGGAATGTCCGGAGCCCAGGCAGGCGCCGTATCCAGCGGCTTTCAGATCGGTTATGCGGTCTCGCTTGTGGCATGCTCCAGCCTGGCGGACAGGGTGAGTCCCAAGAAAGTTTACCTTTTGTCTCTCCTTGCTGGAGGCATCTGCGCCCTGGGTTTCGCCATCTTGGCAGGGGGTTTTTACTCTGCGCTATTGCTTTATACCATCGTGGGCCTGGCCCTGGGCGGGAGCTACACCACCGGGGTCATGATCATAGCGGATCAGTTCGCCCCCAGCAGTAGAGGGATGGCGGTGGGGGCCTTCATAGCAAGCACCTCTTGCGGATACGCCCTGTCGCTGGCTTTGAGCGGTCTTTTGATTCCCCTGGGTGGTTACAGACTTTCTTTTCTGGTGACATGCTCTGGTCCTCTGGTGGGCTGGGCCATGGCACTTCTCACCTTGAGAAAAACAAGTGTTGAGGCTGCCGGCCGCCAGCAAGGAGATAGATTCACCAGGGAGGTTCTACGCAACAGGCGTGCCATGCTCCTGATTTGGGGTTATACTTTTCACAACTGGGAATTGCAGGGAATGTGGTCCTGGACCCCGGCATTTCTGGCAGCCTGCCTGGCCGTTGGTGGGGCAGAGGAGATGACGGCCGCAGGCTCAGGTGCCAGGGTGACCTCGCTTTTTCACATCATGGGGCTTGTGGCCTCCTTTTCCATGGGAGCCCTCTCGGACAGATTGGGTAGAAAGCAGGTCATGCTGGCCATGGCCGGGGTGAGCGCAGCCTGTTCCTTTTGCTTTGGCTGGACCGTGGGGTTGCCCCTGGCAATGGTGATGGCGTTGGGAGGCTTGTACGCATTTTCCTCCCTCGGGGACTCTCCGGTGCTATCAGCAGCCCTCACCGAGAGCGTGAGACCCTCTTATCTTGGAGCAGCACTGGGACTTCGCTCACTGCTGGGCTTTGGTGCAGGAGCGGTGGCCCCCCTTGTCTTCGGAGCCGTACTGGACCTGACAAATCCCCAGGGCCAGATCCCCTATGAGACCTGGGGCTGGGCCTTCTGCTCCCTGGGGATTGGAGGCATGGCAGCCTTCTTGGTCATAGGAAGGCTGGACAGTCCCAGACACTCAGGATAAGAGACCTCCCTCTCGACGTTTGTGTCGAAATGGCGCCAAAATTGTCGAGGCGGGTGGACTGCTCAAGGGATTTCCAACAGGCCAGCCCTGGGAGAGAAGGGGCCTTGCGTATGGGCTCAGAGCCAAGGCTCTTCCTTCTGGGGGCAGGAGCAGGTTGCAACTCAGGAGTTCTCTGGCATCGCCCTTGCTTTATGGGAAGAAAGTGAAGATTTTTGAGGCCCCAAAGAGGATTTCGCAATGAGAAGAATCACAAAGATGGGCATGGGAGCGCTTTTCCTCCTTGGTCTTGGCTTGGGAGGATGGGTATATCTCAGGGGTCAGGAGACCAAGCCTGATGCGGCCTCCTTCAGGACAGCCAAGGTGGAGAAGGGAGACATCATGGTCACCATCAGCGCCACCGGCACTGTGGAACCAGAGGAGGTGGTGGACGTGGGTGCCCAGGTGGCTGGTCAGATAGTCTCTTTCGGGACAGACTCTGCTGGCAGGCCCGTGGACTATGGCTCCCTGGTGGAGGAGGGTACTGTCCTGGCCCGCATAGACGACTCCCTGTATGCAGCCGAGGTGGCACAGGCTGAGGCTCAGCTACAGTCTGCGAGGGCCTCGCTTCAGAAGGCCGAGGCCGATCTGGAGCAGTTGAAGGCCAAACTCCAGCAAGCCGAGAGGGATTGGAAGCGAGCTCAGAGGCTGGGGCCATCCGAGGCTCTTTCCCAGGCCAGCTATGACTCTTACCAATCGGCTTATGAGGTGGCAGCAGCCAACCTGGCTGTGGGCAAGGCTGCAGTAGCCCAGGCCAGGGCCGGGGTGGCCCAGGCAGAGGCCACCTTACAGAGGGCCAGGAGAAACCTAAGTTACTGCACCATCCGTTCACCTGTGAAGGGCGTGATAATAGATCGCAGGGTGAACATAGGACAGACAGTGGTGGCCAGCCTCAACGCTCCAAGCCTTTTTCTCATAGCCAAGGATCTCAGACGAATGCAGGTTTGGGTGGCCGTGAACGAGGCGGACATAGGCAGGATAAGACCGGGGCAGCCTGTGAGCTTCACCGTGGATGCTTTTCCCGGAGAGACCTTCAGGGGAGAGGTGGGAAAAATACGTCTGAATGCTTCCATGACCCAGAACGTGGTGACGTACACCGTGGAGGTGTTGACGGACAACTCCAGCGGTAAGCTTTTACCCTACCTATCTGCCAATGTGAGTTTCCATCTGGAGGAGAAAAAGGGCGTATTGCTGGTGCCCAACTCGGCCCTCAAATGGAGACCCCAGCCAGGCCAGTACTCCAGAGCAGACTCATCCAGGGAGAGCAGGAGGGCTGGATCTGACACCGGAGGCAAGCCTGTGCAGGTATCGGGTCCCAACCAAGGGATTCTCTGGGTGGTGGGGGATGGTTCCAAGTTGCAGCCCCTGAGGGTCTTGGTTGGCCTGAGTGATGGGTTGCGCACCGAGGTTCAGGGAGAAAACCTCAAGGAGGGTCTGGAGGTGGTGGTGGGGCAGCAGGCAGCCCCCAGGCAAGCAGCCGGCAGCGTGACTCCCTTCACTCCTCAAGTGACGCCGGGAGCTGGCAGAGGCATGCGCTGAGCAGGAGGGAGAACTTGGAAAGCCAGGAGCAAGGGGGGCCTCTCATCAGACTCGTATCGGTGTGCAAGAACTATCGCATGGGAGAGGTGGAAGTGCAGGTGCTAAGGGATGTGTCACTGGAGGTGGCCAGGGGGGAGTTTGCAGCCATAATGGGGGCTTCGGGCTCTGGCAAGACAACCCTCATGAACATCCTTGGTTGCCTGGACAGGCCCACAAGCGGCCGTTACTGGCTGGACGGCGAGGAGGTATCCAGTATGACCGCGGACCAAAGGGCCATGGTGAGGAACAAAAAAATAGGATTCGTGTTCCAGAATTTCAATCTTCTTCCCCGCACCAGCGCCCTGGATAATGTGGCCATGCCCCTATCATATACAGCGGGTCAGCTCTCGGAGCGCGAGGCCAGGAGGAGGGCCAGGGAGGTGTTGGCCAGGGTGGGGCTGGCACAGAGACTGCATCATGAGCCATCTCAACTCTCGGGAGGCCAACAGCAAAGAGTGGCCATAGCCCGGGCTCTCGTAAACAGACCTCCACTTCTTCTGGCCGATGAGCCCACAGGAAATCTGGATTCTGCCACCAGCGAAGAGGTGCTGAGCCTCTTTGAGGAGCTGAACAGGCAAGAAGGGGTCACGGTGGTGCTGGTGACCCACGATCCACATGTGGCAGGACACGCCAGGCGCATAATTCACATCCACGACGGACGCATTCAAAAAGAGCCACCTGTGGCTCATGAGTTCCATGGATCCAGTTAGGGGAGGCATGCCGTGACCATCTATAGAACAGTGAAGACAGCCCTGCGCTCCCTGAGAAGGAATCCCATGAGGGCGCTGCTTACCACCTTGGGCATAGTCATAGGCGTGGGGGCTGTGATAGCCATGATGGAGATAGGAGTCGGCTCCTCATCGGCCATCAAGAGGACCATAGCCAGCATGGGTGCCAATGTCTTGTTGATCTTTCCGGGCACTGCAGCCAGCGGAGGGGTGAGCTTCGGGGCTGGGAGCGTGGTGACCCTTACTGCTGAGGATGCAGAGGCCATACTCAGGGATTGCCCAGCAGTGAGGAACGTGGCCCCTGTGGTGAGGGCACGAACCCAGGTGGTTTACGGAAACCGCAACTGGGTGCCGGCAGTGATGTATGGTACAACCCCAGCCTTTCTGGATGTGCGCGAGTGGACAGAGCTGGCAGAAGGAGAGCCCTTCACCGAAAGGGATGTGCTCAATGGATCCAAGGTCTGTCTTTTGGGCCAAACCTTGGTGAGGGAACTCTTCGGAGGAGAGTCGCCCGTGGGCAAGGAGATCAGGGTAAAGAACGTATCCTTCAGAGTGGTTGGAGTGTTGAGTTCCAAGGGGGCCAACATGATGGGCATGGACCAAGACGACATCCTTCTTGCTCCATGGACTACCATCAAGTACAGGGTCACAGGATCCAGCCTCCAGAGCGCCAACCAGAGCACCAGCAGTACCACGGGCAGCACCATGAGCAGGCTCTATCCATCTTCGGGCGTGCAGCTGTATCCGGAAAGGTCCGAGGCTCAGGCCGCGGCCCAGCCCATGCCAGTGCGCTTCGCCAACATAGATCAGATACTGGTGGCTGCCAAAAGCGCAGAGGAGATCCCCTCTGCCATAGAACAGGTGCAGGCGTTGCTCAGGGAAAGGCACAGGATAAGGCCAGGGGAGCCGGATGATTTCAACATCAGGGACATGACCGAGGTGACCCGCACCTTTGCCTCTACCACATCCCTGATGACCAATCTGTTGCTTTGGGTGGCCATGATATCGCTTGTGGTTGGCGGGGTGGGGATCATGAACATAATGCTGGTCTCGGTGACCGAGCGAACCCGTGAGATAGGGCTTCGCATGGCAGTGGGGGCAAGGGCCAGGGATGTGCTGCAGCAGTTTCTGGTAGAGGCAGTGGTGTTGTGTCTGGCGGGCGGAGCCCTCGGCATACTGGCCGGACAGGGAGGCTCTTATCTGGTGTGGCTTACGCTTCGCTGGCCCGTGGAGTCTTCTCCAGAGGCCGTGGCGGCTGCTGTGGCGGTCTCTGCCAGCGTGGGCATTGTGTTTGGGTTCTATCCGGCCTGGAAGGCATCCAGGTTGGATCCCATAGAGGCCCTGAGGTACGAGTGAGGGTGACATGGCCATTGAGCTCATGAGATGTGCCCGAAGGCCCCGAGGGGTGCTTGGGGCTCTACGGATCATTGTAGCGGCAACGGTCTTTTCCTGGCTGATTCAGGGATGTGCTGTGGGTCCTGATTTCAAGAAACCAGAAATGAGCCTTCCCCAGGGGTGGATTGAGGCATCCCCCCTGGCTATTGGTGCTGCCTCATGGGAAAAGGGCCAGAAAGAGCTGGCCCGCTGGTGGGAAATCTTCCAGGATCCACTGCTGAGTTCCCTTGTGGAGCGGGCCGTGGAATCAAACCTGGATCTGAAGGTGGCCGAGACGCGCATAGCTCAGGCCAGGGCCCTCAGGGCAGCGGCCGCAGGTTCCCTTGGGCCCAAGGTGGCAGGCTCCGTTGATTTCAGGAGAACCCGCACTCCTGTGACCGTGCCTACAGGACCGGGGGGAGGGGGCCGAACAGAGGGGCTGATCTCAGATCACTATGAAGCGGGCTTTGATGCAGCCTGGGAACTGGACCTCTTTGGAGGGATCCGTCGGGGACTGGAGGCCGCAGGAGCAGAGGTCCAGGTTGCCATCGAGAACAGGCGGGATGTGCTGGTGAGCCTGGCAGCAGAGGTGGCCAGGCAGTATTGGGAGCTTAGGGCTGTTCAGGAGAGGATCACGGTGGCTGCCAAGAACCTGGAGGCCCAGTTGCATACAGCGCAGATCACCAAAAAGAGGTTCGAGGCTGGTTTTGCAGGGGCCCTGGATGTGGCCAATGCCAGGGCCCAGGCAGCAACCACAGAAGCTCAGATCCCGGTGCTCAAGGCCTCAGAGAGACAGAGGATCTATGCTCTGAGCCTCCTTCTGGGCCAGGAACCTGGAGCCCTCTTGGAAGAGCTTTCCCAACCCGGGGGATTACCCCAAGATCCCCCACAGGCACCCCTGGGGGTGCCTTCGGAGTTGCTCAGGCGAAGGCCTGACATCCGCAGGGCAGAGGCAGAGCTCCATGCGGCCACGGCCAGGGTGGGGGTGGCTGTGGCAGAGCTTTTCCCCAAGTTCACCATCACAGGCTCTGTGAGTTTCCAGGCAAGCGATGCTGCCAACTGGTTCAGCTGGGTGAACCGGATCTGGTCCTTCGGTCCTGGGCTGAGCTGGAGGCTGTTGGAGACAGGCCGGGTCAGGGCAGAAATAGCGCAAAGGGAAGCCATCCAGGAGCAGACTCTAATTTCCTACAGACAGACGGTGCTTCAGGCCCTCAAGGAGGTGGAGGATGCTCTGGTGGCAGCAGCCAGGGAGCAGGAACACAGGAGGGCCATTGAAGAAGCGGTGGAAGCCAATCGCAAGGCAGTTGATCTGGCCCTGAAACTCTATGTAGAAGGCCAGACGGATTTTCTAAACGTGCTTCAGGCCCAAAGGGCTCTTTACGGCTCCGAGGATGAGCTCATCCAGAGTGTTCGTAATAGCTGCGTGCAGCTTGTGGCTCTTTACAAGGCCCTGGGAGGGGGCTGGGGTGAAGAGGAGCCAATCGAGCCTTTCAAATCCAACTGAGATCAGTTCTCATCTCCAGTTGACCACAGGAGGCTTTCTCTTGGGAAGCCTGTGGTACCTGAACTTGGGATAGCCCAGCATCATGGGATAGTGATTGGTGTGGCCTTTGGGCAGAGCCACAGCCTCCTTGAGGGGTTCCCAAAACATGAGAGCCCTTTGCATTAGACCGGCCCAGCATGTGCCAAGCCCCATGGGGAGAGCCGCCAGCTCCAGGTAAGAAAGCGCCAAAGTAAGATCCACCATTCCATTGGGATTCTCCTGAGGACAGGATGCTATTAGAACCACAGGTGCCCCACGCAGCACCGTGTCTTTGCCCGCATCCCATCCGGCCACTATGAGGGGCATGTAAGCGGGGACACCTGGCTTGGGCCCTCCTTCCACCAGCTTTCGAATCCAATCCACTGTGATGGAGGCCAGCTCTCTGATCTTTTCTCTGTCAGTGAAAACCGTCCACTGGACGCTCTGGGTGTTTCCACCCGTGGGAGCGTGGGCTGCAATTTCCAGGAGTTTTTCTATTTTCTGCTTTTCCACTTCCTTATCCTTGAAAACTCTCACGGACCTCCTGGAGCGAAGGAACTGAATGGCCCTGTCCAGATCAAGAGCCAGTTGCTGCCTCCAAGGGGGGCACTCCTCCAGGGGAACCAGTTCATGGGTCATGGCCCCATGGGGGCACACGGCCACGCAGTGGCCGCATACAAGACAAACCTTCTCTCCTCCTGGAACCATGGCGGGGTAACCTTCCTGTGCTTGCTCCATTCTGATTATGCCCATGGGGCACTCAGCCACACATATCTTGTCCTGCTTGCATTTCTGCTTGTCCACAAGGATCATTTTCCAGAAGACTCCTTTCTTGGCCTCAAAACAATTTGGGGGAAATGTGCTCCAGCCTGGCTGGGTTTCAGTGGGTGGCCGGGCCCTTGAGCTGATTTCTGAGCTCTTTGGTCCCTTCCAGATCCAGCTTCAAGCTTTTGGGATCAATGATCACTGCGTAATCCCTCCTGGCCCCCTCCACGGTGACGTACCCCATCTGGACATCCCTGAGCACAGCTTCTGGATCCCGCTCCAGAGGGTCCCCGAATCCTCCTCCCCCGGCGCTTTGGAACTCTATGACATCTCCGGCTTGGCAACGGGTAAGTCCGCTGGGATCTCCTGGCTTACCATTGATCAAGAATCGGGCGCATGCCCCGGGTTTTCCCCCGAAGAGGCCCTCAGGGGGATAGCGGAAGCGACCTGCCTGCACCGCTATGGTCACCTGGCCTTCGGGCCCGTCCTCAGTATCAGGCACCCTGACCACAAAGCGCCTTCCCAGCCCTCCCCTGGTCTTCCCCGGTCCTCCAGAATCGGGGAGAAGTTCTCTGGCTTCCACCAGCAAAGGAGTGTCGCTCTCGAAGATCTCCACAGGGGTGTTGGCTCCATTGGCCGGGAATATGGCGCAGTGGTGACCATCCCGAAGAAGACTGGCTCCCATGCCCCCCCCTCTGATGATCATGGTCAACCAGGGGGTCCCGTTGCGCCTCCTGCCGTGGAATATGTTGGTCTGGGCGGGTGTGCCTCCGCTTCCAGCCAGAATCCTGTCTGGAATGGCTGGGGCCAAGGCTCTGTAGACCATCTCGGTCATGAAATGACCCACCTGCATCCTGGCAGCCACTGCGGCCGGGAAGCGACAGTTGACCACAGAGCCTTCGGGGGCGGTCATAGCCACAGGCCTTATGGCACCTTCGTTGATGGGGATGTCCGGGTCACATGCGCTCTTGATGGCCATGAAAACATACGCGTAGGTGAAGTTGTAGACCACATTCCCCCCCCAGTCCACCTGGGGAGATGTACCGGCGAAGTCCACCAGGACCTGGCTTCCTTCCACCTTCACGGTGAGCTGGATGGTTATGTCAGACCGATTCCCGGCCCCCTCTATGATCCCCTGGTGAGAGTATATGCCGTCAGGCACCCTTGAAATGGCCTGCCTCATGGAACCCTCGGTTCTGCTTATGATCTCCTCGGCCAGTTCATCCAGGCTCTCCAGCCCTTCATCTTCCATCATCTCCAGGATCTTTTGCCCACACACATGGTTGGCTGCCACCTGTGATCGGATGTCTCCCGTGACCTCATCCGGGGTCCTCACATTCCAGCGTATGAGCTCCATCACGGAGCTGTTTAACCTGCCCCTGTCATAGAGTTTCACCAGGGGGATGAACAAACCCTCTTCGTATACCTGGTGGTTGTCCGAGGAAATGCGGCCGCCTATGTCTGAGTGATGAAAAACGCATGCAGTGAAGGCCACCAGCCTCTTGCCCTTGAATATGGGGCTGAGCACGCAGATGTCGTTGAGATGCCCTGCCAGAAGCCATGGATCATTGACTATGAACACATCCCCAGGGCTCAGCTCTCCAGGATCCAGAGATTGCACTATCTTCTTGACACCCAGGGCCATGGCCCCTGCCTGCCCAGGGGTGCAAAGGGTTCCTTGGGCCAGCTCGCGGCCATGGCTGTCTGTGAACATGCAGGTGTAGTCATGTGCGTCTCGAAGCAAGCTGGAAAAGGCCGTTCGCGCCACCGAGGCGTCGGCTTCATCCACTATGGAAATCAGCCTCCGCCACAGGATCTCCAGGTGAATGGGATCAAAGCTTCTTGTCATGATTGTTTCTCCTGACCACCTTTGCTCAGCATTCCTCCCCAAGCAGTTCCATCCACACGAAACCATGCTGGTCAACCCTGGCCCTGGCATCCTCGCCCATGACGATGGTGGATTCCTTCTCTTCGATTATTGCAGGACCTTCCAAGATTGCCCCTGCCGGCAGCCTGTAACGGTCGTAAACCTTGAAGGGGATGAACTCCTTTCTGATCATGGAAAAGGCCATTCTTTGACCCTTGAGTGCTGCCTCCAGGTCACCTGGACCCCGTTGCAGGTGTGGAAGGTTAAAGGGCCGGTCAGGGAGTCTGGCCCTTACCTTGAAGGTCACCATCTCCACCGGTGTCTCAGGGTAGGTGCGACCGTAAAGCAGGCTGTAGGTGTCGTCGAAGAGTTTTCGGATCTCCCCTTGGGAGAACTGGAAAAAAGGCCTTCTGTCTATGCCCAGATTAGTCTCTGAGCCCTGTCCCACGAACCTCATGTCTATGGATCGCTGGAAGCTGATGCCTTCTGTGCTCCTCTGGGCTCCTATGGCAGAGGCAGCCTCTGACTCCAGCTCCAGGAAAAGGGATTCGATGCCATGGAAATCAGCATCTTCTAATTTCACCTTGTGGCTCCTGGCCACATCAAAGGCAATGGGGGCGGTGAAGAATCCCAGGGCTGAGCCCACTCCAGGCATGAGAGGCACAAGCACTTTTGGGGCCCCTATTTTCCTGGCCAACCCATAGGCATGCACAGGCCCGGCCCCCCCGAAGGCCACCATGGTCACCAGCCTGGGATTACCCCCTTTTTCTGCTATGTGGGTCTTGGCTGCAGCTCCCATGACCTCGTTTATGAGGTCATGGATCCCGTACGCTGCTTGGGTGAGGGAGACTCCCAGGGGCTTGGCCAGCTTCTCCCTGATGGCCTCCTGTGCGCCTTGGAGATCCAAAGGCATGGTCCCTCCCAGAAAATAATCCGCGTTAAGGTATCCCAATACCAGGTCTGCATCCGTGACCGTGGGCTCCTTGCCCCCGAGCCCATAGCAGACTGGGCCTGGATCCGCCCCTGCGCTCTCGGGCCCCACCTGGAGTGTGCCCAGGCGACTTATTCTGGCTATGCTCCCACCTCCAGCCCCGATCTCCATGAGGTCCACCACAGGAACCTGGATAGGCAGACCGCTACCCTTCTTGAAGCGCTGGACTCGCCCTACCTCAAAGGTGGAGACCAAGCCAGCCTCACCCTCTTGTATCAGGCAGCTCTTGGCCGTTGTGCCGCCCATGTCAAAGCAGAAGAGATTGCGGATTCCAAACATCCTTCCGTAGAACTGCGAAGCGATCACCGCCGCCGTGGGACCCGACTCTATGATCCTGACCGGGAATTCCCTGGCCACCTGGGCAGAGGTGATGCCTCCGCTGGAAAGCATGATGTAGAGCCTGCCTGGAATCCCCAGTTTCTTTAGCCTTTCCTCTAGTCGTCCCAGGTAACGACCTGTTATGGGCTTGACATAAGCATTGGTGACTGTGGTGCTGGTGCGCTCGTACTCCCTGATCTGGGGTAGCACCTCATAGGAAACTGAAAGAGGCAGATCAGGACTGAGATCCCTGAGCACTTCCTGGATCTGTTTCTCGTGGAGAGGGTTTTCAAAGGAGTTGATGAGACAAACTGCCAGGGACTCTATGTTCATTTCCAAGAGCTTTTGCAGCACCTGGCGTGCTTCTTGTGGATTCAAAGGCTTCAAAACCTTACCAGAGCTGCTTATGCGCTCATCCACTTCCATCCTGAGGGGCCTGGGCACCAGAGGGGCCGGGTACTCGGCAAATATGTCATAAGCGTCATAGCGAACTTCCCTACCCAACTCCAGGACATCCCTGAAGCCCCGTGTGGTCACAAGGCCTGTCTTGGCGCCCTTGCGCTCCAAGATGGCGTTTATGACCAGCGTGGTTCCGTGCACCACCTCATGAAGGTTTCCCACGTACCCGGGCGCAGAATCCATGAGGGCCCTGATCCCGGTTTCAATTGCGTCCGAGGGATCCTGTGGGGTGGTAAGACACTTGTAAACATGAAGCTGGCCTGTGGTGTCGTTTACCAGGACAAAATCCGTAAAAGTCCCGCCTATGTCGCATCCCAGCCTGTAGGATGCATCTTTCAAGATCCACCTCCTTCCCGAGACTCTTGCTGTTGAAAAAAACCAAGGGCAGGACCTGAACCTCCAGGCCCTGACCAGTACAAGGCCCCGGCTCCACTACTGCTTGACCATCCAGTTTAGGCTTGCCTATATTATCAAAACATTGTATACAGAGCCAACCCAGCAGGCCAAGGGTAAATCTCACTAGCCCGGCAATGGAGGGTGCGGGAATGCCCCAGAGTTTCATGCCTACGTTCAGGAGCCAGGAGGAGCTTAGGGAACACCAGTTGAAGGGACTCAAGTGGACTGTGGCCCACGCCTACAATGGATCCTCCTTCTATAGGGAGAGATTGGACAGAGCTGGGGTAAGGCCCCAAGATATCCAAACTCTGGAGGATATCCGCAAGCTGCCTTTCACCACGGCCCATGACTTGAGGGAAGGCTATCCCTTTCCTTTGCTGAGCGTGCCCCTATCGGAGGTGGTGAGGATCCACGCCTCCTCAGGCACCACCGGGAAGCGCAAGATTCTGGCCTATACCAGCAAAGACCTGGAGGACTGGATCCACTTCTTTGCACGCTGCTATGAGATGGCAGGCCTAAGCCCAGAAGACAGAGTGCAAATCGCTGTGGGCTACGGCATATGGACTGCGGGGGTGGGCTTCCAGCTTGGCTGCGAGCGTTTCGGGGCCATGGCCATCCCGGTGGGGCCCGGCAACATAGACATGCAATGCGAGTTTCTGGTGGATCTTCAGTCCACTGTCATGTGCTGCACGGCCTCCATGGCCCTTCTCATGGCAGAGGAAATCCAAAGGAGGGGCCTGAGGGACAAGATAGCCCTCAGGAAGCTAATCTACGGCTCCGAGAGAAGCAGCGAATCCATGAGAAGGCGCATTGCAGAGCTCATGGGGCTTGAGGAGATGTTTGACATTCCGGGCATGACAGAACTCTACGGCCCGGGCACTGGGCTTGAGTGTCAATGCCATGAAGGAATCCACTACTGGGCTGACTACTACATCCTGGAGATCCTGGATCCCATGACCCTGCAGCCAGTTCCAGAAGGGGAGATCGGGGAGATGGTGGTCACAACACTTTGCAAGGAAGCGGCACCCCTGATCCGATATCGCACCAGGGATCTCACCAAAGCGGTCCCAGGCCTTTGCAAGTGCGGGTCCATCCTGCCCAGACACGACAGGATACTGGGGCGTTCCGACGACATGATAATATTCAGGGCCGTGAACATCTATCCCGGTCAGATAGATCAGATCCTTTCCGAGGTTCCGGAAATAGGAAGCGAGTACCAGGTGATCCTGGAGCGGAAGGCAGACGGAAGGGATTACATGACCATAAGGGTGGAAAGGGCGCCTGAGTTGCCTTTGTCGGACGTGGGGCAGATCAAAACCAGGATAGAGGGTGAGATAAAGAGGAGACTACTGGTGAGCGCCACGGTGGAGGTCGTGGATTACGGTTCTTTGCCAAGGTCAGAACGCAAGTCCAAGCGGATCTTCGACAACAGGCCCATTTGATGGGAGATCTGGGCAAGTGGGCCAAAGGGTTCGGGCTTGTCAAGAGCTGCTCACTGGTAAGGTCGCTGGATGGGGGCTGTTACGGAGGTGTGCATGAGGAGATTTTCCTATGTGATACCAAAGAGCCTGGATGAGGCCATTTCCCTCATGGAGTCGTATGGGGAGAAGGCCAGGTACGTAGCAGGCGGAACCGATCTGCTGGTGAAGCTCAAGGAGGGAAAGATTCGCCCCGAGTATTTGGTGTCTCTCAAACACATACCCTCCATGGACCGCATAGAACTAAATCAAGGGGGAAACGGCCATTGCATTTTGGGAGCCTTGGTCACCCACCGGATGATAGAGACCTCTCGGGCCATCCGATGGAGCTATCCCATACTGCATGATGCTGTATCCAACATAGGCTCGGTGCAGATCAGGAATGTAGCCACCATAGGGGGAAACCTGGTCAATGCAGTGCCTTCTGCGGACGGGGCCATTCCCCTTGTCACCCTGGATGCCAGGGTGAAGATACAGGGCCCCAAGGGCTCCAGGGAGATGGAATTGCTCCACTTCTTTGTGGGGCCGGGACAAACCGTGCTGGACAGGGGGGAGATCCTGACCGAGATACTCCTGCCCCCCCAGCCTCCTCGAACCGGAAGCGCATATATCAAGTTCGGAAGACGGGAGGCCATGGAGCTTCCACTTCTGGGAGTAGGAGTGCTGTTGAGCTTAGATGAGCAGATGCGCCATTGCACCAAGGCCCGCATAGGGCTTGGGGTGGCGGCTCCCACACCCATGAGGGCCTGGCAGGCCGAGGCCTTTTTGGAGGGAAAAGAGCTGAGCGAGGCC
This sequence comes from bacterium, assembly GCA_037481695.1. Classification (NCBI taxonomy): domain Bacteria; species bacterium. Next base: position 133,108 of record JBBFLE010000001.1, on the reverse strand, counting down.
GTGCTGGAGGAGGCAGGCAAAATAGCAGCAGAAGAGTCCCGTGTAAGGGACAGCGTGCGTGGGGCTGCCTGGTACAGGAGGGAGATGGTCAGGGTGCTGGTCAAGCGAATGGGCATGAGGTGCCTGGAGAGAATCAAGGCCCTTGGTTGATGGCAAGGGCCCAGGCATGGGATCCAGAAGTTGGGGGCCGTGATTGCCAATGCGGCGTTTCCCGGTCATGGAGGCAGGATGGCAAGACGCATTTCTTTTCTTCTGAACGGTGAGGTACAGGAGCTGGAGGTGGAGGATCACTGGAGCCTGCTGCACCTGCTGAGAGAGGAGCTGGGGCTCACTGGCACCAAGGAGGGTTGTGGAAGTGGCGAGTGCGGGGCCTGCACAGTCATAGTGAACGGCAAGGCGGTGAACTCATGTCTGTATTTTGCCGTTGAGGTGGATGGCAAGGAGGTGCTAACCATAGAGGGGCTAGCAGCCCCGGATGGGACGCTTCATCCCCTTCAGAAAGCCTTCGTGGAGCATGGGGCAATACAGTGCGGGTTTTGCACCCCAGGGATGATCATGTCAGCCAAGGCCCTCTTGGACGAGAATCCCAGCCCCACCCAGGAGGAGATTCGCCATGCCCTGGCAGGGAATCTTTGCCGATGCACGGGATACATCCAGATCTTCAGGGCCATAGAGGCTGCAGCCGGACAGTGGAGCAACAGGCCCGTGGAAGCCATAGCCAGGAGGAGTGAGTGATGCACCCCGAGCAACTGTGCACCGTGGGTAAACCCATCCCCAAGCTGGATGCTGTGGACAAGGCAACTGGGAAGGCCCTATACATCCATGATGTGAAGGTCCCGGGCATGCTCCACGGCAGGATACTCTACAGCAGGTATCCCCACGCCAGGATAGTCCATGTGGATGTATCCAAGGCCAAGAGACTGCCGGGTGTGAAGGCCGTGCTGACCGGCGAGGATATACCCCCATTAAAGTTCGGTTTTTACAAGGATAACACCCCCCTCAAGAAGGGCAAGGTGCGCTCTTACAGGGATGAGGTGGCTGCGGTGGCCGCCATAGACCCGGATGTGGCAGAGGAAGCCCTGGAGCTCATAGAGGTGCAGTACGAGGCCCTGCCTGCTGTGTTCAATCCCGAAGAGGCCATGGCAGAGGGAGCACCACTGGTGCATGAGGAACACCGCACCAACCTGCTTCGGCTGCCCTGGAAGATGCATCTGGGGGACGTGGAGGAAGGCAGGAAGAGGTCACGTTTCGTGGTGGAGGACAGCTTCAGGGTCACCTGGGTCACCCATTGCTGCATGGCCACCAGTGGCTGTATCGCCATGTTCGACGCCTCCCATAACCTAACCATGTACAGCAATACCCAGATCCCATCCCTTGCCCAGAAAGACTACATGGAGGCCCTGGAGGCCATGGGATTGAAGGGTAAGAGGGTCAGGGTCATAAAGGCGTGTATAGGTGGGGCATTCGGTAGCAAGTTAGACACCTATGCGTACGAGTACATTGCAATCCTGCTTGCCAGGGCCACCGGGAAGCCCGTGCGGATCCTCTTTGACCGCAAGGAGGAGTTCATAGCCACCTCTGGCCGTCAACCTGCCATCATAAACATTTCCCAGGGCTGCGACGAGGAAGGAAGGCTCCTTTTCAGGGACGTGGCCATGATCCTGGACAACGGTGCGTACACCTCCTGGGGAGCAACGACTCCTTCGGTCATGATGATGCCCATCTCCTCCCTTTACAGGGTTCCAAACGTGCGCTATGAGGCCAAGTGTGTTTATACCAACAACACCTATTCCCAGGCCATGAGGGGATACGGGAATCCCCAGGCCACCTTCGCCATCGAGAGCTCCATGGACAGACTGGCTGAGGTAGCCGGGATCGACAGGGTGGAGTTTCGCATTCTCAACGCCAACCAGCCAGGGGACACGACTCCGCAGGATTTCAGGATAACGACCTGCGGACTCAGGGAGTGCATCGAGCAGGTTCGGGAGAGGTTGGGTTGGAATAAGCCCAAAGCCAAGGACGAGGGGCTTGGGATGGCTTGTCTCATACATGTGGGAGGCGGAGCCAGGGTCTACAAGTCAGATGGTTGCGGCACCATGATCAAGATGGATGACTATGGAAAGGTGGATGTCTTCACTGGCGCCACGGACATGGGCCAGGGTGCAGATACGGTCATAGCACAGGTGGTGGCCGAAGAGCTGGGGGTACAGGTTGAGGATGTGAGGGTGATCCATACGGACACGGATGTCTGCCCTTGGGATGTGGGGGCTCATGCCAGCCGCACCACCTTTGTGGCCTGTAACTCGGCCCTGGGGGCTGCCAGAAAGCTCAAGGAGAGGATCCTGGAGATAGCCTCGCGCCAGATGGGAGAGCCCCAGGAGGGCCTGGGCCTTCGAGAAAGAGAGGTTTTCAGCATCCATGAGCCAGAAAAACGCTTGGAACTGGGAAAACTACTGCGTAAGGCGCACTTCAGCCCTTCGGGTCAGATGCTGATGGCTGAGTTCTTCTACGATCCTGCCAATGAGAACCTGGACAAGACCTTCAGGGGTAATCTCTCCATGACCTACACCTTCGGGGCCCATGGGGTCAGAGTGAAGGTGGACAGAGAGACGGGCAAGGTGAAGGTGCTCCAGTACGTGGCTGCCCATGATGTTGGAAAGGCCATAAACCCCATGCTCCTGGAAGGGCAGGTTTATGGTGGTGCCCTCATGGGCCTGGGGTACGCTCTCACAGAGCAGCTGATACTGGACAAGGGCGAGGTCATGAACCCCAATTTCAGAGACTACAAGATCCTGACAGCCAAGGACGCCATACCCATCGAGACTTGCATAGTTGAAACCATGGATCAGTTCGGCCCATTTGGGGCCAAGGGCATAGGGGAGCCTGGTTGCGTGCCCACTGCACCTGCCATAGCCAATGCCATATATGATGCGGTGGGCGTACGCATGAAGGAATTGCCCATGACCCCAGAACGGGTGCTGGCCGCCCTCATGGACAAGGAGAGGGAAAGCTAAGTGGCGGTCTTTTATTTATCCATGGCCTGGCTGCTTCCAGCTGAGCTCCCAGCCGAAAGAGAGTGGATTCCTCGCCGAAGCGGGCCACGAAGTGAGTTCCTATGGGGTGGCCTTGGGCGTTCCAGTAAAGGGGCACGGACATGGCCGGTTGACCGGTCATGTTGCAGATGGGGGTGAAAGGCACAAACTGGGCTGCTTTGCGAAGTGCCAGCAGGGGATCCTGTTTGGAAGGCTCAAAGCTTCCCAGGGGGAGAGGAGGTTCAAAAAGGGTGGGAGTGAGCCACAGGTCGAACTTCTGGAAGAACTGGGCCACTTTCCTGGACATGCTCTGGAGAAGCTGGACTGCCAGGAGGTAATTGGCAGCACTTTGATTCTTTCCTATCTCGTAAAGGCTCCAGGTGGTGGGCTCCACATGCTCTGGGGATGGCTGCCTGCCGGTTAGCCTGGCAATGCCCTCCAGGGTGGAAGCGCACCCTGAGGACCATACCACCATGAAGGCTCCATTGGTGAGTTCTGCATCCAGTGTGGGAGACGCTTCCTCCACCACGTGTCCCAGCTCCTCACAGAGTCTTGCAGCATCCATGACTGCTGCCAGGCAGTCCGGGTGAACCAGATGGCCTCCAGGCGTTCTTGTGGTGAATCCGATCTTTAGCCTGCCAGGATCAGCTCCCACATCATGCAGAAAAGGTCTGGGGTTGGGTGGGGCCCAGTAGGGGTCCCCCACATCCGGGCCACTTGTGGCATCCAGAAGTGCGGCACTATCCCTCACAGAGAGGGTCAAGGCGTGCTCCACCACTAGCCCCCCCATCAGGTCGCCGAAGTTGGGGCCCAGGGGGTTTCTGGCTCTGGTGGGCTTCAGGCCAAAGAGCCCGCAGCAGGATGCTGGGATGCGAATGGAGCCTCCACCGTCATTGCCGTGGGCCATGGGCACCATTCTGGATGCCACGGCAGCTGCCGAACCGCCGCTGGAGCCACCAGGGGTTCGGGTTGGATCCCAGGGATTTTTGGTGGGGCCGAAGAGTCTGGGCTCTGTGGTGGGCAGGATTCCCAACTCCGGGGTATTGGTCTTGCCCAGTATGATGAGGCCTGCGCGCTTTAGCCTAGAGACCAGCTCGCTGTCCTGAGGGGGCGAGAAATTCATCATGAGCCTGGAGCCCATGGTGAGGCCCACCCCAGCCAGGGCTGCCAGAAGATCCTTGAGCAGAAAGGGCACTCCCGTGAAAGGCCCCTGGGGAAGTGGTGCTCTGGCCAAATCCCGGGCCTGTTCGAATAGCTTGGTCACAACGGCGTTTATTTCAGGATTCAGCCTCTCTATGCGTTCAATGGCCGCATCCACCAGTTCCAGGGGGGTCAGCTCTTTGCTTCTCACCAGTTGTGCCTGAGAAGTGGCATCCAAAAGGGCAGTTTCATCGGCTATTGCCATGATCGCTTTTCCTCCCAAATTGTTTTCTCACCAAACCACAGCAATGGTTTAGGCCGGCCCCGATCCTTGAGAGTTGCCAAAAGCGTGCAATACTAACCTGCGTTTCTCCACTTCCTCAAATCATTTCATTCTCGACTCTTTGCCGGATTTCCTCCAGCCTCTCTAGATCCTCGGGGCTGTCCACATCCAAAAGCAGATCCGGGCGAGGCACCTCTACTTCCAGAATCTCCTCAGGATGGGCCTGCAGAATGGCCCTTCCCCCCACATCGCCTCTCAGGGCCATCAAGGATGGATAGAAGCGGCTGCCAAATATGACAGGATGAGCCCTCTTTCCCCTGGCCAAAGGAACACATATTTCCTTTTCCGATGCCCAAAAAGCTTCAAGCAAAAACTCCAGGGTGAAAGCATCCAGAAGGGGCTGGTCTGCGAAAAGAAGCATGAAAGAGGGAAACCTGCCCTGAATTCTCTCCAATCCAATCCTTATGGAACTGGCCATGCCTTCTGTGTAGTCATTGTTCAGAAGGACCTCCAGCCTTGGATCCCAGATGGCCACCCCAAGAGCCTCTTTCACTTTTCTTGCCTCGTATCCCAATACCAGCACCACTTGGACAAGAGGTGAGGCCAGTGCCTGCTCCAGAACCCTCAAGAGCATGGCCCTGCCGCCGAAAGGCAAAAGCTGCTTGGGCCTGCCCATACGCTCAGAGCTTCCAGCTGCAACCAAGATTCCGGCTGTAGGCCCCTTGCCCATGGATCTTGTTCAAACCCCTGATCCCTCTGCCAGGGTTTCCCTCAAAGCTTGGCTCCAATGGGTCTTCTCTTGTGATATCTGGTCCCTTCAAGGGTATTATTTCACTGAGCTAGAGCCTAGCTCCCCTTAAGAAGTGGTGATCCACTATTTTACCAAGCTTGGCAGGTAAAGGGCTATGTCCGGGAAAAGTATCATTACTGCTAGGGTCACACAGTACGCGGGTATGAACCAGAGGACCCCCTTGAATATCTCCGAGAGGGGGATGTCCACAGCCACTCCACGCACCACATACGCACAGATTCCCACAGGCGGGGTGACGGCCCCCATGGTGGTGACCACGGTCAAGATGCAACCGAACCAGACAGGGTCGTACCCCAACTGGGTGGCCAGTGGAAAAAAGATGGGGATGGAGATGAGCAAGAAGCCAAGCGCATCCATTACCATCCCAGCAATGGCATAGATGATCAATATGGCAGTCATGACCAGGGGGGGAGAGATGTGGAGATTAGATACCAACTCCACTGTCTGGAAGGGAAGCCTGCTTATGGTCAAGAAGCGACCGAAGATCACCGCTCCCCACACGATGACGATGACCATGCTGGTGACCTTTAAGGCATCCAGCACAGCTTTGACAAATCCTTGCCAGGACAGCTTTCTTCGCACGGTGATGGCCAGCAAAAGGGCGAAGAAGGCGCCGGCGGCCCCTGCCTCAGTTGGAGTGTAGGCCCCTGTGTAAAGGCCGCCCATCACAAGGCCGAAAAGCACTATGACCTCTGCCATGCCAGGCAGGGCCTTGATTTTTTCCATCAACTTGACCTTTGGCCCACCGGGCCCCCACTGGGGGTGTCGTGCACACAGGAAATAGATGGTCAAAATGAAAAGCAGTGTCATCAACAAGCCTGGCAGCGTGGATCCCCAGAAAAGCTTACCAATGGACTGTCCGGTCTGGATGCCGTAAACGATGAGCACCACACTGGGCGGGATCACCACTCCCAGGGTTGAACCACAGGCTATGGCCCCTGTGGAGAGGGCCTTGTCGTAGCCATATTTTTTCATCTCCGGCAAGGCCACGGTGGACATGGTGGCTGCCGTGGCGTTGTTGGAGCCGCAAATGGCAGCGAATCCAGCACAGGCCATCACCGTGGCCATGGCTATTCCACCGCGGGTCCGGCCGAACCATTTGTAAGCAGTGTCATACACTCCCTTGTTGACCCCGGCGTAGAAACAAATGGTTCCCATCAGCATGAACAGAGGAATCACCGTCAACCCGTACGAGGAAAAATTACCCCAGGTCTCTGTTCCTATCATGGACAGCGCAGAGTCAAGGCCCGTGACGTACCAAAGCCCGCAAAAACCCACAAGAGCCATGGCAAACCCCACGGGCATCTGAAGAATTATCATCACAGCCAGCAACACCACTATGCCGATGATTCCCGTCATCTCTTTTCGCCAGCCTCCAGGAATATGGCTTTTAAGAAATTGACCAGGAGAAGAAGAGCCAGCACAAGGCAACAAAGCGAAACCGCATAGACGAATGGGTAATAGATCATTCTCAGGGTCTCAGAGGTCTCCCCTCTTTGCCAGATCATGGTGGCATAGTGAGCCGTGCGCCAGGTGACCAGCAAAAAGAAGATCATGCACACAAAGGAATTGAAAGCATCTATGAAACGCTTGGTTTTCTTTGAGTAACTGGTGGCCAGGATATCCACGCAGATGTGGGCCCCTGTCACCTGAGAATGTCCAAGAGAAAAAGCTACCACCATGGCACCCAGAAATCCAATGAGTTCGTACGCCCCTGCCATGGGGGCACCCAATGGCCTCAGGAGCATGTTGGCGCAGGCAATGCCAGTCATGCCAATGAGAGCCAGGCCGCCTATCCAACTGAACCACTGGCTGAGTCCACGGCTGATGCGATCCAGTGCCGATATCATCAGGTACCTCGCGGTTCACCCAAGGGAGGGGCAAGGCCCTCCCCTGGGGTAAGCCTTTTCACAAATGGCCCTCAATTGGGGAATTCCTTGGTGTATTTGTCTTTCAATTGCAGCAGATCATCCAGAATTGCCTTGGCCGGAAGTCCCTTACCCGAGACGCTGTCCAGATACTGATCGGTCATGGGCTTCAGTAGTGCATACCACCTGGAGACTTCCTGAGGTGGGAGCTGGTAGACCTGTACCGTTGGGTCCTTGTACGTCTCCACGGACCACTTCATGGCTTCCTTCACATGGTTGTCCACATACTGGCCCGTCCAGATAGCCTGTTCCCGGCCTAGATCGTCTATCACCTTCTTCACATCCTGGGGCAAGCTCTCCCATTTGGCCTTGTTCATCACAACTGCGAAGGAAACTACGAAGAGATTCACATTGGCCGTGACATGACGACAATACTCTGCGTATTTGAAATCCTTCATCACCTCCAGGGAGGAGACATTACCCTTGATCACCCCTTTTTGGAGGGCCTCGGGCACGTCGGACTGAGGCATTCCAACTGCCTTGGCCCCCAGAAGCTCAAGGATCTTGGCTCCTGTTCCCGAAGCCCTGAGTTCGTATCCCTTGAGATCCTCCAAGCTCTTGATGGGTTTCATGGACATGATGTTGGCAGGAGGGCAAGTAAACATCGTCACAACCTTGAACTTCTCGAGCTCCTTGGGCATGTACTTCTGGACCAGCTCCCAGAGGGAGACGCTTGCCACAGTGGCGCTGGGCCAGCCCAGGGGAAGATCCACTGCTTCCACAACGGGAAACATGCCAGGGAAATAAGAAGTGGATGTGCAGCCTATGTCAGCCGTACCTGCAGCCACTCCATCGAACATGTTCTTGGCCCCCAGCAAGGTGCCACCCGGGTAAGTATCAACCTTCACCTTCCCAGCAGTCCTCTTTTCCACCTCTGCCTTCCACCTTTCCATCTGCACACAGGGAAAGGTGGGTGCAGGAGGGAAGTTGGCGTAACTCAGCTTGATCTGGGCCTGGGCAGGTCTCAAGAAAAACAGGCCCAGGAGCAAAGAGGCCGCCGCAAACCCCGCGATCATCCCCATGGATCCTTTGCCAAGTAAGCGCCTCATTTTCAGTCCCCCCTTCCTTAATTTTTGGGAAGCCCTTTTCCCTGGTGGATAGGGTCTTCCTTGTTTGACCAAAAAACGGTTGTCCCCCTCTGATGTCACAAGCTTTCCCGAGACTTTCCCTGGCGGCGACTAGTCTCTACTGTATACAGTGTGCTTGTCAAGCTTTTTTCGACTTTCTCCAAAACTTCCTTGTCTCGGCTTCCATGCTTTTAGGCTAGGCGCGGTTGTCCACCATGAATGGATTGGAGGATCCACTTGAGTATATTCTGGGATGGATCCGTGGGTGGCAGCCCGCACCATGGCCTCTTATCTGGGATGGCCTGGGTTTGAAATCGAGAAAATGCCTTAAAAACAAGGCCTGGGGTGAAACCCTTGACCCATCAGGTCTTTGCCAATGATCAGCATCAGAGATACATTGGGAGAAGTCACATGCCAGGGGGAACTCATCTTGGGGTTTAAAGGAAGGGGGAAAGGTGACCATGCATTTAGAACCAAGCGCTGTTTTCCACAGGGTATTGGGGGGGACTCTGCCGCGTGCGCTAAGGGCTCGGGGGGTTTGGATAGAGGATAGTGAGGGGAAAAGATACCTGGATGCCAGCGGAGGAGCCCTGGTGGCCAATGTGGGACACGGCAGAGAGGAGATAGCCCGTGCAGTAAAGGAAGCCATCCTCAGCCTGTCATATGTCCACGGGACCATGTTCACAAACGATCCTGTGGAGAAGCTTGCTGCAAGTCTCTCCAGGCACGCTCCAGCGGGCATAGAGTGTTTCTACTTCCTCACATCCGGCTCCGAGGCCGTAGAGGCTGCCATCAAGATGGCCAGACAGATACATCTTGAAGAGGGAAGACCGGGGCGGGAGGTCTTGATCAGCAGGTGGAACTCCTACCACGGGCTCTCTCTGGGAGCCCTGGCAGCAACAGGCAGAAGCTTTTTTAGGACGCCCTTTGGTCCCCTCATGAAAGATGCGGTTCACATACCCCCTCCCTATTGCCTGAGGTGTTCCTTTGGTCTGGTGCATCCTGAGTGTGGTTTGAGATGTGCCAGGTTTCTGGAAGAGACCATACAAAGAGTTGGCCCATCGGTGGTCTCGGCCTTTGTGGCAGAGACCGTCAGCGGAGCCAGCCTGGCCTGTTGTCCACCGCCGCCCGGCTACTGGAAATGTATCAGGGAAATATGCGACCGCTATGAAGTCCTGCTCATAATGGATGAAGTCATGTGCGGCATGGGTCGAACAGGCAAATGGTTCGCCAGCGAACACTACGGGGTCAGCCCAGACCTGGTGACTCTTGGAAAGGGGATCGCAGGGGGCGTTCAGCCCCTCTCGGCAGTGGGTTTGAGGGCTGAGTTCAGGGATCTCATGGCCAGGGGAAGTGGCTCTTTTGTGCATGGGGGCACTTACACTCATCATCCGGTGGCCTGCTCTGCCGGCCTGGCGGTGGTAAGGATCATAGAGGAGGAGGGGCTCGTGGAGCGCTGTGCCGAGATGGGAAAGGTGCTAGAGGGCATGTTGCGTGAAGCTCTTGAAGGCTCAGCCCATGTGGGAGACATAAGAGGGATTGGTTTGATGTGGGGTGTGGAGTTGGTTGCGGAAAAAGAGAGCATGCGTCCCTATCCGAGAAAGGAGAAGGTGGCCGAAAAGATATGGCAGTATCTCTTTGCAAAGGGAATCATAACCTACAGGTCAGTGGGCTTTGCAGGCCTGGACGGGGATGCGATCATCCTGGGCCCTCCCTTTATCATCCAGGAAGATGAGCTCCAACTGGCCGTGGAGGCCATAGGAGAGGCAATAGAAAAAATACTGGGTTGATTGGCACAGATGGCACCAAAATGACAGGCATGGTTCCTCATCAGAGGATAATGCGGGCTAACTTGACCATGTCGTGGGTGAGCTGATTCATGCCCAAATGTCACCTGATTTTCCCTGTAGATTCTTTCCCTAATTCCAGTATGATCAGCGTACATTACAGGGCTTCGGGGCACAAATCCAACCTCACCGCATCTAAGCAATGATTGGGCTTAGCTTGGCCAGATCAAGAAAAGCCAGGTGTTACCAAACACTGATGGACAAAAAGTGTCAAATCTGGGGTACGAGTCCTGCCCATTCCCATTGGGGTTTGGCATGAGACGACTTGACGTCACGACGCTAAGTGCCCATAGTGTTTTTTAAAATCAAAAAGAAGGAGGGCACAATGGCACTACGCACCAAGAGGGCCACCGTTTACCTGGAGGCCGATCTGCACAAGGCGCTTCGGCTCAAGGCCGTGGAGACCAACCAGTCCATATCAGAGCTTGTCAACAATGCGGTCAGAGAGGCCCTGGCCGAGGATGCCGAAGACTTGGCTGCTTTTGAGCAAAGGGCCAAGGAGCCTTCGATCCCCTACGAGGAGATGCTCATGAGGCTAAGGAAAGATGGCCGAATATAGCGTTTTTCTGAAGGAGTCAGTTTACAAGGATCTAGAAGGCATTCCCAAGAAGGATTTGAGAAAGATCATGACCCGTATCAAATCGCTGGCTAATGATCCGCGCCCTTTGGGATGCGAAAAACTGACCGGTCTTGACCGCCACCGCCTCAGGCAGGGACGATATCGCATCGTGTATGCGGTGCAAGATGAAGATCAAGCTGTCACTGTTGTGAAGGTGGGGCACAGGAAAGAGATCTATCGTTGATGGCGAGCAGGCCTCTTTGATGAATGAATACCACAAGACCCCCCGCCAAGGGAAGTGTGGTTCTGGGCAAGGACACAATCTCACTGGCGTTTGAGGATTCGGCCGGGTCTGGCCGGGGTTCTCTTTCCCCTTTCCAGGACTATCTGACCATTTACCAAAACGTATTCTATTCCCTGAGGGTATTGTTTCGGATCCTGGAATGTGGCCATGTCCTGGATTCTTTCCAGGTCAAAAAGCGTGAGATCTGCATAGAAACCCTCTTGGATCTGCCCTCGTTTTTCTAGAAAAAACCTCTTGGCAGCCTGGGAGGTCATCTTCTGAATCGCCTGGGGGAGGCTGAGGGTCCTTTTCTCCCTCACGTATCGTGCGATCACCCTGGGGAAGGTCCCGAAATTTCTGGGATGAGGCTTCCCTTCACTCAATGGGCCCTGGACGCTCAGGATCTGTCCGTCCGAGGCAACCAGGGAAAGAGGGTGGCTCAAGACCGTCTCCACATCATCCTCCCTCATCAAGAAGAGGGTGATCATGACCGCTCCTTGCTCCTCTTCAAATAGCTCCACGCACGCTGTGGCCTCATCACAACCCTTGCCTGTGGCCACTTGAACCATGCTATTTCCTTCCCATGCCTTGTTGTGGGGCTTCTTTACGGATGCTATGAAGATGTTCTGCCATCCTCCCATCTGAGAGGCGGTGAGATCCAGAGATCTTGCGATTCTTCTCCTTTCCGAGGCTTGTCCAAGCCTTCTCATCAATCCTCGGGTGCCCTCATTCAGATCTTCCTTGGGGAACAGATAACTGATCAGGGTGTTTCCTGCCACATAAGGATATACATCGCAGGTGATTTCCAGCCCTCGCCTGTTGGCTTGCTCCATGATTTCCAAAGACCTGTTCACCTTTCCCCAATTTGTGGGGCCAGAGGCCTTATGATGTGAAAGGTGCACGGGAAGGCCGGTCTCCTGGGCCAACTCCACCATCTCCGAGACGGCCTCAACAAGACGATCTGCCTCATCTCTTAGATGCACCGTGACAAGGGTGTTTTTAAACTCCTGGACCACCCTCCCCAGGGCAACCAGTTCTTCCTTGCCGGCATAGCATCCCGGAGCGTACGCAAGGCCCAGGGAAAGACCAACTGCACCCTGCTCAAGATTCTTTGTCAAATATTCCGACATCTCATCGAGCTGTTTTTTCTTGGGGGTTTCATCCGAGAAGCCCATGGAAGCAAGGCGAAGCATTCCATGCCCCACAAAAGAGGCAAAATTTGGGGCAATTCCGCCCGCATTTAGCAAGGCTCGGGCAAAACCTTCATGATCGAGCCATTGCCAAGTCAATCCGCCGGGGAAAAAATCCACATATTCTTTCACCTCAGACAACCGTCCGGCATTTACCGGAAAGACTGAGTAACCACAGTTTCCTGCTATCTCTGTGGTCACACCCTGGCGGATCTTGCTTTCACCCGAGGGATCCAGAAGGATGGTGAAGTCGGAATGGGTGTGAGGGTCAATGAACCCAGGCGAAACCACAAGATGGCGCGCATCTATGCTCAGTCGGCCCATGGAAACATCTATCTGTCCAATGGCCGAGATCGTGTCACCCAAAATACCCAAATCCGCCTGATATGCATCTTTGCCAGTTCCATCTACAATCAGGCCTCCACGAATCACGATGTCAAACATGGCTTTCTTCCCTTGGGTGTTAGCTTAAAATCCATCAGGCATCCAGTTCATGCTCCATATAGAAAAAGCCAGGCTCTGTGTCAACTGCAAGAACCAATTCCAGGCATAACAAGAACCTGGGTCTAAATAGAAATGGAAGGCCAGGCCGTATCATGCACGAGTAAGTAGAAATGCGCACCGAGTTGGGGTACCTTCGGATAAACTGACTCATGCTCCAATGCTGCCTGTGCTTGGGTCCTTGCGGAGTCTAGACCTCTAGATGTACAGATGTGCTGGGGGATCGAGGGGCTCGGCCCCCGCATCATTGATCCTGGGCAAAACTGCGGGCTGGGACTTCTGGTAGAGGGGAGAGCCATGTCAAGAAAAGGTACCTTGGTTTTTTTGATTTTGGCAGTCTTGGTAATGGCCTTGGTATTCATTCTTTGGCCGCAGCCCAGTGAAAGACAGCATGAACCTACATCCCTCGATGCAGCCCCGGATCTGGCTGCACACTTGGAGGAGTTCAACAAAGAGGTGATCCGGGTCACAGAAGGAGTTTACGTTGCCGTGGGATTCGGTCTGGCCAATTCCATCCTGCTGGAGGGTACAGATGGCGTAGTCATCGTGGATACCATGGAAAGCGCGGAGGCTGCGGCCTCTGTGAAAAAAGCCTTCAGTGGCATCACCACCAAGCCCGTGAAGGCAATAATCTACACTCACTTTCACACAGACCACATAAATGGAACAAGAGTCATGGCCGGAGAAGACCACCCTGAGATCTACGCCCACGAGACAACCCAATATCACATAGACAGGGTGCTCAACCTCACGCGGGATATCACCTTCAAGAGAGCCATGAGGCAGTTCGGAGTCTTGCTGCCCGAAGGGGCCTTGATCAATGCCGGAATAGGGCCGCATCTTGTCTTCAGCGCTGAGGCCAAGAATGCCTTTGTGCGCCCCACCAAGACCTTCTCAGGGGAGCTCATGGAGCTGGATGTGGCGGGCTTGAGACTCCTGCTCATCCACGCTCCAGGAGAGACCCCTGATCAGGTGGCTGTCTGGTTCCCGGAGAAAAGGGTGCTCATGCCTGCAGACAATTTCTACAAGTCCTTTCCCAATCTCTACGCCATTCGAGGGACCGCATACCGCGACGTCATGCTCTGGGTAAGAAGCCTGGACAAGATGCGCCAGTTGAATGCCCAATTCCTGGTGCCCCACCACACCAGACCCATCACGGGCCAGAAAGCCGTTCTAGAGGCCTTGACCGACTACCGCGACGCCATCCAGTTCGTGCACGATCAGACCATCCGATGGATGAATCGGGGACTCACCCCTGAGGAGATAGTGGAGCGGGTCAAGCTGCCTGCCCATCTGGCCGAGAAACCTTACCTGAAAGAGTACTACGGCACCGTGGCCTGGTCCGTGCGGGCCATCTTTGATGGGTACCTGGGCTGGTTCAGCGGCAATGCCACGGACCTAAATCCCCTGCCCATCCGCGAGAGGGCAAGAAGAATAGCCGACCTGGCAGGGGGACAGGAGGCTCTTTTGGGCCAGGCCAGGTTGGCAGCTTCCCGTGGGGACCATCAGTGGGCCCTGGAGCTGGCCGACTTGCTGATAGGGCTGGAGCCTGAATCCAAGGAGGCCAGAGGCATCAAGGCCTCGGCCCTAAGAGCCCTTGCACAGAGACAGATTGCAGCCACAGGCCGCAATTACTATCTGACCCAGGCCCTGGAGGTAGAGGGCAAGCTCACTATAGGAAAGGTCCCAACCAGGGATCCGGAGCTGATCCACTCCATTCCTCTGGCTGCCATCTTCTCGGCCATGAGTGTCAATCTGGACCCGCTCAAAAGCGCCAACATGGATCAGATGGTGGGCTTTTCTTTCCCAGATACGGGCGAGGAGTTCATGGTCCATGTCCGCAAAAGAGTCGCTGAGATCCGTTCAGGCTTCCAGGATCCACCCAAGACCCTGGTGAGGGTTGACTCCAAGGTGTGGAAGGAAATCGTAGCCGGGCTCAGAAACCCTGTTTTGGCCTATGCCAAAGGGGATCTGCAAATCCAGGGATCAGCCCTGGATCTGGCTCAGTTTCTGGGGCTTTTCAAAAGCGAGGAGCCTTAAGCCCCTTTTCCACAGGCCCTTTCCATGCAGAGCCTCTTGGTGGAATCAGTGGGAACCTGCGGCTAAGTGCCCGGGTTTTTTGGCCCTGCTCTTAAGCTTGCCCAATGGCTACTGAAGGCTTGATGGGACCCACCGTGCATATCTCCAACTGAAGGTCCATGGGTGGGGCATGCCAGGCCAAGGGTTAGCATTTTGTCATCCAGATGAGCTCAGCCTGGAGGCTCCAGTCTGCCCTGGCTTTATGGCCGGCCACGAGAAGTTGAAAGTTTCAAGTGAGCTCTTGACTTAAGTCAATGGGCTTTTCCCATGGCTTCAATAGACTTCCACTCAGAGACAGGAAACCACGGAAAACCTCCAAAGGGGGGAAAAGGCTCATGCTGAGACTCTCCGCCCTGCTTCCTGACCAGACATACCACAGCCTCCTTGTCCCGTGCAAAGAGGCCTGCCCTGTGCACACTGACGCCAGGGGATACATCAGGGCCATTGCAGAAGGCAGATTCGAGGATGCTTACCTGATTGCAAGAGGACCAAATCCCTTTGCCTCCATCTGCGGCCGCATCTGCGCAGCTCCCTGCGAGGCGGCCTGCCGCAGGGGCAAGCTGCCCCGATGGGATGAGCATGGTAGCCTTGTGGGATATGACAAGCCTGTGGCCATCCGTTCCCTGAAAAGATTCGCCTGCGAACAGGCCGGCCCAGAGGCTCGGCCTGTTGAGGAGCTTCTATCCAGGCTGCGGCAATACCAGCCTGGTTTTTTCATGGATGCAGAAGAGATGGCAGCTCTGCTTCGAAGCGGTGTCCAGGGGGCCTTCAAGCCTGCCTCTGGAGAGCAGGTGGCAATAATAGGGGGAGGGCCGGCAGGTCTGTCAGCAGCCCATGATCTGGCTTTGATGGGATTTCGGCCCTTGGTCTTGGAAAGTGAGTCCGTGGTGGGTGGAATGCTGGCAGTGGGTGTTCCCAGCTACAGGCTTCCCAGGCAGATCATCACCCGCGAGATAGATGTCATAAGGGCACTGGGAGTGGAGATCCAAACAGGTGTCATGGTTGGGCAGCATGTCTCCTTTGCTCAACTGCGCAAGGACTTCCCTGCAGTGATCATAGCCGTGGGTGCCAAGGGCTCCAGGAGGCTGGGGCTGGAGGGGGAATCGGGGCCGGGGGTCTACGGTGGGGTGGATCTTCTTAGGTCAGTTGCTTTGGGTCTGCCCCTGGAGGTGGGCAGGGAAGTGGTGGTAGTGGGTGGAGGCAATGTGGCCTACGACGTGGCAAGGACAGTGCTCAGGCAGATCGCGTACGACACGGCCCGCACCGCGGCCCGCATGCCGGGCATGGGGAAGGTCAGGCTGGTATCCCTGGAGACATTGGAAGAGATGCCTGCAGACACCTCCGAGATACTGGAAGGGGATCAAGAGGGCATCCAGAGGATAAATGGATGGGGGCCAGTTCGGATCCTACGGGATGGGGGTGGGGCGGTCAAAGGGGTAGAGTTTCGCAAATGCCACCGAGTGTACGACGAACAGAGAAGATTCGCCCCTGTTTTCGATGACTCCATGCGCATGACCATTTCCTGCGACACGGTGCTTTTGGCCGTGGGCCAGGCGCCCAATCTTTCCTTCCTCCAGGGCTGGGAAAAAGAGGTGGGGCTTGTGAAGCCAGGGTTTCTAAAGGTGGACAAAGATACTCTGTCCACCGCTGCCCCCGGGGTCTTTGCCGCAGGGGACATCGCCCATGGCACCAGGCTTCTCATAGACGCTGTGGCTTCTGGCAAGGCCGTGGCCCGCTCGGTGTACAGGTACATCACGGGCAGGCAGATCAGCCTGGAGCAGACCACATCTTACATAACCATTCCCCGCTACCAGAGGGAACGTGGGTACGAGGCCAAGGCCCGTGTGCCTGTCCAACTCCTGGAGCCGGACCAAAGGCTTCAAAGGCCGGACATTCAGGTGGAGCTTGGATACACAAGGTCACAGGCAATGCTGGAGGCCTCCAGGTGCCTGGACTGCGGGGTGACTCCCATATTCGACTCCTCCAGATGCTTGCTTTGTGGGGGTTGTGTGGATGTGTGCCCCACAAGTTGTTTGAAACTGGTGGAGTTGACCCATCTGGAGATAGATCTACCTGGCGTGGATGGTCCATGGGATTGCGCCATCCTCAAAGACGAGGATCGTTGCATCAGATGCGCCTGCTGCGCCAGACGCTGCCCTGTGGGGGCCATTACCATGGAGAGGGTCACCCTGCAGAGCAATTGGAGCACAGAGCGGGGAAAAGCAGCACAGAGCACAGGGCACAGAGCGGGATGAAGCAGCACAGGGCACAGAGCACAGAGCACAGAGTTAAAGGCAAAAGCAGTACAGGGCACAGAGCACAGAGTCAAAGGGAAAGGCAGCACAGGGCACAGAGCACAGAGTCAAAGGCAAAAGCAGCACAGGGCACAGGGCACAGAGCACAGAGTCAAAGGGAAAGGCAGCACAGGGCACGGAGCGGGGAGAAGCAGCACAGAGCACAGGGCACAGAGCGGGATGAAGCAGCACACGGCACAGAGCACAGAGTTAAAGGCAAAAGCAGCACGGAGCACGGAGTTAAAGGCAAAGGCAATACCGAGCAGGGGTATTGGATGACCTGATAGCACATTCTGGATGAGACGGAACAAGCCAGGATCTGTGAATGATACAGGGTGAAACCACAGGCAGGAGGCATACATGAGAGCCACATCATCGACTGAGAGATCCAGACTAGAGCCGGAGCCAGTTGTCAGACGCGACTTTCTCGGGCTGGCCTCTCTTCTTGCTGCCGCTTCAGCCTTGGGATTCGGGCTCATTGGAATGCTTCGGCTTCCCAGGCCCGCAGTCATGCCTTCTCCCAGCAAGAAATTCAAGGTGAGGCTTCCTGAGTCCCTTCCCCTGGGGACCCCTTTCATCCCTCCAGGACGGGCCGTAGCGCTCTACAGGACAGGGGACGGGGTGTACGCCTTGTCCCTGGTGTGCACTCATCTGGGTTGCGTTGTGAAGCCTTCGGGAGAAGGCTTCGAGTGCCCCTGCCATGGGTCTTTCTTCGGGCAGGACGGAGCTGTAACAAAAGGCCCGGCCCCAAAGCCCCTTGCCTGGTTGAAACTCACAGGCAGTAACGGCAGCTATGTGGTGGACCAAGGCTCCACTGTACCCCAGGGAACTTACTGGAGGGCATGATGAGTGGCCAGCAACAGAGTCCGGCCCTTGGAGTGTTTCTCACGAATCTCAAGGCTGTGCCCAGGCTGGTGGTGGAAAGCGCCATACGCACGGGGCTGCCCACCACCGACAGGTCTCGCTCCTCATTTGTTTTCGAGAATCTCTTCCTTCACCTCCATCCGGCCCGAACCCACAGGTGGAGCTTGCGCTGGAGTACCACCTGGGGTCTGGGGCTTGTGTGTGCGGCATGCTTTTTCATAACCCTGCTTACCGGGATACTGCTGATGTTCTATTACAAGCCCTACCCAGAGGTGGCATACCAGTCCATAAAGGACATCCACTTCGTGGTTCCCACAGGCCAATTCATTCGAAACATTCATCGCTGGGCGGCCAATCTGATGGTTGTGGGGGTTTTCCTTCACATGGCAAGGGTGTTTTACACCGCAGCATACCGAAGCCCCAGGGAGTTCAACTGGCTGGTGGGCATGGGGCTTCTGATACTGACCCTGGGTCTTTCCTACACCGGATATCTGCTCCCATGGGACCAGCTGGCGTACTGGGCCACCACCATAGGAGCCAATGTGGCTCAATCTCCCAGGGAGGTGACCGATGCCCTGGGCATCACAGAGTTTTTTGACATAGGAGGAATCCAGAGGGAGCTGCTCTTGGGCTCGGATGTGGTGGGAGAGGAAGCCCTCATAAGGTTCTACGTGCTCCATGTCATGGTTCTCCCAATGGCTGTCGGTATTCTCATGGGAGTTCATTTCTGGAGAGTCAGAAAGGATGGAGGGCTGGCACGGCCCTGGGATGTGGATCAGAGACTGGGTGCCTTGGGGCCAAGCACTTACCCGGTTTTCACCCAGGCTCCACAGAAGACCTACCAGTTGGTGGCTTTGCTAAAAGGGAAGACTCCAGCAGTGGGCAATGGACCCGAGAACACCCTCCCCAGCATGCCTCATCTCTTTTACGCGGAGCTGGCTGTGTTCATGCTCACCACGCTCATTTGCGTGGGGTTGTCGCTTTGGATGGACGCCCCTTTGAAGGAGCTGGCCAATCCCAGTGTGCCTGAAAATCCAGCCAAGGCCCCCTGGTATTTCTTGGGTTTGCAGGAGCTGGTCTCCTTCTCTGCCTTCATGGGCGGTATAGGCATCCCGGCCATAGTGGTGGCGGGCTTGGGGCTGATTCCTTATCTGGAAAGGGAACAGGAGGGCACAGCACTCTGGTTCGGGGGGCCAGGGGGACCCAGGCTGGTGGTGGAATCGGCCGTGTTCGGTCTAGTGGCAGTCTCGGCCGTGGAGGCCCTGGCGATCTCCCAGGGTTGGCTTAGGGAGTGGTTTCCCCAGATCCATCAACTGGCTGTGACTCTGTTTAACCCAGGCACCCTGATAACCGGAATCTACGCCCTCTATTCGGTGTGGGTGGTGAGACGTTTCAACTCCACCAGGGCCGGGGCCATGGCCCTTTTCACCTGCTTTCTTTGCGGATACGTGGTCCTGACCATCATAGGGGCCTATTTCAGAGGCCCCAACTGGGAATTCTACTGGTCTCCTTCCCAGTGGCCCATGCACTGAGAAGCACAAGAGGGAGCTGATTTCAACAGGTTCCCAAGAGGCTCAAGGAAATGAAAAAGAACAAATACCTGGTCTTGTTTTCCAGCCTTGCCTGTCTGGGGCTTCTTCTTGCGGCTGCTGCCAAGGAAAGCCTCTTCAAACCCTGGAGGCTCATCCAGGCCTCAGTGACCAGTGAAAGCGGTCCCTTAGAGATCAGGCTGCGGCAGATCGTGGTTCCGGGCCTTCGGGTGGTGGATCGGTGCGTGAGCTGCCACGTGGGCATGGCACCTGGTGAAGCTCCCCTGGTGGGCCCCAAGGTGGCCTTGCCCCATAAGCAGGTTGTACACGATCCAGGGGAATTGGGTTGCACCGTTTGCCATGCTGGCCAGGGCCATGCCACTGAGGAGGCGGACGCCCATGGGAATGTAAGGTTCTGGCCGCTTCCCATGATCCCCACGAAGTACTCTTACTCGGGCTGCGGCAGCTGTCATACCAGCCTCAGGGTTCCCAACAGCCAGATACTGGAGCAGGGAAAAAGGGCATTGGAGAGACTGGACTGTCTGGCCTGCCATAGGGTGGACTCCAGGGGCGGTACCCTTCGGGTGGGGGGTATGCACGGAATGGAGGGTCCGGATCTTTCGAGGGTGGGAGCCACAGGTTATGACCAAGACTGGTACGAGAAACACCTGGACAGGGCTCGAGCAGGGGAGCTGCTCTGGAGAGAGACCTTTGGTCCCATTGACCAGGTTTCCAGAGAACAGCTCAAGGTTTACATGGACTCCAGGGTCGGGGCTCCGGGGCTGGTGGAGGCCAAGGCTCTTTTTCACTCTTTAGGTTGCAGGGGTTGTCACAAGGTAAACGGCGTGGGAGGGGACGATGGCCCGGAGCTTACCAAGGCGGGCGAGCGGGATCCTGGCAGGACAGACTTCTCAGCAGTAAGGGGTGAGCAGAGCCTTGAGAACTGGCACAAAGAGCACCTGAGGGATCCCCCCAGGGTGGTGCCAGGCTCTGCAATGCCCGCCATGGGGCTCAGCGAAGAGCAGATCGATCAGCTCACCATGTACATCTTTTCCTTGCGCAGGAGCAATGTGCCCGAGGCGTACTGGCCCAAGGACAGGGTGAGGGCCGAGAGGCTTGGGGAGAGGGAGTTTGCCACAGACGGTGCCACCCTTTATGGGACCTTTTGCGCCGCCTGCCATGGCATGAAAGGAGAGGGCAGGCACTACCCAGGGATGAGCCTTTTCCCATCTGTGGGAAATCCCGATTTTCTTGCCCTGGCTTCTGATAGATTCCTGATTCAGACCCTTACCCACGGGCGCCCCGGTCGCAGAATGCCGGCCTGGGGGGAGAAGGAAGGAGGGCTGAGGGAGGCCGAGATAAAGGAAGTGGTGGCTTACCTGCGCACCTTGGGAGGCAAAGTGAGCCCCCCACCTGGGGTGGATGAGCCCAGACGGTGGGCCTCGGGGGACGTGAAGGCTGGCGGCAAGCTCTTTGCCGCGTACTGCGCGGGTTGTCATGGGGCCAATGGAGAGGGCAAATTTGCGGTGGCTCTCAACAACCCCGGAGTCTTGGCAGCAAGCGACACTTATCTTTTCGAGACCATAAGCAGGGGCCGGATGAGAACCGTGATGGAGGGCTTTGCCAAACCCAAGGCCACCCATCCGGCCCTTTCCTCAACAGAGATAGAAGCCATAGTCAGCTACATAAGAACGTGGGAAGCCAGTTCTGGGCAAGGGGCAGCCTCACCAGAGGGGAAATAATCCTTTGGCCCCTGATCCTCTTGCCCCAGAGAGCTCAAAAGGGGTGGCATAAGGGAGCGAGCCATGAAAAAAGGATTTTCCAGGAGAGAGTTTCTTGGCAGTTTGAGCGCAGCCGGGTTCGGGGCCTTTGCTTTATCAGCCATTAAGGCCTGGGGCCTGGAGGCCATCACCAATCCTCTGGCAGTATATCCTCAGAGGGGTTGGGAAAAGGCCTATCGTGATCTTTGGAAATATGACTGGAAGTTCACCTTTCTTTGCGCCCCCAACGACACTCACAATTGTCTTCTCAACGGCTATGTCCGAAACGGGGTGCTGGTGCGCATCGGGCCCACCATGCGATATGGCGAAGCCCAGGATCTGATGGGCAACCAGGTCTCCCACAGGTGGGATCCCAGGATCTGCCAGAAGGGGCTTGCCCTCACAAGGAGAATCTACGGGGACCGCCGCATCAGCGGTTGTATGGTGAGAGTCGGATTCAAGCGCTGGGTGGAGGCCGGTTTCCCAAGAGAGGCCAACGGGCTGCCGCCCAAGATTTTTTTCAACAGAGGTCGGGACGAGTGGGTCCGCATAAGCCATGATCAGGCAGCCAGTATGGTGGCTGCTGCCCTCAAGAACATAGCCGAGACCTATTCGGGGGATCAGGGTGCAGCCCTGTTGAAGGCCCAGAACTACGACCAGGAGGTCATCGCTGCCATGGATGGGGCAGGCACCCAGTGCCTCAAGTTCAGAGGGGGAATGCCCCTTCTGGGCATCACCAGGGTCTTTGGATTCTATCGTTTTGCCAATTCCCTGGCCCTATTGGATCAGAAGATAAGAGGGGTGGATCCTATGCGGGCTTTGGGTGCCCGAGGGTTCGACAACTATTCCTGGCACACAGACCTGCCTCCCGGCCATCCCATGGTGACAGGCCAGCAGACCGTGGAATTTGACCTGAGTGCTGTGGAGCACTCCAAGACAATCCTGGTTTGGGGCATGAACTGGATCACCACCAAGATGCCCGATGCCCACTGGCTCACCGAGGCCAGAGTGCAAGGGGCCAAGGTGGTGGTCATAGCCTGCGAATACTCTGCCACAGCCAGCAAAGGGGATCAGGTGATAGTTGTACGTCCAGGCACCACCGCGGCCCTGGCCCTGGGGCTTTGCCATGTGATCTTAAAGGAGAAACTCTGGGACCAGCAATATGTCAAGGAATGGACCGATCTTCCATTGCTTGTGCGCATGGACACCCTCAAGACCTTGAAGGCTCAAGATGTCTTTGGCATTGCACCCTCCCCTCTGTCAAACCAAACCAGGGTCCTGGCACCAGGGGAAAAGGAACCCTCTCCAGCGGCTCAGACGGACATGTTGATCTCCCAGGAACTAAGGCAGGAGTGGGGGGACTATGTATGGTGGGACAGGTCAGCGGGCGCGCCAAGACCCTTGACCAGGGACCAAGTGGGCAAAAGATCGCCCCTGGAGGATCCTCTTCTGGAGGGTTCGGTGGAGGTGAGGTTGGCCGACGGAAGCAAGATCAGATGCCGGCCAATATTTGATCTGATAAGACAGTACGTGGAACATTTCGATCCCAGAACCACTGAGGAGCTGACCTGGGCTCCGGCCGCAGAGGTGGAAGAGCTGGCTCGTCACATCTCCAAGGAACCAGGCACCACCCTGTTTGCTTTGGGTATGGGCCCCAATCAATTCTTCAACAGCGACAACAAGGACAGGGCCGTTTTCCTTCTGGCCGCCCTCACAGGCAACATAGGCAGGATCGGGGGCAATGTGGGAAGCTATGCAGGCAACTACCGGGTGGCGCTTTTCAATGGGGCTCCTCAGTACATAAATGAGGACCCCTTTGACATCCAGCTGGACCCATCCAAGCCTGCTCGGGTCCGTCAGTACTGGAAACCCGAGTCTGCCCATTATTACAACCATGAAGATCACCCTCTTCGGGTGGGCCGCAAGATGCTCACAGGCAGGACCCACATGCCCTGTCCCACCAAGGCCATGTGGTTTGCCAATGCCAATTCCATCCTGGGAAACGTGAAGTGGCACTACAACACGGTGGTCAACGTGCTTCCACGAATAGAAATGATCGCGGTCAACGAATGGTGGTGGACAGCCTCCTGCGAGTGGGCCGATGTGGTCTTCGGGGTGGACTCATGGGCTGAATTGAAGCACCCTGACCTCACCGCCTCGGTCACCAACCCCTTCCTGCAGGTCTTTCCCCGCACTGCGCTCCCACGGGTCTTCGATACTCTGGGAGACATAGAGGTCCTGGCTCTGGTGGCCGAGAAGCTGGCCGGGTTGACCGGGGATGATAGATTCAACCAGTACTGGAGCTTCGTCAGGCAGGGGAACACGGCAGCATACCTGCAAAGAATACTGGATAACTCCACCAACACCAGGGGGTACAGGATGGAGGAGCTGGAGGCCAGGGCCAAGGAAGGTATTCCTGCCTTGATGAACAGCCGCACCACCCCCAAGGCCGTCGGGTACGAGCAGGTGACGGATTCCAGGCCCTGGTACACCAAGAGCGGAAGGCTGGAGTTCTATCGTGAGGAGCAGGAGTTCATAGAGGCCGGGGAGAATCTGCCAGTACACAGGGAGCCCGTGGACTCCACCTTCTACGAGCCCAACGTGATAGTGGCCCCTCCCCATGAAGCCATCCGCTGCTCCAGGCCAGAGCAATACGGAGTGCAGCCCGATGATCTCTCATCAGAGGTCCGCTGTGCAAGAAATGTGGTCAAGACCTGGAGGGAGTTGAAAGCCTCGGCTCACCCTCTTGCTGACAAAGGCTTCAGATTCATATTCCACACGCCCAAGTACCGTCACGGTGCTCACACCACTCCCATAGACACGGACATGGTGGCAATGCTGTTTGGGCCCTTTGGAGACTTGCACAGAGAGGACAAACGCTCTCCTTTTGTGACTGAGGGGTACGTGGACATGAACCCCCAGGATGCAAAAGACCTGGGCATCCAGGATGGTGACTATGTCTGGGTGGATCCGGATCCAGAGGACAGGCCCTTCAGGGGATGGGAGAAGAATCAGGGGGACTACGAGTTTGCCAGGTTGCTTTGCAGGGCCAGGTACTATCCAGGCACCCCCCGTGGGGTAACCAGGATGTGGTTTAACATGTACGGCGCTACCCCAGGATCCCTGGAGGGACAAAGAAGCCGTCCCGACGGGCTGGCCAAGAACCCTCGCACGGGCTATCAGGGAATGTTCCGTAGCGGCTCCCACCAGTCGGCCACCAGGGGATGGCTGAAACCCACCCTCATGACAGACTCCCTGGTGCGCAAGGGTCTTTTCGGTCAGTCTTTGGGTAAAGGCTTCCTGCCTGACGTGCATTGTCCTGTGGGTGCTCCCAGGGAAGCCATGGTGAAAATCAGCAAGGCCGAGCCTGGGGGTATAGGCGCCCAAGGAATTTGGCAGCCCGCAAAGATGGGGATAAGGCCTGGTTACGAGTCGGATGAGATGAAGAGATACCTCTCCGGCAACTTCGTGCAGGGGGATGAGGAGGCCTGATCATGGCTAGGGTCAACAATTGGCAGATCCAACGGGAAATGGCCTACTGGTATCCTGAAAAAAGGCCCCGCAGACAGTTTGCAGCGGTATTTGACATCAACAAATGTATTGGATGTCAGACTTGCACCCTTGCCTGCAAGACCACGTGGACTTCGGGCAAGGGCCAGGAGTACATGCTCTGGAACAATGTGGAGTCCAAGCCGTACGGCTTCTATCCCCTTGCCTGGGATCTGAAGCTGTTGCAGATGATGGGGACCCAGAGGTGGGTGGGAAACCGCTACGTGGGTCAGACGATCTTCGAGGCAGCCCCCACCGCAACCCGCGTTATGGGATGGCAACCCCAGGAAAGGGATTATGCCTATCCCAATGTGGGTGAGGATGACTGCGCAGGCATGGTGGACAGGG
This sequence comes from bacterium, assembly GCA_037481695.1. Taxonomy (NCBI): domain Bacteria; species bacterium. Next base: position 108,044 of record JBBFLE010000001.1, on the reverse strand, counting down.
GCCTGGGGCTTCATGTCCCGCACATGGCCTGGTTTTTCTATCTGGCTCGCATCTGCAATCATTGCACCTTCCCGGCATGCCTGGCCGCTTGCCCCAGGGGTTCCATCTACAAGAGGCAGGAAGATGGGATAGTCCTCATAGATCAGAGTCGATGTCACGGATACCAGGAGTGTGTGCGGGCATGTCCTTACAAAAAGACCTTTTTCAACCCCCTTGGAGGGACCAGTGAGAAGTGCATAGGATGCTATCCCAAGTTGGAACAGGGGCTCCAGCCGCAGTGCTTCCTAAACTGCATTGGAAAGATCCGTCTGGCCGGATGGATCAATCCGCCTTCTCAGGCCGATCACGAAAATCCCATAGACTTCCTGGTCCACATTAAGAAGGTTGCCAAGCCCCTTTTCCCCCAGTTCGGGCTTGAGCCCAATGTGTACTATATCCCACCGGTGCATGTGCCCATTAACTTCTTGAGACAGATGTTCGGCCCTGGGGTGGAAGATGCCCTCAAGACCTACGCCCAAGCCCATGAGGATCCGGATCTGCAGGCATTGCTTTGTCTTTTGGGCTGTACCGAGAGGATCGTGGCTCGATGGAGACGACGAGGGAAAACTGTGGTGGGAGCCTCGGAGCAAGGGCAGGAGATAGTCCGGGTTCCCATCAAGGAGCCAGTGTACATCAGGCCTGCCTTTGACGAGAAGTATGGGATAGCCAGGGTGAACTGCCCCTGAAAGAGGTGAACATGAGCTGCTCAAGAATGATTCATATTGTGAGACAGGGAGTCTGGAAGGTACCCTTTCTTTTCCTTGTAATGGGTTTGGCTGCTGGGGCCGGTTGTCGGCAAAAGCCTCAAGCTCCCAGCCCCGAGATACTCATGCTCAGGGTGGAGCAGGTGCCATCCCAACCTGAGGATCCCGCATGGCAAAGGGCCCCTGAGTATGTGGGAAAGCTTCTGCTGCAGGACATTGTGGAGCCCCGCCAGTTGAAGGAAACCACCACCGAGGTGCGTGTCAGGGCACTGGAGGATGGAAAACTGGTGGCCTTCAGGCTTCAGTGGCAAGACCCCACGAGAGACGAGCTTCCAGGTCCCGGTAGATTCCTGGATGCCTGCGCCTTGCAGGTGCCCATGGAAGCAGGAGCCACCCTTCCTGCACCTCAGATGGGTGAGCCGGGCAAACCAGTGGAAATTCTTTTCTGGAATGCAGCCTGGCAGGCCCTCAGCCAGGGAAGAAAAGACGAGCTGCAGGCCCTGTACCCCAACGCCTGGGTGGACCATTACCCATACCAGGCCCCCCCCTTGAAAAGAGATCCAGGCATGCAAAAGGAGATGGAGAGCCTATACCTTCCTGCACGGGCACTGGGAAACAACAGGGCAGGGCCCAGGGCCATGCCGGTGGAAGAATATGTTGCCCAAGGCCCAGGCACCGTGAGCCCAGGCAGGGGTTTTGGCTCTTACGGCCTGGGAAGACACACCCCGAAAGGATGGAGCGTGGTTCTGAGCAGGGATATTCCCAAGAGCCGCTATGTTGCCCTAGCCATCTGGGATGGGGCTCAGGGAGAGGCTGGAGGCAGAAAAATGCGCACCGGATGGATACCCTTGCGGGAAGCCAAAGCCCCATCCAGGTGAAATCCAGCAAGTCTGAAAGGTGTGCTTAGGATGAACAGAGAACTCCTTCGGGAAGCCACCGAGTGGCGTCTCATAAGCCTGCTTTTTACTCCTCCGGAAAAGGGCTGGAAAAAGGAGATAACTGCCTTGGCCTCTGAGGTGCAAGACCAGCAGCTCAAGAATGCTGCCATAGCAGCCTGTCAGGAAGGGGATGAGGCGCTCTACCATACCCTTTTGGGCCCGGGCGGGATGCTGAGCCCCAGGGCAGTGGGCCATGGCCCTGGAATGGTGCCGGGGAAGATGCTGGCCCAACTGAAAGGATTTTATGAGGCCTTTGCCTATAGCCCCTCGCTGAAGGAGCCTCCGGATCATGTGGCGGTCATGACCGACTTCGTAGCCTATCTCAGGCTCAAACAGGCCTTGGGAGATCCAAAACAGGCACACACAGCGGCCAGGGCCAGCATGGAGTTTATTCGGGAGCATCTGAGATCTCTGGCTGACTCCCTGGCCGAGGCTGTGGAACAGTGCCAATTGAGATACCTGAGCCTTGCAACAAAGGCATTGCTTGGGAGGGTGGCCGGGGTTCAAGGGAGAAATCTTGATATGAAAACCCCGTAGCCTCAGGTTCCTCTGTGCATGAAGTACATAGCCGGTCCTTGAACATTGGGGGGCTCCAGAAAAACCATTGCATAGTGGATGAGTAAGGTTATACTAGTGGTGCAAAGGGGAAGTGTCATGCAGGTGGATCCGGATTTCAGAGAGGAAGTCCAGCGCCGCAGCGGCAGGCGTTTCGATGGGTGTTTCCAGTGTTTGACCTGCGCCGGAGGCTGTCCGGTTGTGGAGGACATGGACTACCATCCAACCCAGGTGGTGAGGCTGGTGGAATTTGGACAAAAACAGAAGGTTCTCCAGAGTCGTGCCATCTGGATGTGCGTGGGTTGCCATGCTTGTGTCTCCCAGTGTCCCAACAGGGTGCATATCCCGGCTCTCATGGACACACTCAGGGAGATGGCCTTGGAAAGCGGGGTGGAGCCGCCAGAGGGCCGCATTTCGGATTTTCACAAGATGTTTCTGGAAGAGTTGAGGAAAAGGGGCAGAATCTATGAGCTGGGCCTGGGGGTGAAATACAAGCTTAGAACGGGCACTGTTTTCCAGGATTTCATCAACGGCGTCAGACTTATCTGGAAAGGGCGTTTCAAGGTGCTACCCGAAAGGGTGAGAAGGCTCTCTGAGCTCAGAAAGATCATGGGGGTTGGAAATGGTAAAGGGTAATGGGGCTATTAGGTATTATCCTGGTTGCTCGCTGGAATCTAGCGCAAGGGAGATGGGTGAGTCCTTCATGGAAGTTGCCTCTATGCTGGGCTTGGAGATGCTCCCCCTGGAGGATTGGAGCTGCTGCGGCTCCACTCCGGCTCATTCAACACATCCCCGCTGGGCGCTTCTTCTTGCGGCCAGAAATCTTCTTTTGGCCGAGGAGCAAGGGGCTGAGGAACTCATGGTGATGTGCCCCAGCTGTTATGTGCGGCTGAGACAGGCCGAAAGGGAGATACTGGAACATGAGCAAAAGGCCCTGGAGGTGGAACAGGCTTTGGGCCGCCGATATCAAGGGAAGGTCAGGCTGCGTTTTTTCCTGGAGGTGCTCGAGAGGATAGGTCTGGAAGGGCTCAGAGGGCTTGTGAAAAGACCTCTTAATGGACTGAGGGCCGCCCTGTATTACGGATGCTTGCTCAGCCGTCCCGAGTGGATAACCGGTTTTGACGTGGCTCCCTATGAGAGATTCCTGGAAGATCTGGTGCGCACATTGGGGGCTGAGGTGGTGTCCTGGCCCTATGCCAAGCAATGCTGCGGAGCCAGTCTGGCCGTGACCAAGCCCGAGACCTCAGATCGGCTGGTGGACAGAATCAGACATTACGCCATCAGGGCCAAGGCCCAATGCCTGGTGGTTTTTTGCTCCCTGTGTCAGATGAACCTGGAAATGAGAGGAAAACAAACTCCTGAACTTCCTGTGCTTTACATAACAGAACTCTTGGGCTTGGCCGCAGGCTCCCCCAAGGCTGAGAAGTGGCTTGGCAAGCACCTTGTGGACCCAAGGCCCCTTTTGAGATCCCTGGAGGCTCAAAAGGGGGCTTGAACTGAGGGCTTCTGGGGCTTAAAATCTCCCCCATGCGCCGGGCTCAATGTGAGATAAGAGATCCAGAAGAAATAGTGCGGATCCTAAACAGGTGCAGGATAGGCCGATTGGCCACCCTGGACCAAGAAGGCTATCCTTATATAACCCCGGTGAACTTCGTCTTCCACAAGGGTTGTGTATACTTCCACTGCGCTCCCCAAGGGGAGAAGTTGGAAAATATGGCCAGAGATGCCAGGGTCTGTTTTGAGGTGGACGAGCCCTTGGCATATTTGGAGGTTGCCTTCAACCCACAGAAGAGTCCATGCAGGACACATCAGCTCTACCGCTGTGTGATCATTCGTGGAACAGCCCGGGTTGTGCCAGACGGAGAACTCAAAACAGAGGTGCTCAATGCCCTGGTGGCCAAGCACGAGGGAGAAAAGAAGTTTCAAGAAATTACTCAGGACTTGGCTGCCTATAAGGCCTGCAAGGTTGTGGAGGTAAGGCCAGAGAGAATCAGCGGCAAAGCTGATCTCTTGCAGGGAAAGCCCAAGGAACTCAAGGAACAAGTAGCCTCTCACCTGATGGGAAGGGGCTTGCCAGGGGATCTTGAGGCCGTGAGGGCCATGGGCCTGGATACGTCTCTTCCAGAGAAACCCGCCTAAGCCCTAGAGTTACTTGGACGAAAGGTTTTTGCCGAGAAAATTTTTAAGATTTCCTTGTACCAATGCGCTACAAAGTTCCCTGGCCAGGGCAGTTTCTCCCCGGGATTCCAGGCTCTGCAGCCAAAGGGCCTCTAGCTCCTTGAGGGGAAGCTGAAATCTGGCCTGGGAGATCCTCTCCAGGGGCATCAGGCCTCTCCTTTGGGTCCACTTGAGAGTATAGATTACCTCCTCCAGGCCGTAGCTTTCCATGAGGTAAGAAAGGAAAGAACCGCTTTGGTTGTAAGCCACCAGGTTTATCTCCCAGCCTCCACCCTGCCAATCCAGCCTCTCCAACTCCTCCATGGGCAGCAGGCGGCCAGAGCATCTCAGGGCAGCTATCCATTCTTCCAGAGAAGCTCCATACGTGGGATGTGTTCTCAAGGTCCCAAGGCTCTGCTCCATGGCCGTGGCCATCCCCTCCCGCAAAACAGGGTGTGGGGAATCCAGAAGAATGTGGGTTGTCTCGTGGACCAAAGGGGCCTCTATGCCTTTGATGGGCATGGCAAAGAAAAGATCAATGGCCTTGTTGCGGTGAGCAACGGTGGAGCTTATTCCCTCTCCAGGCTTTAGATAAACCCTGATGGGGCCCTGAGGGGAAAGGCCCAGAGCATTTGCCAGCTCTCGGCACCTTTGCTCTGCCATGGTGGCAAACTCCTCCACCTGGACTAGGGAAAAATCTGAGTCCTGGAAGAGGAATTCGTAACACTCCCCCCTGACTTCCTCCCCACTCACTGCTTGTGGTGTGAGGAGCCCCAAGAATATAAGGGCACTCATCAAACCTCTGAAGTTCACCAGGCTCATCCTTTCTTTGTTGCGGCCTCCTGGCCCATATGAGATCCTTCCTGCTCCTGGAAATAACGCCAGACCCTCAAGACTCCTCCCTCGATGCGCTCCTTGTGATAGGCCCCCTTGCTGGAGAAGAGCTTTATCATGGGCATGTTGTCTTGGAAGAGATATCCCGAAACCCCCTTGAAATTCATTCTCCTGGCATAATCCTCCAGCCGATTTTGAAGCAGTTTTCCCAGACCCTTGCCCTGATAAGAATCATGGATGGTGTAAGCCACCTCCACCATTTGTGGATCCTCTTTTTCCTGGGCATATCTGGCAACACCCACTATTTTCTCCAGACCAATCTCTCCCACAGTGGCCACAAAGGCCATGCGCGACCTGTAATCCAGGTTCACCAGTGTCTGGGCAGTGGAGTGGGGCATTGCCCTGACAGCCCTGAAGTAGCGCCTGTAGATGGTGTCATCAGAGTGGGAGTAGAAGAAATCCTGAAGCAAAGGCTCGTCTGTGGGTTTGATGGGCCTGATGGTCACCACCGAGCCGTCTTTGAGCAACTCCCTGGTTTCCTCCTCAGGGTAGTCGAAGGTCTCTGTCTCCACCAGGATCTGATCCTGATAAACATATGACCTGCGCTTGGCCTCCTCCAGAAGCTCCTTCCTGAATTTGGGGTGGGCTATGTTTATTAGAGCCATGGCCCTCTCCCTTATGGACTTGCCGTGAAGATATGCAATGCCGTACTCTGTCACAACATATTTCACGTCCCCGCGGGTGGCCACCACACCTGCTCCTTCCTGCAGGTAAGGCACGATGCGCGAATAAGAACCATCAGCACTGGTTGATGTCAATGCCACTATGGATCTGCCCCCCTGGGACATGGCAGCACCCCGAATGAAATCCAGACGGCCCCCCAATCCGCTATAAAAATGAAAGCCCCTGGACTCCGAGCAGACCTGACCGCTCAGGTCCACCTCCTGAGCGCTTACTATGGAAACCATGTTTTGGTTTTTTGCTATCACCAGGGGATTGTACACCACGTCTGCTGGAAGAAACATGAAGAGGGGATTTTCGTGGACATAGTCGTAGATACGCCTGGTGCCCACACAGAAGCTGCAGACTATTTTGCCGGGATAGAGGCTTTTCTTCTCCCCTGTGATGCAACCAGACTGAATCAGCTCCACGAATTGGTCCGAGACCACCTCTGTGTGCACTCCGAGATCTTTCCTGTCTTTGAGAAAAGACAATACCCCGTGAGGGATGTGCCCCATACCCACATGGATGGTATCTCCATCATGCACAAGGCGGGCCACGTTTCTGGCCACCTGCTCTTCCACCTGGTCGAGGGGCGGATACTGGAACTGGATCAGGGGGCAGTCCTGCTCCACGAGTTGGTGAATCTTGGAGATGTGAATGAAGGTGTCCCCCATGGTTCTGGGCATGGCCCTGTTGACCTGAGCTATGACCACCCTGGCTGATTCCACCGCAGCCTTGACTATGTCCACAGAGACCCCCAGACTCACGAAGCCGTGGGCATCGGGCGGGGAGACCTGGATGAGTGCCACGTCTATGGATACTATTGCCCTGCGAAAGAGCCCTGGGATCTCTGAAATAAAAACAGGTGTGTAATCTGCCCTTCCCTGGTTTATGGGGTCTCGGGTGGAGGGACCCACAAAAAAGGCGTTGTGACGGAACCTGGTGTCGAACCTCTTATCCGTATAGGGAGCATCTCCCAAGGTGATGAAGTGGAGAAGCTGCACATCGTGAAGCTGGTCAGCCCTGTCCAGCAGTCCCTGGACCAGGAATTGGGGCTCGGCGCAGGCTGTTGCGAGAAAAACCTTTGAGCCGCGCCTGACCTTCTCCAGTGCTCGCTCCAGAGTCACACTTCTTTGGCGGTACAGAACTGGCCAAGAAACAGGCATCTTAAAAAGGTCCTTCTCTAAAGTCCCGAGCTGCTCTTGCCGATATGTTACCCAAGGAAACCTGGTACAAGATCATAAAGGAAGGAGGCCTTTGCCTCAAGAGAAATCCCCGAAGCTTTACAAAAAAGCTCCTCAAGGATTAAGATCTCGGTTTAGGGCCGAATCGGAGGTATGGGCGGTGTATCCAACCCTGCTTGTGGAGTCAGGGCTGTTTCAGGGATCCCGGTATCTGATTTATGCCTCCTTCCGTATAGGCAGACACCCGGACAACGACCTTCAGCTCACAGATCAAAACATATCACGCTTCCACGCCATAATAGAACCCAAACAGGGAGGCCTTGTGCTCAGGGACCTGGGGAGCCGAAACGGCACCTTTGTCAATGACCAGAGGGTAGAGGAAGCCTGGCTGCAGCCCGGAGACCAGATCCGCATCGGAAAAATAAGGATGCGCCTCACCGAGGAGCCGCCTGCACAGAGGCCAAGAGCGCATCCCACAGCCACCATGGTCTTGCAAGATCAGCTCACAGCAAGGATCAAGGCCCGAACCCTCTCTGGTGTGAAGACCCCCTGGGATACTGAGCCCAAAGACCCGGCCATAGCCCTACAGCTCTCAAGGCTTCAGGCCCTCTATCAGACCAATATAATGCTGAGCCACGAAAAAGACCTAAATGGGGTTTTCCAGAGGCTGCTGGAACAAATTCTCCAGGTGCTGGATGCGGACAGGGCTGTTGTCATGATGCTGGATCCCCTCACCAAGGAGCTACAGTTGCGCCTGTCCCTGGCACGCCCGCAACTGGGGCAGTTGGGAGACTTGCTTGTAAGCCAGACCATAGTCAAGCAGGTTCTCCAGGACGGTGCAGGTCTTCTCATAGAGGACACCTTGAGCCAGCAGCCTTGCAAAGAGGCCCAGATCCCCGGTTTTCAGAGCATCAAGTCAGCTCTTTGTGTGCCTCTTTTGGACAGGGGACAGACCATGGGGGTCCTTTACGTGGATGTGCTCAGAAAGAAACGTTCCTTCTCCCAGGATGATCTTCAGCTTCTCACGGCAATGGCCGCCCCCACCTCGGTCCAGATAAGGAACATACAGTTCATGGAACAGATCCAGCAGGCCTATTTGGACACCCTGTCTGTCCTGGCCAATGCCATAGAGGCCAGGGATCATTACACGGTGGGGCACACCTGGAGGGTGACCCGCATGGCCTTGGCCATGGTGGATCATATGGGTTGTGATGCCCAGAAGCGCAAATACACTGAGATGGGAGGCATTCTTCACGACGTGGGTAAGATAGCGGTGGAGGACTCCATTCTCAGAAAAACAGGTCCCTTGAGCCCAGAGGAGTATCAGAAGATGCAGCTTCATCCTGAGCATGGAGCCAGAATGCTCAAGGACGTGGAGTTCTTGAAACCCGTTGTGCCGTACGTGCTTTTCCATCAGGAAAGGTGGGACGGCAAGGGATATCCCTTCGGACTTGCCCGAGACGATGTGCCTTGGGAGGGAAGACTGCTGGCCGTGTGCGACGCCTTTGATGCCATGACCAGCCACAGGCCTTACAGGCAAAGCATGGAGCCCAGGGAGGCTGTTGTGGAGCTGAAAAAGTACAGAGGACGACAGTTTGATCCCCAGATGGTGGATCTTTTCTTGGAGGTTTGGGCCAAGGGCGAGGTGGCCCGGATTCTTCAGGATTATGCTAAAGGCGAGGGGTCCGTGCCCTGCCCCTTCTGCAGCACACACATTCCCCTGGGGGAAGATCCCAAGGAGGGAACCTTCCTGGAGTGCCCGGTGTGTACCAGGACCGCCGTGGTGTTGAGGGAAGGGCACGGCTGGAGGGCTGATCTGGCCTGAATAGCCCAACCCCAGAAAAGCTCCCGGAGAAACAAAAGGGCTTGTCCCAAGGCCCCGGACAGGGTGGAGGCAAAGGATAAAAGAATATGGAAGTGCGTTTCTGGGGGACAAGGGGTTCCATAGCAGCACCTGGACCTGACACTGTGAGATTCGGAGGCAACACCACCTGTGTGGAGGTCCTTTTGGAGGGGGGGGAGAGGCTGATCCTGGATGCCGGATCCGGGATTAGGCCTCTGGGCCTGGCGCTTTCCCAAGAAGAGGGTCCCGTGGATTGCCACATCCTGATAACCCATATTCACTGGGATCACATCATGGGTTTTCCCTTTTTCGCTCCGGTGTATGTTGAGGGCACCCGCATTAAGATAGACGGGTGCAGGAGAGCCATGGAAGGCCTTCGCATGACTCTCAACAAGGGAATGGTGGATGGAGTCTTTCCTGTGGAGTTTGATTCTTTGAGTAAACGCATAGAAAATCTCTCCAGGCTGAGCCACGGTGCCTTGGAAATCGGCTCAGCCGTGGTGGAAGGCATTGAACTGAGGCATCCCCAAGGCGGCATGGGATTCAGGATCAGGGAGGGGAGAAAAACACTGGTATTTCTCACGGACAACGAGCTCACCAGCCATCCCATGAACGGGCGTTCCCAAGCCGATTACGTGAGTTTCTGCCGCGGAGCCGATCTGCTGATACATGATGCCCAGTACCTGCCTGTGGAAATGGAAGCCAAGAGGGGCTGGGGCCACTCAGACTGTGTCTCCGCAGTGGATCTGGCCCTGGAGGCCCAAGTGGGCAGACTTCTTCTGACCCACCACGACCCTGATCGTACGGATCAAGGTGTGGACATGCTGGTGGCTATGGCCGTGGCCCACGCCCGTGAAAAGGGATCCGGGCTCCAGATGGAGGGAGCCAAAGAAGGGCAAGTTGTAAAGATCTGAGACTCACTTGAGGGAAAGCAAAAGCTCCTTCAACTCCTGGTAATCGGCCGAAAGCTTTATTTCCCTGGAAGGCCTTTGCTCCAGATCTGCCATGCAAGGAGGCGGCTCCACTTTTATGCCCAGATCCTGGAGAACCTCCGGGAACTTGGCGGGATGGGCTGTCTCAGTGGCCAGGGCCAAGGTGTTTAATTCTTTTTCCCAGAGGTATCTGTTGAGGGCCGCCCAGGCCACTGCTCCGTGGGGTTCCAGCAACACCCCGTATTCCTCATAAGCCCTCTTGATGGTAAGCCTTGTGAGGTGATCAGAGATGGAGATGGCCGTTGAGTCACGGCGAAGAGCATTCATGTCGGGCATTCGAGAGATGTTCCCATCCCTGTCAACCCGCCCTCCGTACAGATCAAATATCCTCCGCATGTTGCTGGGATTACCCACGTTCATGGCATTGGACAGGCAGGCCTTGGATGGCCTTACGGGCCTGTAAAGCCCGGTTTCCATGAATGCCGGGAACTCATCGTTTTCATTGGTGGCCACCACGATCTTCTCCACAGGCTTTCCCATGCGCATGGCCAGAAAATCCGCTGTTACATTGCCGAAGTTGCCCGAGGCCACCGAATCAATGATGCGATCCTGGGGGTCCTCTGCCACACAGAGATATCCATACATATGATAGCCCACCTGGGGCATGAGCCTCCCCCAGTTTATGGAATTGGCCGAAGTAAGCCTCAGGGGTACCAGGTCTGGGTCTTCGAAGGCCTTCATGGCCATGGCCTGAAGCTGATCGAACTTGGCCTCTGCCGCCACGGCCACCACATTCCCCCCCAAGGTGTTCATCTGTTTTGCCTGCCTTAGGCTGACCTCCCCTCTGGGATAGAGCACCACCACACTCAGGCCTTCAAGGCCATGGAAGGCGTTGGCTATGGCGCTGCCGGTGTCTCCTGATGTAGCCACCAGGATGATTCTTTTTTCCTGCCTCTCCAGCCCCAGGTATTGCATGGCTCTGGCCAGAAACCTGGCGGCAAAATCCTTGAAAGAGGCTGTGGGTCCTCTGTCCAGCCTGAGCAGATAGCGTCTGTGCACAACCCTCTCCACAGGAACAGGGAAATCGTACGCCTCCTGGGTTATGTTCCACAAGACTTCTTCGGGCATGTCAGCCTTAAGGAATCTTCTGAGCACCTCGAAGGCCACCTGGCTGTAAGATTTTCCCCTCAGGGACCAGATCTCCTTCCTGGTCCACCTGGGAATTTTCTCTGGCATGTATAGGCCTCCATCCGGGGCCTGGCCCTGGAAGAGGGCCTCACTGAAGCTCACAAGGGGTGCTTTGCCTGCGGTACTGTAGTAGCGTATCTGATCCATGGAAGCCTCCTGAGAGACTCTTTTTAGCACAAGAGGGCCCATTACCTCAACAGGCCCAAGAATCCCCAAGCCATTTGGAAGCTGACAGGGCCTTGCGTCCCAAGGAATTAGGTGGCCAAATATTAAGATCCTTGGTGGGGGTGATAAGGCATGCAAGAGCTTTTTCTCGCCTTGGCGACGGTCATGGCTATTTCCTTTTTCTGTTCCCTTTGCGAGGCCGTTCTTTACTCCGTGCCTTACTCATACGTAGAGCTATTGGCCAGCAAAGGAAACAGGTCAGGGAGACTGCTTCGGGCCATGAGGGAGAATATCTCAAAGCCGGTTTCGGCCATCCTGACCCTGGATACCTTGGGCGACACCGTGGGTTCTGCCTTTGTGGGGGCACTGGCCGTCTCGGTGCTGGGGGGGGGATGGCTGCCGTTTTTCTCTGCAATATATGCCGCAGGGATTCTCTTTTTTTCCAAGGTTGTACCAAAGACCCTGGGGGTGAGGTACGCGAGGGGTTTGGCAAGGCCATTGGTATGGCCATTGGAAATACTGACCTGGATCCTTTGGCCTGTTACTGTTGCCAGCGAGCTGTTGACCAGGTGGATGGGACAGTCCAAGGACAGGAGAATATCGGTGGAGGAACTCCAGCTCATGGCTAGACTGGGGCGCAAGTCAGGAGTTTTGAGGAGCATGGAGGAGGTTGTCATAAAGAACATCCTGAGCCTCAGAAACGTGACCGCCAGACAAATTATGACGCCGCGCACCGTAGTTTTTGCCCTCTGCAAGGACTTGAGCCTCAAAGAGGCTAAAGAGGCATCCCCCTTGTGGCCCTGGCCTCATAGCAGGGTGCCTTTGCACCAGGGGGAGTTGGATAGCATAGTTGGGCTGGTCCACAGGAGGGATGTGCTGGTCGCACTTGCAGAAGGGGCAGAAGAGAAACTGCTTTCGGACTTCCTCAGGCCGGTTCACATGGTGCCGGAAATGGCCAGCGCCGACATACTGTTGCAACAGTTCATAGAACGCAGGGAACACCTTTTTGTTGTGGTAGACGAGTTCGGGGGTGTGGCAGGAGTGGTCACATTGGAGGATGTGTTGGAAAGCATCTTGGGCCAAGAGATAGTTGATGAGTCTGATCTCTCGGTGGATCTACAGAAAGAAGCCAGACAGCGTGGGAAAAGCATTCTGGAAGGACCCAAGAGTAACAGAGGTGGGAGTTGAGCAGATGAATCATGGCCTGAGCCACTGGATCAAAGGAGGAAATGGGAATTCATGAGGGCCCTGATTCTGGTAAATCCGCACGCCGGCAACAGAAAAGGAGCCCAGTTCCTCTTTGCCTTGAGGGAGCTGAGTTCCAGACTGGGACCTGAGGACAAGTTGCTTGTGGAGCCCACCAGAAAGTGGAACCTGCAGGAACAGATAGGTCTCATGGCACCCGGAATGAAGAGCCTGGTGGTGGTAGGGGGGGATGGAACGGTGAGCCAGGTGCTGGAGGCCTGTTGGCATTTGGGGCTGTCCATGCCTGTGGGGATCGTGCCGCTGGGAACCGGAAACGACATGGCCAGAAGTCTGGGTCTTTATGAAGGAAGACCGTGGCATCCAGAAGAGGTTCTGGCCTATGTGCAAGGGGAAAAGACCGTTGAGGTGGATCTTTGGGGCCTTGGGGACAAGCTCTGTTTCAGCAATTACTCCAGCCTGGGGCTAGATGCAGCCGTGGTAAAGAGATTCTGCCGCATCCGCCAATGGATAGAGGCCAGGCAGCACATGGGCAAGAGGGCCTTTTACTTTGCCTTGTACATAGCCGTATGGATGAGTCTCATGGCAGAGCGCATACCTGAGGGCACGCTATTGAGCTGGGAGGATGCCTCTGGAGGAAGATTTGAGAAATTGGTGGGTGGGGCAAGGGTGCTGGCTCTTACAAACACCCCCTATTACGCTGCAGGCGCTCTCATGGAGCCCAGGGCCAGCCTGGGTGATGGGCTCTTGGAGGTGACCATTTTCAGCCACATGCGTCACTATGTGGAGCTCATGGCCACCCGGGCCAGACCCTTTGCCAAGCTCGGCCTGCAAGATCACTGGTGGAGGGTAAAAGCCAGGAGGTTGGAGATCCGGCTACCAAGAAAGAGCCCTGTGCAGGCCGACGGCGAGGATCTAAGCTCGAGGCTTGGCACAGCAGAGAATCTGCAAGTGGAAAGAAAGGGACAGGTCAGGGTTTTGATTCGATAGGCCTGGGGATGGGTAAGGGGGCTCTGGGGCGTAGCCCCGACATCACGGATCCTGGGAAATGGACCAGGCTAGAGGGCTGTCAGACTTGGGGGAAGGTTCCAGGGCTGGGTTGTTGTGGGGCTGGTCCAGGTTGTGATAGCATAATGAATTTAAAGAACAGGCCGTTTGGGAACTGCAGACGGGTCGTCCAACGGCAGGACTTGGGACTTTGGATCCCACTATCCAGGTTCGAATCCTGGCCCGTCTGCCAAAAGATCCACACCTCTGCTGGCCCGAGGCGAATCAGCTTTGGTGCTGGAGCTACAATGCTTTGGTGGAGGTCCAAGGTGGCGAACAAGGGGTTGCCTCACCCTGGAGCACCCATTCCATGGGCACCAGGACCCGCAGAGGTTCTTCCAGACCATAGGCTCTTGCCACCGCACCCAGCCGCTCCAGGATGGGTTGTGTGATGTGACGACCCTTGGCCAGAAGAAGGGTCCCCTCTTTGCTCTTTACGTCCTCCCCCAGGATCATTCCCGGCGTCAACTCAGCTAAGGCCAGGGCCTTCACCACATACTTATTGGAGGCGTTGAGAACAGCATCCAGGGCCGCGAGCACCGTGGGATCGTACCAACCGGTGCGGCTTCTCAGTGTCTCCAAAGCCTGCTCCCTGGTCTGGCCCTTCTGAGTCAGTAGATCGAAGTCCAGAATGGCCTTCAGAATCCTGGCCTCCACTGGGATGTCCTCACCGATCAGCGGACCCTCAGGAAAACCTGAGCCATCGAAGCGCTTTTCTTGAAGGCTGATTATCTCTGCTATTTCCCCCAGCCTGGGGATGTGTGCGATGAGATTGGAGGCCACAAAAGGGTGCCGCTCAAAAAGACGCTGCTCCTCACCAGAAAGCTGCGTTTCCTCTTTGAGCTTCTCCAGGAGTTGCTCAGGCAGGGTAACCCATCCGATTTGGGAGAGCAAGGCAGCGGTCTCCACCTTCCAGATTTCCTTCAACTCCATGACTCTCGCCACCTGGGCTGCAAGCCGGGTGACTCTGTGGGAACGTTCGAAGGCCTCGGGATGGAGCAGACAGAGCAACTCCGTGAGGACTCGGATGCTGCCTTTCAGGGTCTGCTCCAGCAGCTCCCGCTCGGCGCGCACCAACCTGTACTGCTCCAGGCCTGCCCCGATGGTCCTCTCCAGGACTTCCGCTGGACAAGGCTTGGTGAGAAAGCGAAACACATTTCCCTCGTTTACTGCTTCCATGGCAGTGTCCAGGTCAGCGTAACCAGTCAGCATTATGCGGACAGTCTCTGGGGACAACTCTTTTATTTTTCTAAGCAGTTGCGTTCCATTCATCTCCGGCATCCGCAGATCCGAGACCACCACAGCGTATGGGCCCACGGCCTTGACCTTCTCCAGAGCCTCAAGAGGATGCGAGGAGGTATCTATGCGAAAGCGGCTTCGCAACCGTCTTTCCAAAGCTGACAGCACATTGGTTTCGTCATCCACCAAGAGAATCCGTTCCTCAACCATGGGCCTCTCCTCCCACCTCCCTGCACAGCATATCCCACTCTGGCAATTCCCCAAGTTTGCCCACTGTCAGGAGGTAATCTCGATCTATGCACTCTTGCCCCTCTTGGGAGCATGTTTCCTCGGGGTCCTGAAGCAAGGCTTCCGCTGCATGGACCGAGGTGATGGCAGAGAAACCCGCCTTGGCATGCAAGCTCCTGGATGGACAGTGGTGAAAACAAATGGTCTCCACTATGTCCTGAGGTAGCCCCCAGATGCCCATGAGGTAAGCTCCCACCTCTGTATGGGAAGCCCCCAGGGCTTCGGTTTCCACTTTCCAAAGCATCATTGAGGTCTCTTGGGCCTTTTTGAGCACCTGAGTGTATTGATCCGGCAAAGAGGCGGCCAAGGCCAGGCGGCCCGTGTCATGCAATAGACCTGAGGTGAAGGCTGCCTCACAGGTGCTAGGATCGTGGGTTTCCCTCCAGGCTATGCGTTTGGCTGCCATTGCAACCTGAAAACTGTGCTCCCACAATTTTTCGGCTGAAAAGCCCTGCAAGAGCCCGGGCTTCAACTCAGAGAAAAGGTGAAGGGAAAGTACAAGGGCCTTGATGGTTTCTATGCCCAGGTACCGCACTGCCTCCACTGGATGGTGGACTTCCCGGAATAGCCCGAAAAACGCCGAGTTTACCAGTTGAAGGATCTTTGCTGCCATGGCAAAATCTCGGGCCACAATCTCTCCCACCTTCTGGGGAGAAGGCTCGGGGGCTTGAAGCTCTGCCATTATCTCCCGATAAAGGGAAGGCAGGCTGGGAAGTGCTCCCAGACTGGAGACCAAAGCCTGAACCTCCTGGCTTGACAGGAGCCTCCTGAGCTCCAGGGCTCTTTCCACGGTCTCCACCAGTAGCTCTGCATCGCAAGGCTTGGCAAGGTATTGGTGAGCTGCCTCCACCGAGCGAAGTATCATCACCTGATCCGAGTGGCCTGAAAGTACTATGCGAACCATGTGGGGGTAGAGCTCCCTGACTTTTTCCAACAGCTTGGAGCCGTCCATGCCAGGCATGCGCATGTCCGTTACTATCACATCGAAATGATCCCTGGCCAATAGCTCCAAAGCTTCCTTGCCCCCTCCTGCAAAGGCCATATCCCATCTTTGCCGCATGGGGCGAAGCATCCTGGCAAGTCCTTGCAAAATATTGCTTTCGTCATCCACAAAAAGGAGCCTGGGCTTCATGATGCTTTCCTGCTAGCACTTTCCGGGACCACAGCCGGAATTCTTATGATGAAAGTGGTTCCCACACCCACTTCACTTTCGAAGTCCAGACTGCCTCCCAGTTTGTTGACTATCACCGAGTGGCATATGGCCAGGCCCTGGCCTGTGCCCCTTCCCACCTCCTTGGTGGTGAAAAAGGGATCAAAGATCTTGGAACGAATGGCCTCGGGAATGCCTGTGCCAGTATCCTGAATTCTGACTTCCACCCATGATCCTTTGTTATGGGTGGAGATCCTTATGAGCCCTTTTTCCTGAGAGGATTGTTTCACAACATCCCCGATGGCATGTGCAGCATTGATTATGAGATTCAAGAACACCTGGTTGATTTCCCCTAGATCGCATTGTACCAGTGGAAGGGAGGGATCCAGCTCGGTCACCAGTTCGGCCACGTACTTCCACTCGTTCCTGGAGACCGTGATGGTGCTCTCCAGGGCCTTGTTGATGTCCACGCTGCTCTTTTCCCTCTTCCCGGGGTGAGAGAACTCCTTCATGGCCCTCACGATGCGGCTTACCCTCTCCACGCCATATAGATTCTGTTCCACTGCCTTGGGAATCTCCTCCCTCAAGTAATCCAGATCGGCTTTCTCCGCAGAAGTTTCAAGGCCCTTGAGCAAATCATAAACACCTTCTGGCTCCTGCTTGGTGCGCCTTATAAGATCCATGCAGTTTTCCAGAAAAGGAAGAATTTCCTTCCAGGCTTCTTGGAGAAAGCGTGTGTTGTCGCCTATGTACTGAATGGGGGTATTTATCTCATGAGCTATGCCTGCTGCCAGCTGACCAATGGATTCCAGTTTTTGAGCCTGCACCAGCTGTCTTTCCATGATTCTTCTCTGGGTGATATCCTCCCCAAGGATAAGAACTCCATCCGGGTCTTCCCCAGGCCGCCCCATGGGACTGAAACTCAAGCTGAGAAAACCTTCCTTGCCTTCCTGGCTCGTAAAGGTGATTTCCTCTAAACGGTATAACTCCCTGGACTCCAAACATCGCTTGAACCCTTCTTCCACAGATCTCATATCCCACTTTACGTCCAGGTCTTTGAGATGGACTCCAAGGGCCTGCTCCTTGCTTAGTCCCAAGATGCGTGTAGCGGCCTGGTTCCACTCTGTCACCATCGCATGCTTGGATACCCCTATCAGGATCGAAGATATGGCCGAAAGAAGGAGCTCTTTCTCGTCGTGGGCCTTCCTGAGGCTGTCTTCCATGGCCTTGCGCTTCGTGATGTCCTGAACAGTACAGCGTATGGCCTGAACCCTGCCTTGGGCATCCAAGAGGAGCTTGTCCTGGATCAATCCCACCAGCAATGAGCCGTCTTTGCGCCTGTAGTACCTCTCCAGGCCATGGGCTGGAGGCAAAGCCCCTGCCAATTTGGCCAGGATCTGGCTTCGTCCAGGCTCGGGCTCCGCGAACAATTCCCAGACATAGCGCCCTATGAGCTCTTCCCTGCTGTAACCGAGCATCTCCTGCTGGGTGCGGTTCACGTTGAATATTCGGCCGTAGCGGTCATATTCGAAGTAACCCACAGGAGCCAGATCAAAAAGCTCCTGGAAGCGCTGCTGGCTGCTCTTTAGGGCCAGCTCCATGAGCTTTCTCTGGGTTATATCTTCAATGGTGCCCTCGAAGCAGATGATCTGCCCCTTGTTGTTCCTCACAGCCCTGGTGTTGTCCTCCACCCAGATGGTTTTCCCGTCATTTCGCCTGAGTTCCTTGTGGAATCCCTTCACCACGCCTGCCTGTTGGATGGCCTGTTTCCACCTCAGGCGTTCCGACGGATCTGCGTAGAGCTTGACAGCATTGGTCCGAAGGAGCTCCTGCTTGTTGGTAAACCCCAGCATGTGAACAAGGGCGCTGTTGGCATCTAGAATTCTTCCTTGAGGGGTTGTGCGGAAGATCCCAATGGGCACACCCTCGAACAAGCTGCGGTACCTTTCCCGGCTTCTTTTAAGGGCTTGCTGGGCCTTGCGCAGTTTTACTATGGTGGATTGCAAGCTGGCGGTTTTTTCTTCTACTTTTTTCTCCAGGCATCTCCTGTAGCTTGCGTTTTCTTCCTCCAGTTTCTTGCGCTTCAGGGCTCCAGCCATGGCTATGAGGATGGCCTCCTGTGTGAAAGGCTTGGGAACATATCCATATACTCCCAAGTCCAGGAGTTTCTCTGCCATCCTGGGATCCGAGACCACCGAGACTATGATCAGGGCACTGGAGGGCTTGTTTTGGAGAATCCAGCCGGCCAGATCCATGCCGGATTCACCTGGCATGGTAAGGTCGCAAAGCACCAAGTCAAAGGATCGCTGGGCCATGAGCTGCCTTGCCTCTGAGGCACAGGAGGCCAGCTCCACCAGGTACCCCTCAGGCCTTAGGATCCGGGCCAGAAGAACCCGCACTGGCTCCTCGTCATCTACCACCAGCACCCGGCATGTTCCCCCAGTGGAATCAAAACGTATAGCAGTTCCTTCAACTTTATCCTGGGATTCCTTTCCAAGGGGGCCTGTCCCTGAAATTTCCTTCTTTTCTGCCAGGGCTCCCATCTGTCTCCTCCAAAAGGGCTCCAGCAATGGAGGTCAAGTGAAAAGCGTGTTTAGAAATTCGTAGTCCACTGGCCTTACAAATCCCTTCAGGGTCCTTTTCCCCAAGTTCTTATCGGAAACACAGACTCTGGTCTTTAGTCCCCATGGGCCTTTTTATGTCAAGCCACTTAAAGCATCATGGCTGCTCCAAGCAATGCCCTTTGGAGATGAGTCATTGGTTTGGAGATTTCTTTTGGGAGGGGCAGCACAAAACCTACTGCCTTGGAGACAAAGCCCGCAGCTTTCCTGTAATGTCCTTACTTCAGCAGAAAAATTGCACTATGTAATTTGCTGCCAAGGCCATGATCAGAAATCCCAAGATCAGCTTGATGGCGCTTTGAGGCATGAATTTCTGAAGCCGGGCTCCACAGTACATTCCCGCAAATCCCCCCACCCCAAAAAGAAAGCCCAAGGCCCAATCAGGGGATGTGGCCAGCCCTGAAGTGGCGGGAATGAGGCTATAGAAAACCACTCCAGCGATGGAGGTCAGAAAAGTACCCATGAGGGCAGCTCCTGCAACCGTATACACGGGAAGCTGAAAAACAGCCACGCAAAAGGGGGCGATTATGGCCCCGCCGCCTATTCCATAAGTGCCTCCCACCACCCCCACCAAAAAGGCCAGAAAAAACATTCCTGGTGTGCTGAAAGAGAATCTCTGTCCCCAGAACTCGTACACTACCCTCTTGAGGGACCAATCCAAGGTCTTGACCACTGCCTCCGGAGGCAGACCGGCTGAAAGACGAGCTGCATGGGCTTCCCGGAGTCTTCGGGCGTGCTCCTGGAATTTCTCTTCGAGGGCTTTCATTTCCTTCTTGCCCTTCTTGGCTCTGGGAGTCATCTCGTAAAGAAGTCTTCCCCCTATGTAAAGGAGCACACACCCCACAAACAACTTAAATGCCTTGGGATTGGGAAGATAAAGAACCCGCAGGTAATACCCCAAAAAAACCCCTGGCAGGGTGCCCGATAGGACCACCCAGGTAAGAGGCCAGGCCATTCGGCCCTCCCGGATGTACCTGTAAACCCCGCTGGGGATGGCCACTATGTTATAAACAAAGTTGGTAGCGCTCACCGAGGGGGCTGTGAAGTGAAGCACGCTCAATTGAAATGGGAGAAGCAAAAAGGCGCCAGATACCCCTCCCATGGATGTAAGGGTGGAAACCAAGAAGGCCACAAGGGGTGGCAGGAAAACCCAAGTGGTAACCCCGGAAACAGCGAAAGTAACTTGCAGGAACTCCATGACAGCCTCCCTTCCCGCTTCAGCATCCCAACCCTCCGCCCTCGTGCTGACCACATCATGAAGCCCAGCCCCCTTTTCCAACGGGTCTTATTCTAGCATTGCCCTCCCCCAAAAAGCAGTGGCAGCTCCGAGTCTATCATCCCACATTTGATCATGAATGATGGGTGCCAGGACTGCTGGAGACGAGTTTAAGAAATTCCTTAGACTGGCAAGGCTCTTGGGAAGGTGATAATGTAAAAAAAGCTTTGGAAACCAGCTTTGAGCTGGGGGATATGCCTTGGTGAGAAATGGGTAATCGTGTTTTGACAGGTTGGATTTCCATGGAATAACAAGCCTCGGATCCTCTCCTGGGGAAAAAGGGGACTCAGGCGGCCGAAGCCAGGATTGGATTTGCAAGGGGAGTTTCTTAAACCTTTGTTTTTTTCGGGGCCCTTGAGTGATTTGGGGCAGGTGCAGGAAGGCTCAGTCGTGCTCAAGGTAGAGCATATAAGCATTGTATCTTTTTCCTGGGGTAGGAAACCCATGGAAAGAAAGGCTGTGATTCCCAAGTCTTGCGTGGCAAGAGAGTGGGAATACCTTTCCTGTGAGCCGGATGTCTACACACTGCAGGACTTTTGGGAAGAGGCCTTGCTTCTGAGAGAGGGCTTGGAGGAACTTGCGCAGAGCAGGGAGGAATAGAAGGGCTGTCCCCTTTCACCACAGAAAAGGGCCAGGCAACCCCGGCAAGGCAGCCAGAGGGGGAGCAGGCCGTAAGGGCTCTCCTAGATCATTGGTTCCCTGCCGAGCCCTGGAGAAAATCCTGCAACAAATAGGGGTGCCGGAAACTGCCCCCTTCAAGCCGGATCCCTTTCAGCTCTCCTCTTTGGAGTTGGTAGCCAGTTCAGATGTTTTGGTAAGTGCTCCCACAGGGGCGGGAAAGACCTGGATCGCCTCCCAGGCCATGGCGCGTATGTTGGCCTCAGGCCGTAGAAGCTGGTACGCATCCCCCCTAAAGGCTCTTTCCAATGCCAAGTATGAGGAGTTTTGCAGAGAGTTCGGGGCGGCCAAGGTGGGTATCCTGACAGGCGACCGAAAGGAAAACCCAGAGGCTCCCATCATAGTAGGTACCACGGAAATCCTGAGGAATCAGCTATACGACGCCATGGACAAGGGTTTGGATCTGGGTGTGGACCTGGTGGTGCTGGATGAAGCCCATTATCTGAGCGATCCGGAAAGGGGGGTAGTGTGGGAGGAGGTGCTGATTTATCTGCCTGTGAGGGTAAGGCTCTTGCTGCTTTCGGCCACTGTGGGAAATCCTGAGGAGATATGTTCCTGGCTGGAGAGCATAAGGGGTCAGGCTTGCGCCCTGGTGAGATCTCAGGGCAGGCCAGTGCCTCTTTACCCGCTTTTCCTGGATCCTCAAGGCCGTCTGGGATTGCTCTTGGCCAAAAGAGGACTGGGTCCAGAGGCAGCCAAGTACATTCGGGAAGTAATCTCAGGGGCTCGAGGGACTCAGAAGACCTTTAGCTTCGAGGAGATAGTGGAGGGACTGAGAAACCTAGAGATGCTTCCAGCCATATTCTTTCTCAAGAGCAGAGCTGACTGCGACAGGGCAGTGGAATCCTTTAGGGCACCGGCTAGAGCACCTTGGGAACAGGAACTGATATGGGAGGCTGTGGAGCCACTACTCAAAGAATTTCCCATCCTAAGAAGCCACAAGCAATTCGGGCCTGTGTTACGCCACAAGGTGGCTTCCCATCATGCGGGCCACCTGCCCCAGTGGAAGCTGGTGGTGGAGAGGCTCATGAATTCAGGACATCTGGAGGCCATATTTTCTACCTCCACGGTGGCCGCGGGCGTGGATTTTCCGGCCCGAACCGTGGTCATTCCCCAAAGTGACAGGTTCAACGGACGGGAGTTTGTGCCTCTCACTGCCACCGAGCTTCAACAGATGACAGGCAGAGCAGGCCGCAGGGGTAAGGACAGGCTTGGATTCGCTCTTTTTCTTCCTGGCCGCCACCAGGATTTGATGGCAGTTTCCACCCTCCTTAGAAGCCCCCCAGACCCCCTCAAGAGCCAGATACAAATAAACTTCTCCATGGTGTTGAATCTGCTGCTTTCCCAAGGACCAGAGGAGATAAGGGGAATCCTGGAACGTTCCCTAGCCACAGTGCAGGGTATTGATCTGTGGACACAGAGGCAGCAGCAACTCCAAGGCAATTTTGAAAGGCAAAAGACAAGAGGTGTTCTTTGGGAACATTCCACCCCTTTACTCAAGGAAAGACTCACCAGGGGAAGACTTTTTTTGCACAGCAATGGATCTGTCTTTGTGGCCATCCGAATGGCAGAGAGAAGGGGTAAGCCCCTTTGCATGGCCCACAGGCTGGGACGAAGGCCCAAGATCAGAAAGGGTTCTTTGGTGCTAAGAGGAATACATCTAAAGGATGTCAGGGCCTTGTTGCCCCGAAGATTGGATCTCCCATCAGACGAGGACCCTGAAACACTCAAGGCCATACTGGAAGCACTGGATGAGGCAGCATGGGAAAAACTAAGAAAAGAGGCTGCTGTTAAGCCCAAGGAGAAATCCTTTTGGGGCCTGGGCAAGAAAAAACGTGATTCCAGTGTTTCGGGTTGGCTCTGGGAGAGCTTCCTGGATCATTTGACTTTTCTCAAGAACACAGGCTTCGTGGATGAGAACAACAGGCTTACACCACAGGGGCGTTGGGCTTCCAGGCTCAGGCTGGACCATCCGGTGCTGGTGGCCGAGGCCATCAGAAAAGGGGTGTTCCAGGACAGGCCGGCCTCGGTCTTGGCAGGGCTCATGGCCCCATTTGTTTTGGACAGGGATCGAGAGGTTTTGGTCAGGGCGCAGGATCTGAGGGAAATGGCCGAGGCCTTTGATGAGCTTCTTTGGGCCATCCACGAGATGGGCAGGCTCTTGAGCGAGGAGGGTTTCAGGACTCCTGTGCTTCAATTTTGGTCGGCTGCAGCAGTTTATCTCTGGGCCAAGGGACTTAGCTGGAGAGAGCTCACGGGCTCTGTGAGCCTGGATGAGGGAGACCTGGTTTCCCTGATCCTCAGAACAGCTGATCACTTGAGGCAGCTTTGCGATCTGGGAGAAACCCACCCCGCATTGGCCCATACTGCAAAACTTGCCCTCAGGCGGATCCAGAGAGAGCCTGCCATTTACGCCTAGCCCTTGGGCACAAATCAGTTCTTTCCAGGATTTCATGAGGTCAGCCCGCATTATTCCTTGAACTGGAACAATGCGGGCTGAAAATGCGGTTCAGATCCAGGGATAGATGAGAAATCCAATAGAGGTTATTATGAAGTACACAAAGAAAACCATCATGAGCCAGCCCATTATCTCCCTGAACTCCAGTTTAGCTACGGCCAGCATGGCTATGGCCCAGAAAGGCTGGATCATGTCGGTCATCATGTCCCCCCAGGCATAGGTCACCACAGTCTTGGGAATGCTGACTCCCAGCTCTTTTGCTGCGGGGATCAGGTAAGGGGCGGTGATTGCCCACTCAGAGCCCCCTGAAGGCACCAGGTAATTGAGCAGCCCTGCATACCAATAGGTGAAAAGCAAGTAAGTTCCGGATGTGGAGATGGCCACAAAGGCCTTGGTGAACACCGTGGCCAGGGCCGTGAACTTGAAAAGCCCGAAGATTCCGGCATAGAAGGGGAACTGGATTATTATACCCCAAACGGCCTTGCCGGCATCCTCGGTGGCCTTGAGAAAGCTCCAAGGCCGCCAGTGGAACAAGACTCCCAGCATGAGGAAGAAGAGGTTAATGTTGTCCAGGTTTATGGACTGGGCCACTCCTTTTTGCAAGACCTCCCAAAGAAGCCACAAGAGCCCACCGATACCAACTATGAGATTGAAGCCAGGCCACCAATTCATCCACTGGGATGGGCTTAGTTTCCCTGTGGGCTTCTGGGGGGCCTCATAGAGCTTGAGCTTCTCCATGAGCTCAGGCTGCACCTTGTAGGTTCTCTCTGGCCTGGGATGCATCAGACCCATAAGCGCAGTGATAACCACCAGCACTATCAAGGTCATGATAAGGTTGAATCCGGTAAATATGGTCTCTGTGGTGGAGATGGTGCTGTCCAGGAGTTTGGACTGAATCAGGAAGTTGTTGGGGGTGTTCACAAGCAAGGTGGCCGAGCCCGAAAGTCCGGAGTGCCAGGTGCAGCCTAACCCTAGATAAGCTGCTGCCACAAGGAGCCTGTAATCGCTATTGGGGTTACGCCTCACGAGGAACAGGGCGAACATGGCGCTGGAGATGAGGCTCAAGCCCCAATTGATCCAGGCCGTTATCATGGAAAAGAGGCTCATGGCCACTATGGCCTGCCAGGGTTTTTGGGGATTGGTGAGCCCCGAGAGCCCGTCCAGGAGCTTCCTGACAGGGGGCGAGCAGGCTAGGATATATCCTGTCATCATGATGAGGCACATCTGCATGGCAAAAGAAAGCAGTGCCCAGAATCCTTTGCCCCAGGCCACCACCGCACCCTTGGGCGTGGTATCTCCCCATACGAGGGCCATGATAAAGGTGGCTATGCTAAGGATCCAAACTATTACCAAGGCGTCGGGGATCCATCTTTCCGACCATCGGGTGAGAGCATCGCCCCATTCTTTGAGGAAATCGAAAGTGGATTGCTCGGACCTTTGCGCCATTGCGGACCCTCCTTTCCTTCAGATCGATTTCCAAGTCTAACCACGCCCAAGAATAGGCATCTTCTTTGTCCCATCACCTCCTTTGTCCAGTGATTAAAACAGAGCCTCGGGGGATTTCAGCAACAGGATCGGACACAGGAAGATCGGCTCAAGGTCACTAATGGAAGAGGAACTTGAAAGGCAACCCCGCCGAGAGTGCTTACCATAACCCGGTTTGTCGGTCAAGTCTGGTTGTTGCAATTGTGGCAGGATCTTGAGCTGACCGCTGGTTATCTTTTGCGCACCGTGGAGCCTGGGTTTTCCCTCTGGATTGGAGTGATACAGCACAAGGCCCCAAGGAGCCTGTCTGGGAAGGAAAGAGGTCCTCATGGTATGATATCTGAGACAAATGACAGTGGCACCAAACTCAGTTGGGCGCTCCAGGCGAGCTGCTTTCCTGGCTCAGGTCTTCATCTCTTGGGACTCCTTGGAGTTCATTTCTCAAGGGCGTTGCCATGGTGAAACAAACCAGAACATGGAGGGTTCTGGAAATTCCCTCCCTGGAATATGAGCAGGTCTGGGAACTTCAGCTGGCCCTGGTGGATGCCAGGAAGGATCACCCAGGATGCCCTGATGTGGTGATGCTTTTGGAGCATCCAGCGGTTTTCACGGTGGGGCGCAGGGGGGATCTCACAGGCCTCAGGGTGGAAGAGGCCTTTCTGAAGGCCAGAGGGTATGAGCTCAGGGTGGTAGAAAGAGGTGGGCTCATAACGTACCACGGCCCGGGACAACTGGTTTGCTATCCTGTGGTTGATCTTAGAGCCAATGGTTGGAAGGTGGTGGATTTCGTGGGGGCACTCGAAGAGGTCATGATCGGGATAGCAAGGGATTGGGGGATCGAGGCCTGCCGCAATTCCTTGAATCGTGGGGTTTGGGTGGGTATGGAAAAGTTGGGAAGCGTGGGCATAGCGGTTCGAAGGGGCATAAGTTTCCATGGATTTGCTTTAAATGTTGCAACCGATTTGACCCCTTTCTCATGGATAGACCCTTGCGGCCTCCCAGGTATCCGGATGACCTCCATGGAAAGGCTGGGGAAAAGAGCCTCCATGGAGCAGGTGCGAAAACACGCCAAGTCTCACATGGAGGCGGTCTTCCACGTGTGTCTGGAGGAGATATCTCTGCAGGAACTGGTGGATCTTGTTAGATGTGCCAGGTGAGCATGAGTAAGCTCGTCCTAAGATATGGTGAGGCTAGCCCTCCAGGCCTGAGGCCGGCAATCTTCCGCCCAGGGTGTGTGGGGGATATTGGATTCCAGCCTTCAGGTCCCTGGTCTGGAATTGTTCAAACAAGGGGGCTCGGCCTTGTTTTTTTCCCACAGACCAGCAACAGAGGCTCTTCCAGGCCACAGAGTTCTCTTCCAGGAGTTACAAGGCTGAAAGCAAAGCAGTCCAAGAGCAGAGGGATTCGTGGTATCCTGAGTCTCATGGAAACCAAGCCCAAGCCGCCATGGTTGAAAATAAGGCTGCCATCCGGGGCAACTTACAGGAGGGTTGAAGTCCTCCTCCACCAAGCACGGCTCCACACCGTTTGCCAGGAGGCCCACTGTCCCAATCAGGGAAGGTGCTTCTCCAACAGCACCGCCACTTTCTTGATACTTGGGGACCGCTGTACTAGGAACTGCGGCTTTTGCGCAGTTGGCCACGGGCCCCAGGGCCCGCCAGATCCTGATGAGCCCAGGAGGGTGGCAGAGGCTGCTCGCTCCATGGGCCTGGAGTATGTGGTGGTCACCTCGGTCACCAGGGATGACCTCCCCGATGGCGGGGCGGCCCATTTCGCCAAGACCATAAGGGAGATACGAGCCATTTTGCCTCAAGCCAAGGTGGAGGTTTTGGTGCCGGACTTCAAGGGCTCAGAGGAGTCCCTCTCCAAGGTATTGGAAGCAGGGCCCCATGTTTTGAACCACAATCTGGAGACCGTTTTAAGACTTTATCCCAGAGTCAGACCTCAGGCCGATTACAGCAGGTCTCTTGGGCTTCTGCAAAGGGCCCGTGCCTTGGCTCCTGGAGTTCTCACCAAGAGCGGGCTCATGCTGGGCCTGGGGGAAGAACCCTGGGAGGTGCAAAAGGTCTTGGAGGATCTCTTGGACAAGGACTGCAGGCTGCTGACCCTG
Organism: bacterium; assembly: GCA_037481695.1. Lineage (NCBI taxonomy): Bacteria > bacterium. The sequence goes on along the minus strand of JBBFLE010000001.1, from coordinate 81,227 downwards.
GGTCAGTACTTGAGCCCCTCAAAGCAGCATCTGCCAGTGGAGCGTTACGTCCCACCCGAGGAGTTCGATTCCTGGAGAGAAACAGGGCTGAAAATGGGATTTTCCTTTGTAGCCAGTGGGCCTCTAGTGAGGAGTTCTTACAATGCCGCGGAAATGTACAGAGAATGTAGAAAACGGGGGTGATGTATGGGCGGACATCTGATCTTACAGCGTACGGCCAAAGCGGAGTGGGAAAGAGCCTTGGTGATGGTCAAGGGGGAAGGGGTGTGGCTTTGGGACAAGCAGGGTCAGAAGTACCTGGATCTGACCGCGGGGAACACCAGGCCCGTGCACGTGGGCTACGGTAGGGAGGAGATAGCCCGGGCTGTTTACGAGCAGATTGTGAAGCTTCCCTATATTACTCCCATGCAATATGCCAATGAACCCGCATTGGAGTTGGCCCAGAAACTGGCCGGGCTCGTGCCTGGGGAGCTTCAATGGTTCACCTTTGTGAGCGGTGGCTCGGAAGCTGTGGAAACGGCCTTCAAGTTGGCCCGTCACTCACAACACTTCAAGGGGGAAAAGACAAGACACAAGATCATCTCCAGAAGGGGGGCGTATCACGGAGTGACGGGTGGGGCCCTGAGAGCCCTGGGCACCGTATTGCCCATGCGGCAGATCATGGAACCTCTGGGTCCGGGCGTGATCTTTGCAGAGTCTCCTTACTGCTATCGCTGCCCCATTCACCTGAGCTATCCTGCCTGCGATCTGGCCTGCGCCAGGGACATAGAGAAACTAATCCTCTTTGAGGACCCGGATCAGGTGTCGGCCTTCATAGGAGAGCCCATCCAGCAGGGCTTTGGAGCATGTGCACCTCCCGAAGAATACTGGCCCTTGGTCAGGGAAATCTGCGACAGGTATGGAGTGTTGCTCATAGATGACGAGGTCATCTGTGGCTTTGGCAGAACAGGGCTTTGGTTCGGCATAGAACACTTCAAGATCAAACCCGACCTCATGACCATGGCCAAGGGCATCTCCAGCGGTTACGTGCCCCTGGGAGCCGTGGGTTGCAGCAAACAAGTGGTGGAGCCTATCCAGGTTCTAAACCATCTTCACACGTACGGTAACCATCCAGTAGCCTGCGCTGCAGCCCTCAAGAACCTGGAAATAATGGAAAGGGAACACCTGGTGGAAAGGGCCATGGAAACAGGGAGTTATTTCCTGGAGAGGTTGAAGGAGCTGGAATGTCACCCTGTGGTGGGAGAGGCCAGGGGCACAGGCCTGTGGCTGGCTCTGGATTTGACCCAAGACAAGAAGACCAGGAGCCCCTTCCCCATGGAGAGAATGGCTCGGCTGGTTTATAAGGCCAGGCAGAAGGGCCTCATCATAAGATCCATGGGAAACGCCCTGGAGTTCGCTCCTGCACTGAACATAAGCAAAGAGGAGATCGACCATGGTGTGGGCATCTTGAAAAAAATACTGGAACAGGAGAATTGAAACTCATGAATTCTGCTTCCTGGACTTATCTGTGGAGTTACGAGGCACCAGAAAGAGATTGCAGGTAAACAAAGGTGCAAGGGAAGGTGGACGAGGTGGGTCGCACAGCCCTGGATGTGCTCATCGTGGGTGGCGGGGTCATGGGAGCCAGCATAGCCTACCACCTTCTCAGGGATGGAATAGATGGCACCGTGGGCCTCCTGGAAAGAGACCCCACATATGAATTGGCCACAACACCCCGAAGCGCAGGGGGAATCCGCCAGCAGTTCAGTGCAGAGATCAACATCCGTATAGGTCTTTTCAGCCTGGAGAGATTCCAGCAGTTCGACCAGGAAATGGAGGTTGACGGGGAGCCCGCTCATGCAGAGTTCCGTCAAAGAGGTTACCTTTTCCTGGCAGATCATGGCAACTGGGGGAGCATCCAGCGTCAGCATGGGATCCAAAAGGCCCTTGGGGTCCAGGTGGAACTTCTGAAGCCCTCGGAGATCTTGGAGATAGTGCCAGATCTCAAGGTAGAGGGCCTGCTTGGGGCTTCTTGGGGGCCCCAAGGGGGCTACACGGATCCCTATGGTGTGCTACAGGGTTATCTGCGCAAGGCCAGGTCGCTGGGAATGCGTTACATCAAGGCGGATGTGGTGGAGTTGCTTCGCAGGGGGAGTCGCATGGTGGGGGTCAGGACCAGGGACGGCCGCATCTTGGAGGCAGGATGCGTTGTGCTGGCTGCCGGGGCCTGGAGTGGGGATTTGGCTTTTACCGCTGGGCTGGAGATACCCGTGGAACCTCATCCAAGGATGGCCTATTGCTTTGACCCAGCAGAAAAGTTTGATTACCATCTGCCCTTGGTCATCGACCCTGAGGCCCTTTATTTCCGACATGAGTCAGGCAAGAAAATCCTGACGGGCAAGTCCAGGGAGGAGAAGCCAGGATACAGGTTTGATTGGGACAGGGATTTTTTTGTGAATGAGATATGGCCTTCTCTCTTTCGTTGGGTGGGGGCCTTTGAGCGGGTCAAGCTCTTGCGGGGATGGGCAGGCCTTTACGAGATGTGTACCTGGGACCGAAATGGACTGCTGGGCAATTACCCGGGCCTGGAAGGTTTCTTTGTGGCCACCGGCTTCAGCGGGCATGGATTGCAGCAGGCTCCTGCAGTGGGGCAGGGTCTCTCGGAGCTCATTCGCACAGGTAAATATCAGAGCCTGGATCTGAGCCCCTTGGACGTTGGCAGGATCTTCAGGGGAGAAAAAATATTGGAAGAAGGAGTGGTTTAAGGTCTTAAAAAAGGAAAATAGCCCGAGTACTTACGGGCATAGCCGCCAGCCTCAGGGATTTTGGGGAGTGATCCAGCTTAGCTGGGTAAGGCTCTCTCTTCCAAGATCTCCACCTTGTAGATGGAATTGCGTGTCTGGAACTCCCCTTCGGCCACCCTGATAACAACAGCGGATCTAAAGACACCTCCCTCATCCTTGAAAACCGTATAATTGGATCCAACTCTAGGCCTGGACTCCTCCCATCCCACCAGACAGGATTGCAAGTCCAAAGCAGCATGCCTTTTGCCGCTCATCTTTGTCAGTCTCACACGGCGCAACGTCTTGTTTTCCCCTGTGAGCCCCTGGATATCAGCTGCCAGGGCTTCCAGGGCAGAGCAGAGCTCTTCGGCCAGGGCTCGGTCCTCTTCCCGACGGCCCAGGCTGGAACGCATGCCCACCAAGTCCGCATAGTATTCTCCGAAATCCACCTTCTGGCCTTTGAACATACGGTCCAGCAACTTCAGGATCTCCACAGTGTGCTTTAAGGCTCGGTCAGAGCCCCTCCTGATGGTGTTGCGGCGCTCCTGTTGAACCATGGAGAACCTCCTGAGACAGCGTGCAAGGGCCCAGGGCCTTTCCCTGCGTACCATCTCCAAGGATCTGTGTCAAGCCGTAAATCATATCCCACTTTTTACCACCGATTCTGGTGCTGATCATTTTCTGCTGTTAGCATTCTGAAGACCTCACATGACCCCAATTTTTTTCTTGACAACCACAAATTGCCTCCTTATAGTGGCGCAGAGTGGTTTATAGTGGGATAAAAGTGGGGTGAAGTGGCTCAAAGTGGAGAACAAGCCAGGGGAGTTTACATGTTTCGAGGCCGCTACACTCATGCCATAGACCCCAAGGGAAGGGTGAGCATACCCTCCAAGTTCCGGGAGGTGATAAGCGGCCGAAATGATCAAGCCTTCATGATCACCAATGATCTGGATCCTTGTCTCGTGGCGTACCCCATGGAGGAGTGGATGGAGATGGAACAGAGACTCCAGACCCTTCCCAGCTTTGTACCCGAGACAGTTCAATTTCGCAGATTCTTCATCTCCGGGGCTCAGGAATGCCCTCTGGACCGCCAGGGCAGGATCCTCATCCCGGCTAACCTACGTGAATATGCCCAGTTGGGCCGTGAGGCCCTCTTCGTGGGGCTGCTGGAGAAATTTGAGATCTGGTCTCCGCAGCTCTGGAAACCCAAGCCGGAGAACGTGGAGCGGATGCGCACCGTGCTTGCTCAGTACTTGCCATGAGAATTGAGATTCAACGCCCTCAATTTAGGCGGGGACCTCAAAGGAGAGCTCCTGTCTTGGCCAGGCAGGTGATAACAGTGGGGTTTTATGGCTCTGGTGTTCCCATACGCTCTGCAATGGGGCTGGCCCCCAGGAGATCCTCCGGGAGCTTGAGACGGGTTGTGAAACCAAGAGGTCTGGGAGGTCAGAGCCAATCCCCGGCAGGGAATCCTGGGCAGCTCCATGTTCCGGTGATGGCAGAGGAGGTTGCAAGAGCACTCAATGTCGGGCCCCAGGGGGGTGTTTTCGTGGACGGGACGGTGGGTTCCGGTGGACATGCCAGGATAATCTTGGAGCGCAGTTCCCCCTCTGGGCAGCTAATAGGCATCGACAAGGATCCAGAGGCTCTTGCTCGGGCCAAGCAAAACCTGTCCTGTTTCAAGGAGCGGGTGGTGCTCCAAAGGGGAAATTACGCTGATGTACGGCAAATCCTAAACGAAGCTGGGTTCTTGGAGGTCAAGGGGATTCTGCTAGATCTGGGAGCCTCCTATGAGCAGCTCACCTCAGCCACAAGAGGTTTCTCCTTCAGGGGATGTGGTCCCCTTGACATGCGCTTTGATCCTGATGATCCCATCACGGCCCATCAGATAGTGAACTTCTGGTCAGAAAATGAGCTCAGGGATTTGTTCAGAAGCAAGGCACAGGAGCCTTGGGCTGGCAGAATAGCCAGGGCCATCGTACGGGCCAGGCCCATACAGACGACCAGCCAACTGGCTGAGCTGGTCTCCAGAGCCGTGCCCCCTCGCAGCACCCGCATTCATCCTGCCACCAGGGTGTTCCAGGCTCTGAGGATGGAGGTCAACCAAGAACTCTCCAATATCGCCAGGGGTTTGGAGGCAGCCACACGTTGCCTGGAGCCGGGCGGGAGGCTCTGTGTCATCACTTATCACTCCTTGGAGGACAAGCTGGTCAAGTCCATGATGAGAGACAAGGCATCTCTCCAAAGCCCCTTTAGAGTCATCACCCGAAAGCCCATGACCCCTTCTGCAGAGGAGGTGAAGAGAAACCCAAGTGCCAGAAGCGCCAAGCTCAGGGTCTTGGAAAGAACCCAGGAGTGTGACGCCTGGATCAAGGGCCATTGATGGAGGCCAGAGAACAGATGCTGCCTCAGCAACAGAGCTTGTTCAGAACAGCTCCCATCTCCTTTTGGGATTCCAAAGGTTTTTGGGCGCGCCATATGTGTTCCAATTACCGGGGATCGTGGCCCAGGCCGCAGATCCCTTCTGCCTCCTGGGACAAGATGGGGGGAAACTGATATGGAATCCATTGTGCTTGCCCCAGCCAAACAGAACAGGGCCGTTCCCAGGGACATAAGCTGCTTGCTGCCGGTGCATGTGAATCTTGTGCATATTCTCATTTTGCTGCTGACTTTCTTGGCTGGTTGCATCTTGTGTGTGTGGAGCAAGGCTTCCGTGCTGCGAGAACGATATCTTCTGGAGGAAGTCCAAAGGGAGCAGGCCAGGATCCAAATGGAACACAGGACCCTGAGGCTGACCTGGGCCACTTTCACATCGCCTAAGGCTCTTGAGGAAGCAGCCCGCAAGAGGTTTCACCTGCGCCATCCCAAGCCCCGAGAGGTGGTCAGGCTGCCATGAGAAACAAGCGAGAGCGGCAAAGGCGAGACTGGATGCGTATGAGGTTCCTGTTGCTACTGGCTTTAATGAGCCTGGGATTGGCGGGGGTGGTTTTTCAATCCTACAGGATACAGATCCATCACGGCGAGAGGCTTCGCCAGGAGGTGCAAAGGATCTATCAACGGGAGATAACTGTACTGCCTGCCCGAGGCAGCATCTATGATCGAAATGGGGAAGACCTGGCCATCAGCATACCCGTGGATTCCATTTATGCCAGACCAGGCCGTCTGGAAGACCCTGTAGGGACAGCTAAAAGATTGGCCCCTGTTCTTGAGATGGACAGTGAGGTCATTCTCAAGAAGCTTCGTCAGGAAAGCCCTTTTGTCTGGCTGAAACGGCAGGTTGTACCCACGGTGAGCGCAAGGGTAAGGGCCTTGGGCCTCCCGGGAGTAGGGATAGTGCAAGAAACCAGGCGTTTTTACCCTAATCTGGAGCTGGGGGCTCATCTTCTGGGGTTCGTGGGTGTGGACGGCCAGGGCCTGGATGGGATCGAGTATCAGTATGACCGATTGCTCAGGGGAGAGACCAACAGGCTGGTGGTGGATCAGGATGCCTTGGGAAGGCCGCTGGCCTCGGCAGAAGGGCTGATAGTGGCACGCAAAGACGGGCATAACTTGGTCTTGACCATACACAAAGAGATCCAGCACTGTGCCGAGCAGCGCCTTCAGGAGGGGGTTGAGGCGGCCAAGGCCAAAGGAGGCGTGGCCGTGGTCATGGATCCCAGGACAGGAGAGATCCTGGCCATGGCTACTGTTCCCCGTTTCAACCCCAACACGTACCTCCAATATCCCAAAGAGACCCTTAGAAACCGCTGTGTGGCAGATGCTTACGAGCCAGGCTCTGTTTTCAAGCCCATACTGGTGGCTGCAGCCCTGGAAGAAAAGCTCTGGAAGCCCACGGACGTTCTTTTCTGCGAAAACGGAGCTTACCGAGTCCACGACAAGGTTATTCACGATGTCCACCATTACGGCACACTGAGCCTAGTGGGTGTGATCCAAAAATCCAGTAATATCGGGGCAGCAAAGATTGGTCTATCCATGGGGGCCGAACGGCTCTATCCTTATATTCGGAACTTTGGCTTCGGGCGGCCCAGTGGAGTGGACATCCCTGGAGAGGCTTCAGGGCTCTTGAGGCCCCCTAAGTGGGCTCCCATAGAGCTGGCCAACATCTCTTTTGGCCAGGGGGTGGCTGTCACGCCCCTGCAGCTGACAAACGCCTTCTGTGCTTTGGCCAATGGCGGACGCCTGATGCGTCCGTTTGTGGTTAAAGAGATCCTCGACGCCCAGGGCAACACCGTGGAGCGCCGCGCCCCCCAGGAGTTGGGCTCCGTGGTGTCACCCGAGACGGTCCGCCAGATCACCGATATGCTCATGGCTGTGGTCTCCCCAGATGGCACTGGTGCACAGGCAGCCGTGGAAGGATTTCAGGTGGCTGGTAAGACCGGCACGGCCCAGAAGCCCGATCCACGTCACGGTGGCTATCTCAAGGGCAAATACCTGGCTTCTTTTGTGGGCTTCGCCCCGGCCAAGGCGCCTAGAGTGTGTGTGCTGGTGGCCTTGGATGAGCCTCAAGGAAACATTTATGGAGGCCAGGTTGCTGCCCCTGTGTTCAGGGAGATAGTGAGGGACTCCTTGGGCATTTTGGGAATCTACCCTGAGGAGCAGTTTTTGGCCCGTGAAAAGGGCCGGATGACTCGGGGAGGGGCCTCCTCGACCCTTCAGTAACTAAAAACAATTGGGGGCAGACCCGGCCCCGAAGCTTTCCCAGGGACATGAAGAGTGCCTGTTCCAAAGGCGCCTTTGCCCGGGGAAGCTGCAGTGCGGGAGGAAGCAGGCGTGAGGCTGCGCGAACTGGCCACGTTGCCGGAGATCCTCGAGGTGCGAGGGGATCTGGATGTGGAGGTAAAGGGACTGGCTTCCCATTCGGGCAGGGTCCAGCCAGGTGACCTTTTTGTTGCAGTGCCCGGCACAGCCCAAGACGGTCATGATTACCTGCAAGAGGCCGCCCAAAGAGGAGCGGTGGCTGCGGTAGTGGAAAGATTTCAAGACCCCGTGTGCAAGACGCTTACACAGTTGCGAGTTGCAGACAGCAGGAGGGCCATGGCTCATCTGGCAGCCCGTTTTTACGGTGAGCCTGCAAATCACCTCAAGCTCATAGGTATCACCGGCACCAATGGCAAGACAACAACCGCCCACGTCTTGGAAGCTATTCTGGAGGCGGCGGGGCACCAGGTGGGTGTCTTGGGCACCATCGCCTATAGATGGGGCGGCCATGTTCTGCCAGCTTCCAACACCACCCCCGACTCCATTGAGTTGCAAAGACTCCTGGCCCAGATGAGCAGGCAGGGAATTTCCCACGTGGTCATGGAGGTCACAAGCCATGCCCTGGAACAGAAAAGGGTGCTGGGTTGCAGATTCCAGGTGGGGATCTTCACAAATCTTACCAGGGATCATCTGGACTACCATGGAAGCATGGAGGCCTACCTGGAGGCCAAGACCACCCTTTTCAAGGAGCACCTAAAGAGTGAATCCCAAGGGGGATGGGCCTTCTTAAACCTGCATGATCCAGCCTCGCCTGTGATCTCACAGGTGTGTTCCTCCAGGGTCATTTGGTACGGGCTGGGAAGTGAAGGGGATGTGAAGGCCCTGGAATGGAAAGGGGGTAGGGATGGCAGTCGGATACTCCTGGATTTCCCCGAAGGCAGGATCTCTCTGGAGAGCCCTTTGATTGGGGAGCCCAACGTGCTCAACGTGGTGGCCGCCTGCGGATGTGCGTGGGCCCTGGGAGTGGAACCTGAGAAATGGCGAGAAGGGATACGAAGGCTCAAGCCTGTACCTGGCCGGATGGAGCGGATTGATGGACCCGACTTGCCTTCTGGATTCACTGTGCTTGTGGACTATGCACACACCCCCGATGCCCTGGACAGAGCACTGGCCACTGCCAGAAAACTGGCCTCCGCAAAGCTGATAGTGGTCTTCGGGTGCGGCGGTGACAGGGATCGTGGAAAGCGCCCCATGATGGCACAGGCTGCTGCGCGTCATTGCGATCTGGCAGTTGTCACCAGCGACAACCCCAGAAACGAGGAGCCCATGGCCATCATCCAAGAGATTGTGAAGGGATTTCAAGGCACAAGGCTGAGCAGGATAGATGCTCATCAGAGCATAGATGTTCCTGCTTACACGATATTGGAGGACAGGCAAGAGGCCATAAGGTGGGCTGTGGGGCATGCCTGCCCAGGAGATGTGGTGCTCATAGCAGGCAAAGGCCATGAGAATTACCAGATTCTGGGCAACAAAAGAATACCCTTTGACGACAGGGAAGTTGCCAGAAGAGCTTTGCTGGAAAAGGGCCCATGAGTATTGCACCACACGAGTTTCTAAACCTGGGGGAGATTCTGGAGGCCACGGGAGGCACCCTCTTGGCCGGAGACCCTGCCATGAGACCTCTTGGGATCTCCACGGATACCCGCACTCTGCTGCCTGGGGAACTTTTTGTGGCCCTCAAGGGAGAGCGTTTTGACGGACATGATTTTGCGCTTTCAGCAATGGCCAAGGGAGCCTGCGGGGTCCTCATGGAAAAAGGGCGGCTAAGAGAACTGATACACAGGCCCCAGGCCTCGAGATGTGCCTTGGTGGAGGTGCAGGACACCCTTTTTGCCCTGGGGGAGATCGCCAGGACTTGGAGGCAGCTCCACGGAGCTCCTGTGGTGGGAATAACAGGAAGCAATGGAAAGACAACCACCAAGGAGATGTTGGCCTCCATATTGGAGCGAAGCCGCACTGTACTGAAGAACAAGGGGAATCTGAACAATCGCATAGGATTGCCTTTGACACTCTTGGGGCTCAGGCGGCATCACAGGGCGGTGGTGTTGGAGATGGGCATGAATGAGCCTGGAGAAATAGCAAGGCTCTGTCAGATAGCCCGTCCCCAACTGGGTCTGATAACCCAGGTGGCCCCTGCTCACTTGGAAGGCCTGGGCTCCCTTGAAGGTGTGGCCAGGGAAAAGGGGGAGCTGTTCCATGCCTTGGGCACTGATGGTACGGCACTGGTGAACCTGGATGACTCCTGGATCGTACGGCTTGCCAGGGGCTGTCAAGCCCACAAGGTGAGCTTTGGCTTTGCACCAGGGGCCACGGTAAGGGCAGTGGATGTGAGGCCTTTTCGGGACTCAGGAGCTGAATTGAGCCTAGAGCTGGCAGGAGAGTCCTGCAATTTGCATTTGAAGACCCCTGGGATGCCCATGGTAAGGGCCGCCCTGGCCGCTTCTGCTGCTGCATGGGTCCTGGGAGCGGCCCTGGATGAGATCAAGGATGCCCTGGAAGGTTTTTCGGCCTTTGAAGGAAGGCTCAAGGTCATGAACCTGTCCCGGGGGGGTGTTCTCATAGACGACACCTATAATGCCAACCCGGTTTCCATGGCTGCGGCCCTGGAGCTTCTTTGCAAGGGAGGCTCAGGCAGAACCGTTGCAGTGCTGGGAGATATGCGCGAGCTTGGAGCAGCGGCGCCCTGTGCACACAGGGAGCTCGGGGAGACAGCTGCCCGCCTGGGCGTAAAGGTGCTCTTGGCTGTGGGGAAATGGGCTGCCTGGGTCGCTCAGGGGGCCCATGATGCAGCCGGGGATGGACAGATGCACATTTTAATGGCCAGCAATTGTGAGGAAGCTTGGGAGATCCTGCGGGATGTGATGCTCCCTGGGGACAGAATCCTGGTAAAAGGATCCAGGGCTGCTGCCATGGAGAAAGTAGTGGAGGCCCTCAAGGGCTTCTTGTCAGAGGCTGACTGAATCATGCTCTATCATCTTCTTTACTCTCTAGTGGACTACAACACGTTTTTCAACGTGTTCAGATACATAACTTTCAGGACCATCTACGCCATTGTTACAGCCCTGCTCATTTGCTGGCTGGTAGGGCCATGGGCAATAGATAAGCTCAGGAGGCTCTCCATCGGGCAGTCAATTCGGCCTGACGGACCGGCCACCCACCTGAGCAAGGAAGGTACCCCCACCATGGGGGGGCTGCTCATTCTCTTGTCGGCCGTGACAGCCACACTGTTGTGGGCTGATCTCACAAACGTGTACATCTGGTTGGTTCTTTGGACCACCTTGGGATTTGGAGCAGTAGGCTTCCTGGATGACCTCAGGGTGGTCAGAAAGAGAAGCCACAAGGGCCTAAGCGGGAAGCTGAGACTGGTCCTGGAATTTCTCATCGCAGGAGTCACGGGTCTGGTTCTGGCTCACTATCCTGCTTTCTCTACCAAGCTGAGCGTGCCTTTCTTCAAGGAGATCCAGCCTGACCTGGGAGCCTTTTACATACCTTTCGCCCTTTTTGTGATAGTGGGAGCCGCCAATGCCGTGAACCTCACAGATGGGCTGGACGGGCTTGCCATAGGCCCTGTGACCATAGCAGCGGGGACCTATCTACTTTTTTCTTATCTCAGTGGCAACATCAAGACAGCCCAGTACCTTCAAATCCCTTATGTGGCTGGTGTGGGGGAACTATCTGTCTTGTGCGGTGCCCTGGTGGGGGCGGGGATGGGTTTCCTTTGGTTCAACGCCTACCCAGCCGAGGTGTTCATGGGGGATGTGGGATCCCTGTCCCTGGGAGCTGCCCTGGGGGCTGTGGCCGTGGTTACCAAGCATGAGATTCTGCTGGCCATCGTGGGGGGCATATTCGTTGTGGAAGCCCTCTCGGTGATCCTTCAGGTCTCCTCCTTCAAGCTGAGAAGAAAGCGCATATTTCGTATGGCCCCCATTCACCATCACTTTGAGATGAAGGGCTGGGCAGAACCCAAGATCATAGTAAGATTCTGGATTCTTTCCATTTTTCTTGGGTTGCTGGCCATAAGCACCCTGAAGTTGAGGTAAAGGCTTCCATGGGGGGCTCAAAGGCTTGGCCATAAGGCAGATGAGACCTTGGGAATTGAAAGGAATGAGGATCCTGGTGGTGGGGGCAGCCCGAACAGGCAGGGCTGTGGCTCGTTTTCTTAGTGGCCGAGGAGCCATTGTGCGGTTGGTGGACATGGCAGAGGAGAGCAGTTTTCCGGGCTTGCGCCAGGAGCTGGAGCCATTAGGGATAGGCCTGGAGTTCGGGCCACATAAGGAGGAGAGCTTCCATTGGGCCCAGGGCATAGTGGTGAGCCCCGGCGTGCCCCTTGACATGGGGCTTCTCAAAGATGCCCTCAAGAGGGGTTGTCCGGTGGTGGGGGAGCTGGAGCTGGCCTCCTGGTATCTCAAGGCGCCCATGGTGGCTGTCACAGGGACCAATGGAAAAACCACCACAACTACCTTGGTGGGCATGATCCTGGAAACCTGGGGGAAAAAAGTTTTTGTAGGGGGTAACATAGGCAACCCCTTGATCCAGGTCCTGAATTCAGGACTTGACCCAGAGGTGGCAGTGGTGGAGGTCAGCAGCTTTCAACTGGAAGCAACAGAGCTTTTCAGACCCAAGGTGGCAGCTCTTCTGAACTTGACCGAAGACCACCTGGACCGGCATCCCACCATGGAAGACTATCGAAGGGCCAAGTCAAGGATATTCGCCATGCAAGGCAAAGGAGACGTGGCCGTGGTAAACCTGGACGACCCAGAGGCCCTCAGGGCTCTTCCTCCAGATCCACCCATGGAGGTATGGGGTTTCAGCCTGGATGGAAAAAGAGGTACGGCAAGGCTCAAAGAAGGCCAGATGGAGCTGGTTCTGGGAGCAGACAGACATGTGCTTGCCTTGCAAAACAGATCTCTTGGCGGACCACATGGGGCACAAAACAGCATGGCCGCAGCGCTTTGCGCTTGGGCCATGGGTTGTCCGTTGTGGGCCATTTCCAGGACTCTGGAGGAATTCAAGGGCTTGGAGCATCGCATGGAGAAGGTGGCCGAGTTGGAAGGGATAAGCTTTGTGAATGACTCCAAAGCCACCAATGTGGGGGCAGCCATACCGGGTATTTTGGCCCCAGAGGGCAAAGTGGTCTGGATAGGAGGGGGAAAATACAAGGGAATAGACTTCAAGCCGCTGGGGGAACCCCTGAAGAACAAAGCCCGGGCCGTCGTGTTGTTGGGGGAGTCTGCCGAGAGAATTCGCAACTCCCTTCCCAAGACCATACCCGTGCACATGGTCAAGGATATGGAGGAGGCTGTGAAGCTGGCTTTTTCACTGGCCAGGCCTGGGGACACGGTATTGCTGTCTCCTGCCTGTTCCAGTTTCGATCAATACAAGAACTATGAGGAGAGGGGGCGCCACTTCAAAGAAGTGGTCCTGCGCCTGGAGAAGAAAACCAGGGCGCTCTGAGAGGGAGCAAGTGGAACGAATCCGAAGATATGACTACACGATTCTGGTGGCCGCGCTGGCCCTGGTGTGCATCGGCATAGTCATGAGCTACAGCGCCAGTTGCGTCCTGGCTCAGGAAAGATTCGGAGACCCCTTCCATTTCATAAAGCGGCAAAGCCTGTTGGCTTTGCTGGGTGTGGTCTTGATGGTGGTCACCATGAACATTCCTTACGAGAGATACCGCCATCTGGTTTATCCGGCCCTGATACTGAGCCTGGCAGCTCTGGCAGCTGTTTTGATGCCATGGCTGTCTCATCCCAATGCCAAGGTGTACAGGTGGATCTCCCTGGGATGGTTCAGTTTCCAGCCTTCTGAGGCCGCCAAACTGGCCCTGGTACTTTACCTGGCCTATTCCCTGGCCAAGAAAAGGGAGAGAGGCACCATAAAGAGCTTCAGGGTAGGTTTCCTACCCCATGTATTGGTGGCTTTGCTCATGATGGGGTTGTTGCTAAAAGAGCCTGACCTGGGTGGAGCACTGGTGGTGGGGGCCATTTGCTTTGTGATGATGTTCCTGGCAGGGGTCAGGCTGGCATACATGATCCTGGCCCTTGCACCAGGAGCCTTGCTGATGGTGAGCCGGCTTCAGGGCTATCAGATGGAGCGAATAGAAACCTTCCTGCGGTATTTTTTCTCCCCTTGGGAGGCAACCCTCAAGGATGCCTATCACCTAAAACAGTCCTGTTACGCCTTGGCCAACGGAGGGTTCCTGGGAATGGGTTTGGGAATGGGCAGGCAGAAGCTTTTTTTCCTGCCGGAGCCGCATACGGATTTCATAATAGCCGTGATAGGGGAGGAATGGGGATTACTGGGCGTCTTGGCAGTGTGCCTTCTTTTCTTGGTTCTCATAGTTGGCGGAGCCAAGATAGCCCTGTCCATCAAGGACCCCTTCGGATCCCTGCTGGCCATGGGTATAGTGACCTTGATAGGCCTTCAGGCGGTAAGCAATATGGCCATGGCCATGGGGTTACTGCCCACAAAGGGAATGGTGCTGCCCTTTGTGAGTTACGGAGGCTCTTCCTTGGTGGTGAATCTGGTTGCCGTGGGTGTTCTCATACAGCTTTCCACCCGGGCCCAAAGGGAGGAGGAAAGCCAGTGAGGTGGCTCATAGCCGCAGGTGGGACAGGAGGGCATGTGTTTCCGGCCTTGAGCCTGGCCCAGGCAGTTCAGGAATCAGATCCGGGAGATCAGGTCCTTTTTGTGGGGACTTCTCGTGGATTAGAGGCCAGGGTTGTTCCTGCCCACGGATTTACCCTGAGGAGCATCCCTGCCAGGGCTCTGATGGGCCTTGCCTGGAAGGAGAAAGTAAAAACCTTCCTGGGGCTTCCTTGGGTTTTCGGGCATTGCATGGGCATTTTGGCTGGATTTAGGCCCCATCTGGTAGTGGGCATGGGAGGATATGTGGCCGGCCCGGTGGTGCTCTTGGCTTCTCTGACTGGGATTCCCACTGCTGTGGCTGAACAGAATGCCTTTGCAGGCAGGACCAACCGTATTCTGGGCAGAATTGTCAAAAAGGTGTTCCTGGCCTTTGAGGAAACACGGTCCCAGTTCCCACCTGGCAAAACATCTGTAACGGGAAATCCTGTCAGGAGAGAGCTGGAAGATGCTGCCACTCAGTGCGCTTCTTTACAGTGGGAGGCTTCCAGGAAAGAAGAGTTTCATCTGCTTGTTTTTGGAGGGAGCCAGGGAGCCAGGGCCATAGACCTGGCAGTTCAGGAGGCCTTGCCATTGCTGGCCCGTCTTCCTTTTCCCCTCAGGGTGCTTCATCAGGCCGGTGAGGCCCAGCTTAAACAACTTGACCTAGCTTACCAGGAATCGGGCATAGCCCATGAGGTGGTTCGTTTCATAGATCATATGGACTCTGCTTATAGCTGGGCTCACTTGGTCATCTGCAGAGCAGGGGCCAGCAGTCTTGCTGAACTGGCCCTTTTTGGGCGTCCATCCATCCTGGTGCCTTTTCCCTACGCGGTGGACGACCATCAGAAGAGAAATGCCATGCTCTTCCAGAAGGCAGGAGCCTCGGTGATGTTGGAACAGAAAGATCTCTCAGGGGCCTCTCTGGCGGCCATGGTGGAGGCACTTGCCACGGAGCCCCAGAGGCTTCAGGGCATGGCTGTTGCGGCCAGATCATTGGCAAAACCCCAAGCTGCCCAGGCCATGGCAAGAGAGTGTAGAGCCATGGTTGAGGCCCGAAGGTGAAAATGGTCAAACGCTACAGCAAGATTCATTTTGTAGGCATAGGCGGCATCGGCATGAGCGGAATCGCGGAGCTGCTCTTGAATCTGGGTTACGGGGTCAGCGGTTCTGACCTAGCCGAATCAGACATCACGCGCCGGCTGGCTTCCTTGGGAGCCCGGATTCATAAGGGCCATTCCATGAATAATCTCCAGGATGCAGACGTGGTGGTGTACTCTTCGGCAATAAGGCCTGACAATCCTGAGATACTGGCGGCCAGGGAAAAAGGCATCCCGGTGATCAGAAGGGCCGAGATGCTGGCCGAACTCATGAGACTCAAGTACGGCATCGCGGTGGCCGGAGCCCATGGAAAGACCACCACCACATCCATGATAGCCGCTGTGTTGGCTCAGGCAGGCCTGGATCCTACGGCAGTGGTGGGGGGCAAGCTTCAGGGCTTGGGGGGTGGAGCCAAATTGGGGCAGGGAGAGTACCTGGTGGCCGAAGCGGATGAGAGCGACGGCTCCTTTCTGCGTCTTTCGCCCACCGTGGCCGTGGTGACCAACATAGACAGAGAGCATTTGGACCACTACAGGGACCTGGCCCACATTCAGGATACCTTTCTGGAATTCATAAACAGGATCCCCTTCTACGGAGTGGCGGTGCTTTGCCTGGATGATCCTCATATTCCCTCTTTGTTGCCCAAGATAGAAAAAAGAGTTCTCACCTACGGAATGAACCCTCAGGCCGATGTGCAGGCTCACGAGCTGAGATTCTGTGGCACCAACAGCGCTTTCTCTGTTTCCATTCACAGGAAAAAACTGGGGGATCTTTTTGTGCCCCTTCCGGGTCTTCACAATGTGTTAAACGCACTGGCTGCCACAGGGGTTGCACTGGAACTGGAGGTGGATTTCAGCAAGATTCAGGAGGCTCTCAAGGGCTTTCAAGGCGTGCAAAGGCGTTTCCAGGTAAAGGCCACCATAGACAACATCACGGTGGTGGATGATTACGGCCATCATCCTTCAGAGATCCGCGCCACATTGCAGGCTGCCAAGTCCAGCTGGGGAAAAAGGCTCCTGGTGATCTTCCAGCCTCACAGATACACCCGCACCATCCACCTGTACAATGATTTCCTTACGGCATTTCACGAGGCTGACACTCTTTTTGTGATGGACATCTATGGGGCGGGGGAAGATCCTGACCCGCAGGTGAGCGGTCAGGGACTTTGCAGGTCCATCAGGCAGGCGGGCCATAGGGACGCCCACTATGTGCAAACCACAGCAGAGCTTGTGGAAGAGGTGATGAAAAGGCTGATGCCTGGGGATGTGGTTCTGACACTGGGGGCTGGAGATGTTTGGAAAGTGGGAGATGAATTGATCCAGAGGCTGGGGCATGGAAACCGGCCTGGGGAGGCCGGAGATTGAGTTGCGGGTTTGCCATGAGCAAAAGCATTAAGCAGCTGTGGCCATTTCATGAACTGCAAAGGCTTTTGCCTGGCAGGGTGAGTTTTCAGGCGGACATGAGAGAATTCACCACCCTGAAGGTGGGAGGACCCGCAGATGCCCTGGTGGAGCCTGCGAGCCCCTCTGAGGTGGAGAGACTCATAGACTGGTGCATGCATAATGGGGTTCCCTGGGTGGTGGTAGGTGGAGGCAGCAACCTGGTGGTGCGCGACGGCGGCATAAGAGGGGTCGTTGTGCGCTTGGGTACCGCCATGGGGAGCTTTTGGGTACTGGATTCTGGCAAAGTTGCTCTGGTAAGGGTTCAGGCCGGCTGTCCTCTCAAAAGGCTTCTCAGGGAAGCTGTGCACAGAGGTTGGGAGGGGATGGAGTTCCTGGCCGGGATCCCTGGCAGATTGGGAGGAGCGGTTGCCATGAATGCCGGCACCTCCCAAAAAGGAATCGGCAATTTGGTGCAGGAAGTCAAGTGGTTTGATCCGGACACGGGGCTGGTTAGCAGATCCCGGGAACACCTGAGATTTGCTTATCGTAGCCTGAGCCTGCCTCAGAGAAGCATCCTCTTGGAGGTAACCCTGGCCCTTGGCTTGGGAAAGACCACAGAGGTGCGCGAGGAGATCAGAGCACACATGAGACGCCGTCAGGCCTCACAGCCACTCGGA
Source organism: bacterium (assembly GCA_037481695.1). Classification (NCBI taxonomy): domain Bacteria; species bacterium. Next base: position 63,923 of record JBBFLE010000001.1, on the reverse strand, counting down.
AAACCCAGCGCCGGCTCCATTTTCAAGAATCCCCCTGGGGATTTTGCAGGTAGGCTCATCGAACAGGCCGGGCTCAAGGGACTTACCAGGGGAGGGGCAGTTGTCTCCCAAAAGCATGCCAACTTCATTCTCAACAAGGGAGGAGCCAGGGCCGTGGACATAGTGGGACTGATAAAGGAAATCCAAGAGAAAGTCTTGGAACAAAGCGGCGTTTATCTGGAACCAGAAGTAAGGATTGTGGGGGAGGATGATTGAAGGATCCAAGCCAGCCTCCAACCCTGAGAGTGCCTTGGGAAGCTCGCCTGAGGCGATGGAGCGTTCGGCTGGCAATGATAGCTGGTTTTCTGGTGCTCTTGACTGGCGGGTGCCAACTTTTGGCCTGGAGTCCCATGCTTTCCCTCAAGAGGGTGGAAGTAACTACAGACGGACGCCTGGAAAGGAGGGAGGTGCTCCAGTTGGGTGGAGTCAAGCCAGGGGAGTCATTGCTGCAGACCAGCCCTTCGGCAATCCGCCAGAGGTTGGAAGCACATCCCTGGGTGGAAAGAGCATGGGTGGAGCGCAGTTTTCCCAGTACCTTGCGCATCCGCATCCAGGAACGAAAACCGGTGGCCAGAGTTCTGGTACAAGGGAAGTTATTCCTGGTGGATGCTTCGGGGAACATCTTTCCAGCATATGATCGGCCTCCTCCTGGGGAATGGGTCACCTTGGTGGGATTGAGGCTGGAGGACCTGGAAACCAGAGCCGATGCCTGCAGAAGGGTGGTGCTGGAGGGAATGGCCTTGGCCGCCTTGTTGGCGCAGCAGGCCAAATGGGCGGCCCAGGAAATAGGGGTGGACCCGGACACGGGTCTTCGTCTGGCACTTCAGGGAGGTCCGCCAGAGGTCTTGTTGGGGTTCGGGGAGCTTTCCCAGAGGGTAAAGAGGCTGGAGAAGATCCTGGAGCATCTCTCCAAAGAAGGGCGGCTGCAAAATGTGGTCAGGATAGACTTGAGACACCCTGGCCGGGCCACCGTGAAGTTCAGCGGTTGAGGGGGGGGCAGAGGTGTTTTGGAGCGAATTTCAAGAAGTGGTCTTGTTCCAGGGAAAGGGCGGGAGACCATGGCCAAGCACAGCAACCTAGTGGTGGGACTGGACATTGGCACCACCAAGATATGCGTCATAGTGGGAGAGGTCACCGAGGGGGGGATAGACATAGTGGGCATAGGATCTCACCCTTCCAAGGGGCTTCGAAAAGGCGTTGTGGTGAACATCGACAGCACCGTCAACTCCATCCAGAAGGCTCTGGAAGAAGCTGAACTGATGGCTGGATGCGAGATTACCAGAGTCTTCGCCGGAATTGCGGGGGGGCACATAAAGGGCTTCAACAGTCACGGGGTCATTGCCATAAAAGATGGAGAGGTTACCCAGCAGGATGTGCGGCGGGTAATAGATGCAGCCAAGGCGGTCTCCATACCCATGGATCGGGAGGTCATCCACGTGATACCCCAGGAATTCATCGTGGATGATCAAGACGGCATAATGGACCCCCTTGGCATGTCCGGGGTAAGGCTGGAGGCCAAGGTGCACATCGTCACCGGAGCTGTCACCTCGGCCCAAAACATCATACGCAGCGCCCATAGGGCTGGTTTGGACGTGGTGGACATAGCTTTGCAGCAACTGGCCTCCAGCGAGGCCACACTGGCGCCGGACGAAAAAGAGCTCGGTGTGGCTCTGGTGGACATCGGAGGAGGCACCACAGACATAGCCGTGTTTCACGGAGGCAGCCTGAAACATACTGCTGTGCTGGCCGTGGGTGGCAATCACATCACCAGCGACATAGCGGTGGGATTGCGAACTCCCATGGTGGAGGCAGAGAGAATAAAGAGGCGTTATGGTTGCGCTTTGACCAGCCGCATAGAAAAAGACGAAACAATAGAGGTGCCCAGCGTAGGGGGTAGAAAACCCAGGGTTTTGTCCAGGCAGATTCTTGGGGAAATCATAGAGCCCAGGGTCCAGGAGATCTTCGAATTGGTACACGGTGAATTGATGGAAGAGGGCTATGACAGTCTGATCACCTCCGGGGTAGTGCTTACCGGTGGGGCGGTAATAATGGATGGCATGACAGAACTGGCCGAACAGGTCTTCGATGTGCCGGTGAGGAGGGGCATTCCTCGGGGCATAGGCGGGCTGGTGGATGTGGTCAGCAGCCCCATGTACGCCACGGGTGTGGGGCTGGTGATTTACGGCAGCCGGCATCCAGCCACCGAAGGGCGCTTCAGGGTGGGGGATCGCAACATATTTGCCAAGGTTGTAAAAGCCTTCAAGAAATGGGTGGAGGAACTGTTTTGAAAAGGGCAACAAAGCAAACCGCGAGTCCAAAGAAAGCATAGGGGAGGCAAGGGGAGCCATGAAAGAGGGAGGTGACGCCATGCTGGAGTTCGAGGAAAACAGGGTGCAGCCGGCCCGCATCAAGGTTTTGGGCATCGGCGGAGGGGGGTGCAATGCGGTGGACAACATGATCCGCTCTGAACTCCGAGGGGTCGAGTTCATCGCAGCCAACACAGACGTGCAGGCCCTCAAGGCCAGCCTTTCCCCCATCAAGATACAGCTGGGGGCCAGGCTCACCAAGGGACTGGGAGCTGGAGCAAACCCAGAGGTGGGCAAGAGCGCAGCCCTGGAGGACATCCAGCGTCTCAAGGAAGGTCTTCTGGACACTGACATGCTGTTTATTGCAGCAGGCATGGGGGGAGGAACAGGCACAGGAGGCGCTCCTGTGGTGGCCAAGCTGGCCCGGGAGCTGGGTATACTCACGGTGGCGGTGGTGACCAAACCTTTCTTCTTCGAGGGAAGAAAGCGCAGCAGCCAGGCAGAACAAGGCATCCAGGAATTGGAGGAGGCTGTGGACACCCTCATCACGATCCCCAATGACAGGCTGCTGAGTGTTTCGGGCAAGGACACCAAGCTCCAGGAAGCCTTCAGGGTGGCCGACGATGTGCTGCTCCAAGCAGTAAAGGGGATCACCGACATAATAACGGTGCATGGAATAATCAACGTGGACTTTGCCGACGTGATGACTGTCATGTCCTGTATGGGAAAGGCTCTCATGGGAACCGGCTCTGCCACCGGGGAGAACCGAGGGACCCAGGCGGCCCAGGCAGCAGTGTGCAGTCCTCTGCTGGAAGACGTATCCATAGAGGGCGCCACAGGGATTCTCATAAATGTGACCGGCTCTTCCAAGAGCCTAACCCTGGACCAGGTGAAAGATGCAGTGGCCCTGGTCCAAAAAGAAGCTCATGACGATGCCAACATAATCTTTGGGGCTGTCATAGACGATGAGCTGGGAGAAGAGCTTAGGGCCACGGTCATAGCAACAGGGTTCAGCAAGGCTGCTAGAAAAGAGGAGGTCAGGCCCTTGAAAGCGGTAGTGGGCGGATCTAGGGATCCTAGACGAGACCTGGATGTGCCGACCTTCAGAAGGGCCCAGTTGCAAAACCTGGCTCCTCCCAAGCGAAGGGAAAAGGTGGACCCTGAGGATCTGGAGATACCAACATTTCTGCGCAAGCAGGCGGACTGAAACACGGGGTCTACAAGGCAATATGGTTTTTCCCCAGAGCCGGCTTGAGGAATTCAACTCAAAATCGGCCTTGTCTGAGATCATGCTTTTGCCATGATCGGGCCAGAGGTTCCTTGGATCCCAGAGTCCGGATAGAGAACCTTCGCCGCCTCCTGGCAAGCGAAGAAAACCCGGTGGTGAAGCCTTGGGGAGGGAAGATACCCGTTGGCTTGGTGTTTCCCAATGCCTACTCCGTAGGCATGGCAAATCTAGGCTTCCAGCTGGTGTACTACATGTTGAACCGGGAGGAGGACGTGGTTTGCGAGAGGATTTTTTGGGATCCCCAGGAAGGATACCCTCCCCTTTCCCTGGAGACCCAACAGCCTTTGGGACGCTTTGAGATCCTGGCCTTTTCCATACCTTTTGAAAACGATTATGCGCACCTGCCCCAAATGCTTAGATCGGCCGGGATACCTCTGGATTCTGCCAGAAGGCTGCCTCCTCATCCCATGGTCTGGGTTGGTGGGGCTACGGCTTCTTTGAACCCGGAGCCCATAGCCCTTTTTGTAGATCTTTTCGCCATAGGTGAAGCCGAGCCCCTTTTGCCGGAACTCTTGAGAAAGTATCGCTCTTGCAGGCAGTTGCGGCTCACCAAGAAGGAATGCCTGGAGGAAATGAGCAGAATTCAAGGGGTGTACGTGCCATGCCTGTACCGGGTCAAGTATGACAAAAGGGGGCTAATCCGAGCCTTTCGACCCGTAAAGGGCGCCCCTGAAAAGGTTCTCAGGCGAGTCACCTCAAATCTGGAAGCAGAGGTGCCAAGGAGCTTTGTACTGGGGCCTGCCAGTGAGTTTGAATCCATGGTTCTTGTGGAAATAGGCAGAGGTTGCCCCAGAAGGTGCCTTTTTTGCGCAGCAGGGCACGTGTTTTCCCCCACCAGGCACCGCTCCATGGAGAGCCTAAGGAGGGTCATAGAAGAAGGTCTAAGGCTCAGGGACAAGATCGGTCTTGTGAGCTCATCGGTTTGCGATCACCCTGACCTGCAAAGGATATGTGCAGAGGTCTTATCCAGAGGAGGGAAGATCTCGGTCTCCTCCTTGAGGTTGGATCGCCTGGAGGACTACCTCCTGGAAGGCTTGGCCAAGAGCGGGCACAAGACCATCTCTTTGGCTCCAGAGGCAGGCTCCCAGAGGCTAAGGGATTTGATAGGCAAGGCAATAAAGGAGCATCAAATCCTGGATGCTGTGAAAAGGATTCTTTCGGTGGGCATCGGGCGCCTCAAGCTTTATTTCATGGTGGGGCTTCCCACGGAGACTCGCCAGGACGTGGAACAAATAGCTGAACTGACAAAGAAACTGCTCCACATAGGCAGAAAGGCCACTCAGGGTAAAGGCCTGGAGAAGATAACCTTGAGCGTGAATCCTTTTGTTCCAAAACCCTGGACCGCTTTTCAGTGGCACCCCTTGGAGGACACCTCGGAACTCAAGTCCCGCATACAGCTCATCCAGAGGCAATTGAGAAGCGAGAGGCGAGTCCAGATTCTTTACGAGCCTCCCAAGTGGTCCAGAATCCAATGTCTTCTGGCTCGGGGGGACAGGAAGCTGGCTCTGGTCTTGCGGCTTGTGGCAGGTGGAGCAACCTGGGAAAAGGCTCTCAAGGAAGTAAACCTCAACCCGGACTTCTACCTTTACCGCCTGCGGGATTCAGAAGAGATTTTCCCTTGGGACTTCATAGATCAGGGTTATTCCAAGGAGCTTCTTTGGCGGGCTTATCAAAAAGCCATGGCAAGGGCAATCTCCCAATGAAGGGCCTGGATGTCTGCATGGAACAAGGCAAAAGACCGGCCCTGGGTCTTCCCAGGAACTTCCCCAAGGGACGCTCAGGCGGGGCCACCCTTGCGATTCATAGCCTTTTGGGCAGTGTCCCTTACCACAGGGCTGGGGTCAGACCCAGCAGCATCTTCCAAGCTCTTGAGGGCAAGGGCGGAACTTGTCCTACGGAAGATTCCGGCCAGGGCCAAGACAGCCTCCTTTCTGACCTCTTCACTCTCGGCCCTGAGGAAAAACCTTTTTCTGGAGATGAGTTCCTGTATCAATGGAACATCTTCTTCCTGCCCAAGTTCCGCCAAGGCTCTCAAAGCCTTGAGACGCATTTGCGCATCTGCGCTGCCCCTTGTGCTTCCTCGAGAAATCAGGGAGCGAATTCTTTCAATTGCTTCCCTGCTTCCCAGGCTCTTGAGGACCTCCACTGCCTTCAACCGGACCCCCTCGTCCTCGTCCTCCAAAGCCTTTGTGGCTGCCTCGGCAGCCTTGGGGTGGCCTATGCTGCCCAGAGCGTAGATTGCTTCCCTTCGCACCCTGGGATCCGTGTGTCCCATGAGGCCCAGCAGGGGGTTGACGGCTCTGGGATCCTTGAGCTCTCCCAATACCATGGCCAGGTTTCTCACCAGATACCATCTGGGGTCCAGGAGCCCTTTCTTGATGGGCTCCAAAGCATGCTCTCCCATTTCCCTAAGAGCCTTCATGAGGCGGAACCTCTTGCTCAGCTGTTTTTCTTCCCCGAGGAGTTCTATGATCTTACGAGCTCCTTCCTCCCCCAAGAGGCGCACGGCCATGATGCCTTGCAGGAAATCATTTTCCACATCACTTATGATTTTTGCACAGGCCTCATCCAGAAAAGGGGTGGGAACAAGTCTTCGCCTGAGCTGGTCTTTTCTGCCTGCCAGATAAGAGGGCTCCAAGGTCTCCACGCCTGGGGCGCTGTACAGATCCTGCAGAAGGCTCAAGGCCTCCTGAAACTGGTCTTTGGATATGAGACCCAGGGCCCTCTCCTCCAAGGCTTCAAACAGGAACCTGAAAACCTCCTTGTCTGGCTCATGAAGGGCCTTCTTCATGAGAAACTGGCTTACCTGCTCCTGTATCCGGCCAGATCCAGGCAATTGTTCCAGAAGAGCCTGCAGCTCTGCTATTCCTTCTGCCACGGCCTTGCGAATCTCCCATTGGGTATGATTGAGGCCGTTGAGAAAACGCTTTATGACCCTGAGAGCCTCTTCTTTGCGGCCGCCCTCCAAGAGTTCCCTCGCAAGGGCTGGTACCTCCAGGGCCAGTTGGGTGGTGAGAGGAGAGCCCTGCAGAAAGAGCATGGCTCTATCCAGTGCGCCCAGGGGTTCCTCTTCCAGGAGCTTGAGGAAATCCTCCTTGGAAACCCCGTAATCGGCCAGCTTGCGCTCCAGTTCTGGAAGGAGCTTGGTTATGGAGGGCTGGTCACCGAGCAGATATTTGACGAGCTCTTTTTTCTTTGGAGTCTCTTTGTCTTGGGTCAGATTTCTGGCCAAGACCTCTGCCAGTGCTTGGGAAGGCATTTTTTGGGCCAGATCCCTTGCCCAGACGGCCAGGTTTCCGCCTTGTGCACAAGCCAAATGGAAAAAATCCACCTGGGCATCCAGCTCAACTCCAAGTACCACTTGGGCCAGTCTGTCCCTGAAGACCTCCCACTGCTCGGGGCGACCCTCCAGAAGATCTTCCAGGAGCAACAGGAGTCTTTCTGCCGCCCACCTGGCACGCTCCCCAGGCTCATTGCTGGCCTTGGAAATGCCTTGGGAAAGGGCCCTTCCCACACCCTGAGGATCCCTCAGCAGGTACTCGGCAAGAGCATCTCGGTCTCCCTTTTCGGCTCCCTCACCCGAAAGGACCTTTGCCAGAAGGGCCTCGCCGATGGGGAATGTTTCAAGGGGACTGGGCCGAATGGGATGAATTCTGATGTGGCTGACTCCCTTGAGACGCAGTTGCTGCTCGTAGGAAGGCAGTTCAGCTCCCTCAACAAGACGTCTTCCCAAGAACTCCACCAGCAGCGCCAGTTCTGCAGGCTCCACCCCTTTGGAAATCGCCATTGCCTGGATGCCTCTCTTGAGAAGATCCGAAGCAAAAGACTTCAACAGGGGAGTTGGGGGGAGCAGTCGCCCGTCTACCATGAGATGTTCCCTGGTGGCCTGCAGGTGTATTGTGTCACGGCTTTCAAGGATTTTTCCCAGCACCTCTGCCACCTTCTCCAGGGATCTTTGAAAGGCCGGATGTTCCTGGGAATACATGGACAGATTTCGGGTGGCCACTGTAAGGAGGCGCACCAACTCCTCGGGTGTCGCAGGTTGACTGACTACAGGATTGGCCATCTCATTCCACCGGGCCCCAAGCCCCATGGCTGGGGCTTTAAGATCACTCACAGAGTTGGGATAAAGAGTATAGACCCTGAAGCATGGGAAATCAATTTAAACCATATGAAACCTTTGACGAAATGCCATGGGTTGCCCAAAGCAGGCAGGAGGGTTCTTTGAGGGGGCGATGTAATCCGCCATACACTCAAGGGTGTCAAAGATCTCGATGGGCATGGCCCCCATAGTTGATTCCATGGGGCTTGGAAAAGGAGTCCTGGACAAGAGGGTAACTCTCATCAATTACTTTAGATTCGGGGCCGAAATTTGACAAAATTCTGGATTTCCGATATGGTAAACTCTCAACCACAGGAGGCTTCTGAGAGCACCTCCACAAGCTCTTTTTAGGTGAGAATCATGAATTTGCGCAGCTGGTTTCTAATTTGGGTTTGCCTGGTGGCTGCCGTGGGATCATCTTCTTGTTCCTTGGACAAGCCCATCCAGAGTCCCAAGGGAAAAAACGCTGATGAGCTTTACAAGCAGGGCACCTCACAATTGGAACAGAAGAACTACCGTCAGGCCATAGAGACCTTCTACAAGCTCAAATATGATTTCCCCTCAGAGGCTGCGGCAGTCATGGCAGACCTGAAAATCGCAGACGCGCATTACTCCAACAAAGAATATGCCGAAGCTGCAGAGGGTTATGAAGAAGTTCGTAAGATGCACCCAGCCAGTCCTTATATTCCTTACGTGGTTTACATGTTGGGGATGTGCCATTATCACAGAAGTCTCTCTGTGGATCGTGATCAAAGCGAGACCGAAAAGGCCCTGGCCGAGTTCCATTACCTGCTGACCCATTTCCCCGATACTCCTTATGCTTATGATGCCTATCAAAAGGCCCAAGAGTGTATGAAGAAGCTCTCGGATCATGAGGTATATGTGGGGAATTTTTACTTCCGGATGAACAAATATCAGGCAGCCATACAGAGGTATGAGGCGGCCTTGTCCAAGTACCCCAACATTGCTTTGGATGAGGAGGTGCTTTTTCAACTGGCCGAGGCTTATCAGGCTGTGAAGGAGCCGGAGAAAGCGGCTCGAACCCTCCAGGTGCTTTCCCAACAGTATCCCAAGGGCAAGTATGCTCAAAAAGCCCAAAAGCTCTTGCAGGGGGATCTGGCACATGTGGCCCTTTCCCCTCAACAGGCCTCCTCTCCCCCGGCCCCTTCGCAACCTAAGGGCTCAGAGAAGCCTGTACAGGCTGTAGCCAGCTCTTCCAAAGAATTGGATGTTACCGTGGCCCCGGCAGAATCCATTTCTGGCCAAGAACCTGCCATGGCCCAGGAAAAAGAACAGCTTGCCAAGAGTATGGCCACTCAGGATACCGGGCCCAAGAGCCCGAGGGAGACGGCCGGGCCACAGGATCTGAGTTCCCAGGCCATCCAGACCACCCCTGATACTGCCAAACAAACATCTCCTCCCAAGGTGGAGCAGGCATCCCAAGGGGCCATGTCTGAGCCCCCCACTTATGAACAGGCCAGAGTTGCAAAGCAAAGTGAGGCTCTCGCCGACGCTGGCTCCCCAGAAGAAGGGGGGCAGAAGGAATCCAAGTCTGATATGAAGCCTCTGGAGGATCATCCCAAGGCAGAAAAAGCAGAGGAGACAAGACCATTATCCCCAGAACGCACCAAAGCTTCTTCTCAAGAGATTAGAGTTGCCTCCAGGCAGGCAGTTGTTGAGACCGGACCTCAGGTGAGTTCTCCCAAAGCAGCAGCAGCCAGAACTGAAGGGCAGGACAAGGCCCTGGCCCACGAATCTGCCGGTGGGAATTCGGGTCCTGGGGGCAAAGGCAAATCATCTCAAGCCAAGGAAGAGGGTGTAGGTTTCGGTGAACTTAGAAGCGATAAGCCCATAAACATAACAGCAGACCGCATGGATGCTTTCCAAAGGGAGAACCGGGTGATTTTTGAAGGAAATGTGGTGGCCCAGCAAGAGGAGACTTACCTATATGCTCGAAAAATAGTGGCTGATATGGCTCCTCAGGAGCAAGGAGGTGGAATCAGAAAGGTAGTGGCTCAAGACAACGTCAAGATCACTCAGAACGATCGGGTGGCCACGTGCGACAGGGCCGAGTTCGACCATCTGCGCCGAACCATAGAGCTTCACGGAAACCCCAAGATCTGGCAGGGAAAAGACTGGATTGACGGTGAGAAGGTCTTGGTCCAGCTGGATCAGGAGAAAATGACGGTTGTGGGAAGTGAGGAAAAGAGGGTTTCGGCCGTACTTCATCCCAAATCCCAAAAAGGTGACAAGGAAGAGGCTCAGGGCTCCAAGGAACCCAAAAGCAGGCCTGGATTGTCTGCGCCTTTTGCCCAAGTGGCATCCCAGGAGCCTAAAGCACCCAAGGAGCCTTCCCAGGAGTTGGCTTCTGCTTCCAGCCCAACACTCTCAGGCAAGCCCGCTGCCTCTTCTGCGCCGCAGAAACCAGGCAAGGATTTGGAAAGCAAGGAAACTCAGCCAGCCCAAGATGCGGCTCCACCCCAGGCAGCCGCTGTCTCGGCTCCTTCCCTTCGCGCCGAGGAGGAAGCAGCCAGGATAGCAGCAAGCAGCACAGCTCCTTCCCAAAAGGCCATCAAAGAAGTCTCCGCTCCCAAGGGTTCATCTCCAGGTACCTCTGGCAGTGGCATTCCCACCGAGTCCGCGGCATCTTTTGTGGAGAGGTGGCGCAAGGCCTGGCAGTCCAGGGACATAGACGCGTATATGGAGTTTTACTCCAAGAAATTCAAGTCAGGAACAATGGACTGGAAGGGGTGGCGGGCATACAAGGCCGCTACCTTCAAGAAGGCCCAGTCCATCCAGGTAAGCACCGAGGGCCTGGAGTCCAAAAAACTGGGTGACAAGCTCAGGATTTCCTTTCTTCAGCACTACCGGGCAGACCATCACCAGGACAAAGGAAGGAAGGAGCTGGAGCTAATAAATGAGAACGGGCAATGGAAGATAGTTGCAGAGACCTGGAAGCCAACTCAGAGTTGAGTTTTTCGGGGGTGTGAAGCAATGGATCTGAGGCTGAGGAAATGGTTTTGGGGGTCTCAAGGAACAAGATCTCAGGGCGTATCAGGTGGCTTGGACCCTGGAGCTTAGAGAGCACGGATTATCGCGGTCTGAAGAGCCTTTCCAAAAAGAGAGGGGGATGAGACATGGGTGGTTTGTGGCCCTTGTGGAGTCTAGGGATGGTGGGGTCCCCGGGTGTTCAATCCCGATGGAGCCTGCTGGATCTCATCCGGGGCTCTGGAACCGAGGTCTGGATGGTCTTGATCATCCTGCTCGGCTTCTCCATAATTTCTTGGGCCATCATAGCAGCCAAGATAATGCTCCTGCGCAGGACCAGAAAGCAGACCGAGCTTTTTTTCCGTTCTTACGAGCAGCAACCCACTTTTTCGGCTATCTACAAAGATGTGGAAGCCTACGGGCTTCAGAACAACCCCTTTGCGGCCATCTTCCTGAAAGGTTACAGGGAGCTGCTTAGAATATCGGCCTCGCCGCCGGGAACCAAGACCCAGGAAGGGGGCGTGGTGAGGGAGCCCGCGCGCCTGGCGGTGGAGTGGACAGGCCTGGAAAGCGTTGAACGGGCCGTCAGGCAGGAGGGGGCCTTTCAGGTACACAGGTATGAAAGGGCCTTGGGGTTCTTGGCCACCACAGGAAGCACCGCTCCCTTTGTGGGACTCTTTGGCACGGTGCTAGGTATAATCCGCTCCTTCCACGAGATAGGAATGAGGGGATCGGCCTCCCTGGCCACAGTGGCTCCTGGGATTTCAGAAGCCTTGGTGGCCACTGCTGCTGGACTGGCAGCGGCCATCCCAGCTGTGGTGGCGTACAATTATTTTGTACAGCGCATAAGGGGTGTGGCCTCGGAGATGGACCAGTTCACCACGGAATTCTTGAATCTGGTCCAGAGACAGCTAAGACCCAGGCGGGTACGTGCCGAGGGAGCCTCTACAAACGAGAGTGCTCGGCGCCAATCCTTGCACGTCTGAAAAAATGAATAGGGGGAACCCAGATGCCGGCCCCACAGCAACGGTTTGGTACCATGATGTCAGAGATAAATGTGGTGCCCCTTGTGGATGTGGTCCTGGTATTGCTCATCATATTCATGATCACCGCGCCCATGCTTCAGATGGGGGTGGACGTGGACCTGCCCAAGATTACCACCAAGCCCATGCCTTCTGAGGAGGAAAGGGTTGTGGTGACCCTCACCAAAGAACGCAAGTTCTTCATTGACAAGTACGAAGTGGCTCAGGAGCAGTTGCGGGAAAGGATCAAGGCGGTCTTGGACAGGAAGGTGAACCGAGAGGTGTTCCTTAGGGCCGATCAGTCGCTTCCCTATGGGGAAGTCATGGCTCTCATGGGCATATTGAGGGAGTCCGGGGTGGAAAAGCTAGGGATGGTAACAGAGCCTCTGGAGGGGAAGCGGCCGTGATTCGAGGGGGAGATGGGTGGTCTTCGCAGGGACATCCAGCCTGGCATTGGATGATATTCCTTTCCATGGTGCTCCATGCTGCTGGGGTTGTGGCTGTGGTGGCCATCGAAAAACACGTGCCCCGTAGGAGCATGGATCCCTCGGTCATTTCAGTGAGACTTGTGGGGGCCCTGCCAGGACCATCCATGGTCCAGAGCCCTTCTACCAGCGGGCAGAGCCCTCCAAGCCAGAGCCAGCCGGCTCCACAAGAGAAGGCAACTCCCAGCAGGATTCCTATTCCTGTGCCGCAGGCAGAGCGAAAAGCGGTCAGTATTCAACCCACAGAGGTGAAGGTGCCGGAGCGCACTCAGCCAGCACAAAAGATAGAGCTTCCCAAGGAACCCGCTGCCAAGAGCCAGCCAGGTGCCAAGGGCAATGCTCCTAGCGGCGCTGAGGTTGGTCCTAAGGTGGCTGCTGGCCAACCAGGGGGAGGTGGGGGAGGAAAACTCACACCCGAGGAAGCCAGGTACCTTCAGATGCTTCAGGATCGGATAGAGGAGAGCTGGAGGGCCTACGTTCCGGCCGAGGAAAGCGGAGTCCTGGGAGAGGTAAGAATTCAGATCTCAGGGGACGGGCGGATCAAGGAGTTTGTTTTCTTGAAAGGCTCTGGGAAATCCCACGTGGATTCCTCCATTGTGAGCGCCCTGACCAAGGTGACCCTTCCCCCTCCACCAGCCTCCATTGCGGACAAGCCCCTGGTGCTTCGTTTCTGGCCTTTTGGGCCCAAGGCCCAATGAGGACTTGAGTGAAGAGATGGTTTCTCAAAAAAGGGATATGGGAGAAAGGATAGAGGTGAGGAGAGCGCTGCTTACTTTTTTCCTGGGAGGCCTTCTGATCCTGACTTGGCTGGTCCAGGCTCAGGCACAGGTGGTCATAGACATATTCGGACCCGCTATTCCGAGATTTCCCATTTGTGTTTTTCCTTTCAAGACAGAGGGATCAGAGACTTCCCATGCCTCTGTGGAGGCTCAGCGCATCCTGAACCAGGATCTGAGGATCTCGGGTTTTTTCGAAGTGCTGGATCCCTCCAAAGCCCTCGCTGATCCATTCAAGCAAGGCTTGGAGCCCAAAGAGGTGGATTTCGAGGTGGTGAAGCTTCTTGGGGCCGACATAGTCGTGGGCGGTCGCATGAGCATGGAGGGAGGGAGTCTAAGGTGGGAGGCCCGTCTTTATGACCAACCTCAAAGAAGAATGCTCTTTGGCAAGGTGTACAGGGGGACTGTTCAAGATGTGAGGATAATGGTCCATAGGTTCGTGGATGAGATAGTGAAGTACTACACCGGTAGTCAAGGCATCTTTCAAACCCAGATAGCCTTTATCTCCAACCGTTCCGGGGCCAAGGAACTCATGCTCATGGACGCAGACGGCGAAGACCTTCGCCAACTGACTCAGGACAAGAATCTGGTGCTTTCACCCAGGTGGTCTCCAGATGGAAGGGAGTTGGGCTTCATCTCTTATTCCGGGGCGAACGCACACCTGTTTTCAATACAACCTGATGGGTTGAGACGCAGGGTCATCTCGGCCAGGGAGAACATGAACGGCCCTGCGGCCTGGTCTCCCGATGGGAGCAAGATTGCAACCACCCTAAGTGTTCACGGGAACCCTGAGCTATATCTCCTAGACCGCTCGGGCAACATCCTCCAGAGGCTGACCCAGCATCCCGGGATTGATGTATCGCCCAGCTGGGCTCCTGACGGGCGTTCCTTGGCGTTTGTGTCCGACAGAGCAGGGGGGCCCCAGATTTTTATCTTGGATGTGGCCTCGGGACAGGCCAGAAGGCTAACCTTCGAGGGGAAATACAATTCAGAGCCTGCCTGGTCCCCCAGGGGAGATCGGATTGCCTTTTCCTCACTGCTCAATGGGGCTTACAGGATTTGCACCATCCGGCCTGACGGCAGGGAACTGCTGCAGCTCAGCCAAGGAGCGGGCAGTGACAATTCGCCCTCTTGGTCCCCTGACGGTCGGTACCTTGCCTTTAGCTCCACCAGGGCAGGGGGATCTCAGATCTACATCATGTTGTTCAACGGTCAAAATCCTGTGCAGATAACCCGTATGGCCGGGGAACAGAGTCTGCCTGCCTGGTCCCCCTGGCTTCACGAGCATTGAGAAAGGCTGCCGATGAGAAGAGGCATAAAGGTCCATCTTGACACCCGATGGGGGTGGTTCGAGAATGTTAAGGATTTCCCGTTTGGGATGCAATGAAAGGAGGTTGGTAATGCGTAGGAGTATTCTATGGTTTCTTGCTGTTTTGATGCTTGCGGCGCTTCCTTGGCTGGGAACATCCTGTGCAAAGAAGGCTGTACAGGGAGAAGAAGGGGTAGTGAGTCCCACAGAGACTAGGCCAGGCGACAGAGCTGGCACCGGTGTGATAGGCGGGAGGCCTACGGAGGAAAGCCTCTCGGCTGAGGAGAGGCGAAGGAGAGAAGCTGAGGCTGCTTTCACCAATGAGGACATTTATTTTGATTTTGATAAGTATGACCTCAATGCCCGGGCCAGAGAGGTTCTGGCAAACAAGGCCTACTTCCTGAAACAGTATCCCAATGTGAAGATTCTCATAGAAGGTCATTGCGATGAGAGGGGCACGGCCGAATATAACCTTGCCTTGGGCGAAAGAAGGGCCAACTCAGCCAAGCAATACCTGGTGCAGCTAGGGATTTCAGAGAGTCGGATTTCCACAGTGTCTTACGGCAAAGAGAGACCCATTGACCCAGGCCATAATGAGGCGGCATGGGCCAAGAACAGAAGGGCTCACTTCGTGATCGTTTCCAGATAAGAACTGCACGTGCCTGGAAGCTTAGGGCTTTGGAGGCTCCAAAGAAGGAGTGCTGAGCCATGAGAACCTTAACCGCTGTTAGATGTCTTGGGATCATATTGGTTTTGGGGGTGGCTGGATGCGCCACCGAAGGGGATTTTCGTTCTTTTCAGGTTGAGGTTCGCCGAGAGTTGGCCCAGCAAGATCAGCAAATAAGGGATCTCAGGCGCAGGGTTGAGGAGCTTCAGGCAGAACGTACCAGAGGAAGCAAGCAGTTGGCTGACCAGATGGCCGAGATGGGAGCCCTGCAAAGGGAGGTGGCTTCCCTTCGGGGACAGGTGGAAAGTATGTCACAGAGGGGAGTGGGGGGTGATGAGATCAGAAGGAGTCAGGCCCAGATCAGGCAGGAGCTGGATGCTTTGAAAAGGGCTGTTGAACAACTGGGCGGGAATATCCCTGCTGCACCCACCCCTGGAACAACTCCAATGACCCCCCATTCTTTGCCTCCTGGTACCCCAGCGGTGGTGGAGAAGGCTGAGGATCTTTACAAGAATGCCATGGTGCGCTTCGAGGAAGGGGACAATGCAAAGGCTCGGGAGGGATTCCAGGCAGTAGTCTCCAGGTTCCCGGACTCCAATCTGGCGGATAACGCTCAGTTCTGGATAGGGGAGTGTTATTTTCGGGAAGGGAACTTCAAGCAAGCCATCCTGGAATATGAAAAGGTAATCTCTCAGTATCCCAAGTCTGCCAAGGTGCCTGCAGCTCTGTTCAAACAGGGCATGGCATTTGAGAAACTGGGTGATCTGGAAAGTGCCAGATATCTGTACACCAAGGTGGGCAAAGATTACCCGGAAAGTGAGCAGGCTCGCATGGCGGAGGTGCGCCTGAAGAATATCCCTTAGCTTTTCCACCAAGGGAAATACCTTGCCCAAGGGGAAACCACAAGAAACGTTTTAGAGGATAGCATGTGGTCTCAATCTTGTGGTTGCCCCTTCCAGGCCCGAAAAATCTTGGGTCGGATCGAATCCAAACATTTCTCTGGCCACCTGCCCAGGCCAAGAATCTGGGCCAGGAAAAAGAAGTTCTGCGCAGAGGCCTCAGCCCTGGGAACGCACGAAGATGTTTCTGGCTAGATCAGCATCCATGGCTATGGTGCTTTCACCCACCTGGATAACAAAGGTGGGGTGACGTTGCCTGAGTCGCACCGAGGTTCCAGGTATCACCCCTAAGGAACTCAGCTGATGAAGACGGGACCTGAACTTGGGAGTTATGAAGGTGATGGTGCCTTGTTGGCCCGGGTTCAGATCCGCCAAAGGCCGCACCAGTGGGGTCACCTCCTTTACGAATCTCTGGCAACAGGGACCTGGAGGTATGGGCCTGCCATGGGGACATGTCTGGGGATGCCCCAAGAAAGTACAGATACTCTCGGTGGCGTCCGCGCTCAGGATGTGCTCGAAGCGGCAGGCATCCTCTTCCACTTGGTCAGGCCCCATGTCCAGCACGTCGTGGAGCAGGCGTTCTGCCAGCCTGTGGCGGCGCACTATTTGAGAGGCCTTTTGCGCCCCTTCGGGCTCGAAACAAAAGCGATCCCCATCCACTCTAACCCATCGGTTCTCCATCAAGGCCAAGAGCAGGTGTGAGGCTTCTGCTTCCCCGACAGCATCCTTGATGTGGCTCAGTTCCTGACGTCCCTCTTCCTGCAAATACCAAAGTGTCTCAAGATACTCCTCCAGCCTTTGCTCGTCTTCCATGGAACGGCCCTGGGAGGAACCGTGGCCTCTCCTATGTCTATGTCTCATCTGTTTTCCTCCTTCTCAAGAGCCGGCGAATCCAATTCAATGTGGCAGATGTTTCAACGAAGCTGTATCCACAGTGTGGACAACAGACCAAGTTCTTGCAGCGGCTCTTGCCCAGAGGGCAGCCGGAGCAGGCCTTGGCCGATTGCCTGTCAAAGCGATACCCACAAAGAGGGCACCTGATGGTCTGAGCTTCTTTGTTCAGGGTGTCCATCCAGTCCACCTCAGCACATGGTTGAGCAATCCGCCGACTCCAAAAGCCACAGGAAACACTACCAGCACTATGGAAACGGCCGTTCGCCAACCCCTTTCTTTGAAGATCATCATGAGATTCGCCACACAGGGCACAAACAATGTTATGGTCACCAGGCTCACCAGTACCTGTATGGGATCCAGCTCCCCCTGCCTGGAAAGGGAGTAAAGGCCCGCTGCTCCATAGTCTCTTCTGAGAAAACCAATGAGAAAGGCCTCTGTTGTGCGTTGTGGAAGGCCTAACCAGGAACTCACCAGGGGCTGGAAGGTACTCTGAAGAGTTTCCAGCACACCGATTCGATCCAGGATGAACAATATGAGGGTCGCCAAGATGAATAGAGGTACTGCTTCTTTCAAATACCACTCTACCCTGGCCGTGGTTTTCACCAGGACGTTTCTCAGCTGAGGAACCCTCATGGGAGGGATCTCCAGGACAAAGGCTCCTTCCTCACCAGGGAGCACCCTTGCCGCCAGGAATCCCACCAGAAGCATGGTGGCCATTACCACTCCTGCCCAGATGAGAACTGCCCCCATGGAGAGCCCTCCTAACATGCCCAGAATTACCCCAAGCTGTGCCGAGCAGGGCACCCCCAGGGCCAGGAGCAGAGTCACCAGGATACGTTCCCTCTTGGTGTCCAAGATCCTGGCCGTGAGGGTTGCCATGGTGTCGCAGCCCAAGCCCAATAACAAAGGAAGCACCGCTTTTCCACTCAGTCCCACCAACTTGAATGCCTTGTTAACAAGGACTGCCAGACGAGGCATGTAGCCCGAGTCCTCCAGTACGCCGAAGGCAAAGAAGAAGGTGCCTACTATGGGAAGAACTATGGCCAAGGCGTAAGTCAAGGCCATGGTTACAAGGCCATATTGGCCCACCAACAGATCCCTCAAGAAAGCAATGGGTATTAGTTGAGCTGCCTTCTGTGTCCAAGGAACCAGAACTTGGCCGAAGAATTCATTCTCTATGAGATCCACCAGGAAGCCTGCCCCAAAACGTCCCACCACCAGGTAAATTAGAAAGAGAACTGTCAAGAGAATCGGGAGGCCCCATATGGGGTGCATGGAGAAGTCCCCAATGCGTTGAAAACGCCTGGGAAATTCCTGGATGCCCTTGCGCATGACCTGATCAACTATCTGGTCGGCCTTCAGGAGCCTCTGCCTGTTGACAACATAGGCTACGGGTTCCTCGTACTTGGTCTGTAGAGCCCTGCATATCTGCTCTATGCGTGCCACATCTCTTTCTGTGACTCGGGCATTCAGCCAAGCAGAAAGGGTCTCATCTCCACATAGCAGCATTAGGGCAAGAGATCTGCGGCTGATGGGAGCCTCGGGTAGAAGGGGCTCCAAATCTGCCACGGCCTGCTCTATTTCAGGGGCAAAGCTTGTGGTGCAGGAGCCTACCCTCATCTTTTCCAAGGATTGGATCACCCGGTCTAGACCCTTTTTTCTGGTGGCCACGGTGGTGACCACGGGGATGCCCAAGACTTCCGAGAGCTTGTGAACATCTATCTGTATACCCAGGTCACGGGCCTCATCCTCCATGTTCAAGACCAAAATCTGATTCAGCCCCATCTCTGCCAGCTCTAGGGTTATGAGCAGGGCCCGGCGAAGGTTCTTGGCGTCTGCCACTTGAATAACCTTGTGCCCGCCTTCCTCCATGAGCAAATCTCTTGTTACCCTCTCATCCTCTGAATGGGGCAAAAGATTGTTCACCCCAGGGGTGTCTATGACCTGCCAGAGCCTGCCCAAGAGTCTGGCATTGCCGCGGCTGACCTCCACAGTAGTGCCGGGGTAGTTGGAGACCGTAACGTACCTCCCGGTAAGGGAAGAGAAAAGAACGCTTTTGCCCACGTTGGGGTTGCCCACAAGCAAAAGCTTTTTCATGGAGCCCTGCTCACCCAATATGGAATGGTCCACGCGATGCAAATAAATCCTCCTATGACTTGGGTCAATCGGTGCTTTTCCCGGACTTATAAATTTCCCGCCATCCGTCCAACAATTCGGATTTCTTCTTAAGGTAGTCCAAGAAGGCCTCCAATGCCTGAAGGGCTTTGGGACTCAAGGAATGCTCCATCCGACATGCTTCCTGACGTGCCTTCTGTTCCGGAATTCCCAAGACTTCAAAAAAGAAAGCAACCAGCACCTCTTCACGTCGAATGACCTTTTTGGCCATGAGGCGGCCCAAAGCAGTGAGCCGGATGGGACCGTAGCGTTCGTAGGTAACAAGGCCGAGCTTACCCAGTTTGGGTACGGCTGTGGAGATGCTGGCATTGGTCAGCCCCAGGGAATCAGCCAATTCCTTGACTCTGACCACTCCTCTTTCCTGCTCCAATCTGAGGAGGGCCTCCAGGTAATCTTCCATGCTTGGAGTAAGTCTCGGCCGTGCCATGGTAGTTTGACTCATCAAAGAAAGTTAAACATGACTAACTTTATGACATCCCATACGCCCTGTCAATGCTCAAGTTCCTGGCAAAGAAGCTCTAGGGCTGTTCTGGATTACCTCCCTGAGGCAAGCTTGAGGATCTGATCTTTTGTGGGCTGAGGGTGAGCTCGCAGCACTCATGATATCCTGATATTAACTGCTACAGGCTTAAACCCCCTTTGCTGTTCCACTTGGGGGCCCACCTCTGTCTCACACGTAAGAGTAGCTCAATGTACCTTGGGCTTTAGAGGGTGTAGCCCTTAAACTTCATAGGTCTTGGGCAGTGATGGGCTTAGACAGAATCCTCTTGCCGAGTTCTTGGGGGATGAAAGAGGCTGATTCAGGAGAGGGGTTCCACCTGGATCTCTTTGGGTATTTCCAGACGAAACCTTTCTTCCGGGATGGGCAGATTCGGGTCCAGTTCCCTGAGCCTTAACTCTACGCGGCTGGCCTTGGCAGGCAGTTCGACCCTTATTTCAGTTGGAAGTCTCAAGTCATCTACTTTTCTGAAACCCGACCAGGAGATGCTCACAAGCAACTGCCCTGAAGGAGAAAGGACAACCATTCCCATGGGGTCCCCATGAGCTGGGTCCAAACGAAGCTGTTGATGAAGGCCTGAATCCTGGCAGTCCAGCTCCAGAATCCACACTCCGGCCTCGGCCCTGGCCTCAACCGAAGAGACCCTTGCACAAAGAGGAGGTCTGCCGCACAGTACTGCCAATACTTCATCCACCTTCATGGGCAGGGCGAAAAGCCTTTCCATGATCTTATCTGAGGCAGCTCCTGAGAGAGCTCTTTTTTCCCCTGGCACGTATACTTGGGCAACTCCCCTGCTTATGGACATGCTCAAGACCGAAGGGCCCATGGGAGACAGGGCTTCCAAGCGAAGGCTTCCCGGCCTGCTGAGTATTAGCGCTTGATCCACGGACTGTCTTTCTCCCTCTCGCGTCCACTTGAGACTCCCCGTGGCTTGGAGGGTCCTTATCCCGGAGTCCTGGGCCTGTAGCCTCTCAAGCAACTCCTGTGCAGAGGGCACAGAACCCGGCCGCACCAAAGCCTTGGGAGCGCATGCCGGGGCTGCCAGGACCAGTAGCGCCAGCATTAGCCACCTCAAGCCTGTGTTGAGCAAAGAAAAGACCCCCGGGTTCATTTCTGTCTCTCCAGCAGTTCCTGCAATTTTCTCTTGAGCATTTCCTTCTGGGCCTCTGTGCGCTCTTCTGAATCCAGCTGCAGGGATCTCTTGTAAAGCTCTATGGTCCTGTGAAACTCTCCCTTCTTAAGCAAAGCGTCACCCAGGTGTTCCAGGATAATGGGATCTGCGGGGACTAACTCCACGGCCCGCTCCAATTCCTTGATGGCTTGTTCCAGCTTGCCCTGCTGGAAGAACACCCAGCCGAGACTGTCTATGATGTAACCGTCATTGGGCCTTTTTTGCAGAGCCCTTCTTATGTACTGCTCTGCTTCTTCCAGGCGAATCCCCTGCACCGCCAGAGTATAACCCAGGTAATTGAGGGCATCGGCATTGTCGGGTTCGATTCTAATCACCTCTTCCATTTGCCGGATAGTGGAGGCACTGTCACCTGCCTTGTCGTATGCCACTCCCAGGGCAAAGTGAAGCCTGGCATTGTTGGGATCTTCCTCAAGGGCCTTTTTCACCAACTCCACGGCCTCCTGAAACCGCCTGGCCTTGGTGTAGAGCCTGGCCAGGTACCTTACCAGGAGTTCCTCTGCAGGGGCGGCCTGCCTGGCCTTCTGGACTTCCTCTATGGCTTCCTCCATATTACCCTTCTTCTCCAATATGCCTGCCATGTGTACCACGGCCTCAGCATAAAGCTCAGATGTGTGGGGTATGCGTCTGAACTCTTCCATTGCCCTCGATGTCTGGCCTGCCTCCTCCAAGGCCACCCCCAGGTAAAAGCGGCTATGCTCTACCTTTATCCCCTGGGCTAGGTTCTCCTGGAATTCCTTGACAGCCTCCTCGTAACGTTTGAGTTCCAGATAGAGCAGACCCACCTTCAGGCGGATCTCTCCGCTTGCCGGATGCATCTGCTTGAGTCTTTCGAAAAGCCCGGTGGCTTCCTGGAACCTATCCTGCATGATCAAGAGCTGGCCAAGCCTGGCCATGGCCCTCTGATTTCCTGGCTCCAGATCCAGCAATTCTTTGTATACTGCGCAGGCCTCTTCCCAGCGCTTGGCCGCTTCATAAAGAGCAGCTAGTTCCAGGTAAGCGGTTGTAAAACCTGGGTTTATGGCCAAAGCTTTCCTGAACCAATGAGCCGCTGCTTCCACGTCCCTCATCTCCTCTTGCAGCTTGGCCATATAATAAGCCCCCAAGGGGTCTTTAGGTCTAGCAGTGGCTGTTTTTTCCAGTACTTCCACGGCTTCACCGTAGAGCTTCTTTTCCCGCAGAAGGTTCACCAATCTGATGGCCGCTTCCAGATTCCCAGGGTCGATCTGCAGAATTCGCCTGTAGTTGCCCATGGCTTCCTCGGTCATGGCCCTGCTCAACTGCAGCTCGGATAAGAGCATAAGGCCCCTCACATCTTCGGGGGCCAAAGACACAGCCTTATGAGCCTCACTGAGGGCCTCTTCCACAGAACCATTCTGGGCCAGTTGGTGTGCCAACAGAAACCTCAGGTAAGCAGAATCAGGATCCGCCTCTATGGCCTTTCGCAAATGCTCCAAGGCATCGCCTTTCTTGCCATCTCTGGACATCAAGAAGCTCATGAGCGTGTGGTATGCGGCCCTGGAACTGAGCTGCAGGTCTGGATCCAGAGAAAGCACGCTGGCTGCCTGTCCCCCCCTGAAAGAGGAAGTGCAGCCACTCCATACAAGCAGCATGCCCAATAGCATTGGGATCAATCTCGTTACCAAAGTCATCCCTTCTCCATGTTTGCACAAGCCTAAGGAAAGAACCTGCTGAATTCTCCAAGACCCCTGGTGTAATTCCGGAGGGAGTCCTCAAACACAAAAAGATCTTTTCAGCCAGGAGACAAAACAGACCTCAACCTGGGAGAGCTTCTCCGGTATCCCCCAGCTCAAGAAAGCATCAGCCCACATGAGGAATATAGCACAGGGCGCCAACGCTAACAACGCGCCTTGACGCCCCGGCTTCTCTGGGATGGCGTCTTCGGAAGGGTCAGCTTTTTCGGGAGGTCTTGGTCATGAAAGGGGTTATGAGCTGTTCTACACTCCCCTTCTTGCAGGATGGACAGGTCACCTTCTTGTTCTCTTTCTCTGAGATGGACATGGTCACCGTGAACTCTTTTTTGCACTTCTTGCAGCGGTACTCGTAAACAGGCATCTTTCAGATCCTCCCCTTTTCAAGTCTCAGGCCCTTCCAGGGGGTTTTATACAAAAAATTTCTAATTACTTCCCTGCTGCCTGTCAAGGTGTCTGGCCCTTTGAGGCCTTTAATTCTTAAGGGATCTGCTTCAGCTTGCGCCTGAAAAGCTCCAGAGCCTGAGGAATCATTCTTCTCACAAAGGTCTCTTTTTCCATGGAGGGTAGTGCTTCGAACTTGTGGAAGTGAGGATGATCCTGCCGAAGCCTGTGAGGGCCTGTCAGTTGCTTAAGCTCAGAGGGCTCCTTCGAGAGAATCTCCACTAAAGGCAATTCTCTGACCCTTTGAGGCTCGATCCAATCCAGGCGGGCCATGCACTCAAAACGAACCACATCCATCAAGAAAAGAGAAAGCTCCAGGAGTCTCATACGTGTCTGGGGAGGCAGAACTGTTAGGGGCTGCCTCTTACCCAGGACCACCATGCATACCATGGCCTCCAACAGGCTTGAGCCCCTGGGGTCTGACTCGGCTAGAGAGAGAAGCAGCTTGTCCGGGAGGGATGCCACCGTGGCCTTGGGAGATATTTTGTAACCAATTTCCGTGGCCCATTGGACGAGCATCCGTTCTGTGCTGGCCTCTGGGATTCTCCTGGGGAAATGGATGATCTCAGCCACCACGTCACCTCTTACACCCCTGCCCCTACCCTGGCTATGAGATCGGCTTCCAAAGCCGCCCCCATAGGGAGTCCAGAGACCTGCACAGTGGTGCGAGCCGGGGGATTGGATCCGAAAAAGCGTTCATAAATCTTGTTTACCGATGAGAAATCTTTGAGATCAGTCAGATAAAGATTCACCTTCAATACATCTTGAGGAGAAGAGCCGGCTGCCTCTAGTATGGCCAGAAGGGACTTGAAAACCCGCTCTGCCTGTGCCTCCACCCCTCCTTGCACGAGGGCCCCTGTGTGGGGATCTATCCCAATCTGCCCCGAGGTAAAAAGAAGTGATCCGGCCACTATTGCCTGTTCATAAGGCCCTATGGGTGATGGAGCCCCTGAGCTTTTGACAACCTTCTTTTCCATTTCAAGGACCTCCCTTTATAATGAATTTCATTGTAGCACAGCCTTTCTCTTCCCGTTGCTAGAAAAGACCTGTTTTATTTGCGACAAGCCCCTGAGTTTTCTCCTGTGGCTTCCAGAGCAAGGGAGCCCTGACCAGACAATGGAAAAATCTCCGCAGGAGGTTCATGCACGACTTTCTTGGGGGGCATGGACAAATCTCGGGCATAAATGCCTCAAGGCTTTGTAACCTTTTTGTCTCATTTCCGATATGTTGGTGTCACGGCCATGGTGTAGAATGACAAATAACTCTAGCCGTATCTTGCCCGGGGCAGCGTGCTTTAGGGATACTTCCATGGGCAAGGGATAGATGGCCGTGGCTTTGGGGATAGCTAGTTGTACTCTTTGATATCGTTTGAGTGACGCAGTTGAGTGATGGGTTATCCTTTACCAAAGAAAGCCAGTTGAGGTCATGTTTGGATGGAGGCATTGGGGTGAGGCAACAAACGGTTTTGGTTGTAGAGGATGAAGAAGACATCTTGGAACTTGTGGCCTATAACATGGAGCGGGCAGGTTTTCGTGTGTTGAAGGCCAGGGACGGGGAAGTGGCCATGGGTTTGGTTTTTAGGGAGAAGCCGGATCTGGTGGTTCTGGATATAATGCTTCCCAAAATGGACGGCAAAGAGCTATGCCGTAGAATAAGGCAAAATGAGAACACCAGGAATATTCCAATCATAATGCTCACTGCCTTGGCAGAAGAGGTGGACCGAATCGTTGGCTTTGAGCTGGGGGCTGACGATTACCTGCCAAAGCCTTTCAGCCCTAAAGAACTTGTGCTACGGGTGCGTGCCATCTTGAGGCGCAAAGAGGAGGCAACCAGGGGCCTGGAGATACTTCGTTTCCCAGGCATGCTCATTGATCCTGAGGGCTACAGGGTAGAGGTGCAAGGCAAGGAAATAGCTCTCACCGTAACGGAGTTCAAACTCCTACACCATCTGGCCGCCCATGCAGGGAAAATACAAAGCAGGGATGTCTTGTTGGACCGGGTGTGGGGCTATTCATACGAAGGTTACGCCAGGACAGTTGACACCCACATAAGAAGGCTTAGACAGAAGCTGGGACCAGCCAAGGGTTGTATTGAGACCTTGCGGGGGGTCGGCTATCGCTTCAGGATTTGAAGTCTCTGGTTGCTTTGATGTAACCGCTTGTTTGGAGCAATAAAGAATCAGATGGAACAAGCTTCCCCTTGGTTCAGGGATCTTTACACAAGGACCTGAGGCCCGTATTTGCTCAGGGCTTGTGCAAGACACTTGAATGGTGAAGCCAGGTACATGGATAAGATGGGGGATCGAGTGCTTCAACGATTCTCTTTGAAAAAAAGAGTATTTCTGGTTTGCGGGGGCTTAGTTCTTATTTTTGCCGCAGGGGGCTTGTACTGGCTTGGTGAAATCCAGGAAGAAATGGTGAGAGAGGCCTCCAGGTACCTGGGAAGGCAGTCATCTGTTATGAAGGAGCTCTTGAAGTCAAATCACCCCCAATGGTCCTCTTTGCACTCCATGGATCCATTGGCAGACTGGTTGGGATCTGGTTTTCAGCTGAGAGTGACTCTAGTGCTTCCTGATGGAAAGGTGGTAGGGGACTCCCAGGTGCCCATAGAGCAGATTCCATTGCTGGAGAATCATGGAGACCGCATGGAGGTGAGAGAGGCCCTGAGGAGTGGATCGGGTAGTTCAATAAGGTACAGCAACACCCTGGGAGTGGATCTTCTCTATGTGGCCTCCTTGATTGGGTCACCTGAAGATCCTCAGATGGTTGTGCGCGTGGCAATGCCTTTGGAAGAGGTGTATTCAGCGTCTCAAAAACCTCGGATGATGATTCTGGCAGGTGCAATCCTGGGACTGGCTTTGAGTTTACTGGCTGCCCACTTGGTGGCCAAGGCAAGCGGGAAAGAGCTGGGGAATCTTGCCAAGAAAATCAGGCAGATGGCCAAAGAGGGCCTGGAGAAACCTGAGGGGTTAGGTTACGGGGCCTCGGAAGTGAGCAGCATTGACAGGGCCCTTGAGACATTGGGGTTTCATGTGGCAGCAAAGATAAGGGAGCTCAAAGAGGCTCGCGACAGCATGGAAACTCTTATCCAGGGAATGGTGGAAGGGGTTTTGCTAACCGATGCTGGAGGCAGGATTCTTCTTGTCAACAAAGCTTTGTCCAAGTTGATGGAGCCTCGTGTGGATCCCATAGGAAAGACTGCGGCAGAGGTCTTCAGACAGGCTGATCTACAGGAAGCTTTGGAAAGCTGCATTTCCCAAGGACAGAGTCAATCCCTGGAAATCAGAACATCTGGAACTCCCACAAGGAACCTGGAGGTGCAAGTAGCTCCTGTTGGGGGGAAAGGGGCTGTGGCGGTATTCCACGATGTGACGGAACAAAGACGAATAGAGCAGATAAGAAGAGATCTGGTGGCAAGCGCCTCCCATGAGCTCAAAACCCCATTGGCAGCGGTGAGGGCATCGGTGGAGACTCTTGTAGAGGGAGCCCTGGAGGATCCACCCCAGGCCAGGCGTTTTCTTGAGATCATACAACGCCATGTGCTTCGCCTTGAGAAGATCCTGGGGGATCTGCTGGAGCTCTCCAGGCTGGAATCAGGCACCGGAGGGCCCAAAAGGGAGCTTGTCAGGTTGGGAGATTTGGCCGAGACTGCCCTCGAAGCCGTCACAGAGCTGGCTCACGCCAAGGGCTTGCAACTGTTAAAGCAACTGCCCCAAACCGAGGTTTTGGTACAGGGAAATCAACGCCAGCTGGAACAGGCTTTGGTAAACCTCCTGGAAAATGCCGTGAATTATACCGAAGCAGGAGGTAGAGTGTCACTGAGGGTCGGTTTGGAGGGAAAAGAGGCATGCATCACAGTGGAGGACACGGGTGTGGGGATTCCCCAAGAGCATCTTCCTCGCATCTTCGAGAGGTTTTACCGTGTAGACAAGAACAGATCCAGGGGCTTGGGCGGAACAGGTCTGGGCCTATCCATTGTGAAACATGTGGCACAAAGCCATGGTGGAAGGGTGGAAGTGGAAAGCACCGTGGGCAAGGGAAGCATCTTTAGGATCATACTGCCTGCCATTGAGAAGCCAGGAGTTGATCGACCACCCACAGCTTGTTGATCCGTGCAAGCCATGGGGCAGGGAAATGAAAGGCAGGAGCTTCCTTAAACATTGAGGGCTGGTCTTGGGCATGTAGAGGCAAGGCCACCTGGCACGGGCAAGCGTGCCCCTTTGGGGCCACCACCCTTCTCAACGGGGTCTGGGTTGGCATGGAAGAAGGAGTCTCTACAACCCCTGGCCACATCTGCCAAGAGCAGGCAGGCTTTTGGGGTGCAAAACAGCCCAGCAGGATTCCCTTGCCATCAGCCTCATCTTGGGATTTCGCCGGTAATCCCAGCCTGTGATAGTGTGTTTTGGTTTGCAACCTGCAAGCTAGCCCGGTGATTCTGAAAACTCAAACCCCTGGCGGGCGCAATGGGAAGGTAGAATTCTTTCCTCGATAGGTGGCCTCCATCTTTATGAGCGTCTCGCCAAACTCGGCCGTATGCTTTCTCATGGCTTCAGCCGCTGCATCAGGATTGCGGGCCACCACGGCTTCAACTATGGGCCGGTGCAATCCTGCGGGATGGATGAACATGGGATCAGGCCTCACTGCCTCGATGACCTTCATGGTGAGTTCCATGGCCGACCTGACCAGGGCTTCAAAGAATCGGTTGCCGCACATTTCGGCCAATAGCAGGTGAACCTTTGTCTTGCGGTCAAAATCCTCGGGAAATGAAACCGGTGGCAGTTCTTCTTCTTCCAAGGCTTTTTTCAAACGCTCCGAATAATCCGGTGTTATTCGCCTGGCAGCCAGCCTGGCCACCTCGGGCTCCACCAAACGCCTAACCTCGTACATCTCTGGAATGGATATCTTTCCTGCCAGGAAAAGGTCCAGGAATGCACGGGAGAGGCGTTCAAAGGTCAATTCTGTTACAAACGCACCCCCTGAGGAACCCTGTCGGGTCAGGATGAATCCCAGGTTCTCCAATGCCCTAAGAGCCTCCCTGATGACAACCCTGCTGACCCTAAACTGGTAAGCCAGGTCCCTCTCCGAAGGGAGCCTGTCACCCGGTTTGAAGCTACCCAGAAGAATGGATTCCTTGAGTTGCTGGGCTACCTCCTCCGAGATCCTGCCTTGTCTAACAGGTTTGAAAACAACCATCTTTATGACCCCATGAGGTTTTGTTGCCTGGAAAGAGCTAATGAATTATAGCAGGCTTTTTTTTTCTTGACATGTAATACTTGGACTAATATTATACCAACCCATAATTTCCAGGCCAGGTCACAGAACCCTGTTCCATGGAAGGATGGATCTGCTGCTTTGGGCAACCAGGAGGTTCCCCATGGAGGATCCAAGCCCAGATAGTGATGGATGAACCCAGGGCTGTGGGGCTCAGTAGGCAGTCAAGAAATGTGTCTCTGAGATGGAAAAAAGCAACTGCACCTAGTCAAGCCACAGGGTGGTTGCTTGGGATCAAACCGGATATCAGAAGGCGCACCCCATGAATTTTGCCAAGAGCTTGGAAATCTCAGCCAGTTTTTTCCCGCACAGGCCAGCCTTGCGTCAGGAGGCAGTGGAGCTCACCTATAGTGAATTCAACCAAAGAGCAAACCGTGTGGCTACCGCCTTGCTGCGAATAGGCTTGAGACCAGGGGAGCATGTGGCCCTTTACGCCCCTAACTCCATAGACTGGGTCGTCTTTTACTATGCTGTGCTCAAGGCAGGATGCGTGGCAGTCACCCTCTCGCACCTGCTCACTCAAGAGGAACTGGCTCGTCTCCTGGAGCATTGCGAACCCAAAGCAATCTTCACTGAAGGTAGCAAACTGGGGACTCTGGAGAAATTCAGGGGACCAGATGGCTTGCAAAATGTTATCTGCCAGGACGGAGACCTGGATCTCCAAGCTCTCATGGACATGGGGACCCCATCCTTCGAAGCCATGGACAGGCACAGGAAAGACACTGCCGCAGTCCTATACACAGGGGGCACAACCGGAGTTCCCAAAGGCGTAATGCTTACCCATGAGGGCATAGATTTCTCTAGCCACAGCATAGCCCACTTCGAGCGTTCCACGGAAAACGACAGTGCCTTATGCTTCATGCCCTTCAATCATGTCTTCGGGCAGATCCACATAATGAATGCCACCGTAGTGAGCGCAGGGTGCCTAGAGATCTTACAGGGATTTGACATGGATCGTATCGTGGATGCCATGCAAGGAGGTAGAGTCACGAAGTTCTACGCCGTTCCCACGGTCTATGTGCGCTTGCTGGGCCTGCCTGACCTAGAAAGTAAGCTAGGAAATTTGCGCTATTGTTTCTCGGCTGCTGCCAGCATGGCTATGGACACAGTAAGAAAATGGAAGGAGCGAACCAATATCACCATAGCCGAATCCTACGGCATGACTGAGGCCATGCCAGTCACTTACAACCACTATTACAGGCACGTTGTGGGATCTGTGGGGCAAACGGTCCAAGGGGTAGAGGTGCAAATAAGGGACGAAGCCGGAAACATTCTGGACCGAGGTGCCACGGGAGAAATCTGCATACGCGGCCCCGTGGTAATGAAAGGTTATCTGAAAAACCCCGAAGGCACTCGCTCGGCGTTTCACCCTGACGGTTGGCTTCGCTCAGGGGATGTGGGCCGCTTTGACGAGAACAACTATCTGTACATAGTGGACCGCATCAAGGATCTGATAATCACGGGGGGGGAGAACGTGTACCCTCGCGAGGTGGAAGAGCTTATTTACACCTTGTCCGGGGTGGAGTCTTGTGCTGTGGTTGGGCTGCCGGACCGGGAATGGGGTGAGCGGGTCACAGCCTTCATAGTCCCAAGGCCAGGCTACACAATAGTGCCAGATGAGGTGAAGAAGTTCCTAAAAGCCCACCTTTCTCCTTTCAAGGTGCCCAAGGAATATTTTGTTGTGAAAGATCTGCCCAAGAGTCCGGCGGGCAAGATCCTGAAAAGGGAGATCAAGAGGAGATTCTTGGAAAGCTCCTCGGGAAACAGCCATTGGGACGGATTCGACAAAGGGTGATTTTGCTATGCCATAAAGGAGTCTTCTGAAGTGCAAACCTTCAAGAAAAGGAGGAACCAAAATGACTGGCCGCAAACTGATCTGCTCGCTTCTGGTTTGTGCAGCATCCTTGTGTTTTTCTAGCTCGGTGCTTGCCCAGGACAAGACCCTCAAACTCAAGTACTCCAACTTCTTCCCGCCTGTGCATCCCATAAGCAAGCTCTCAGAAGAGTGGTGCAAGGCCATAGAAAAGGCCACCGAGGGTAGAGTGACCTTTTCATACTTTCCAGGAAGCACTCTGACTCCCCCTATGCAAACCTATGACAGTGTGGTCAAGGGTATCGTGGATGTGGGACAGAGTCTCCTGGCTTACGCCCCTGGCCGGCTTCCCCTCAGTGGAGTGCTCACCCTTCCCCTGGGGTACAAGAGCGGATCCCAGGCAACCAGGCTAAGCCAAGCCTATTACAAGCAGTTCAAGCCCAAGGAATTCGATGATGTACAAGTCATGTATCTGCATGGCCACGGTCCAGGTTTTTTCCATACCAAGAAGCTCATATCCACGGTGGAGGAGGTAAAAGGGCTCCGGATCAAGGCCAATGCAGAAAATGCCGAAATTGTCTCGGCTTTCGGCGGAGCCCCCGTTACTTTGCCCATAACAGAGACGTATGATGCCCTCCAGAAGGGACTTTTGGATGGGGTCCTGCTTCCTTTCGAGGCCCTCAAGGGTTGGAAGTTCGCCGAAGTGGTGAAATGCAGCGTGGAGAATTACGGTGTTTCGTACACCAGTCCCATCTACGTGATCATGAATAAGGAGAAGTGGAATAGCATATCCGAGGCCGACCGAAAGGCCATAGAAAGGATTAACGAGCAGTGGAACGAGAAGCAGGCTCAGCTCTGGGACGAGCTTGACAAGGAGGCAAAGGAATTTGCCATCCAGAAGGGGGTGAAGGTGGTTGGGGCTTCCAAAGAGGAGCAGGCAAAAACCGCTGAGAAGATGAAGCCCATATTGGACAACTGGGTCAAGAACATGAGTGCCAAGGGTCTTCCGGCCAAAGAAGCCCTGGAGTTCTGTCAGGAATACCTGAGGAAGAATCCTTGAGAAAGCCTGATTGTTTTGAAAAGAGATGCTGCCGGTAGCTTCACGCCGGCAGCATCCGGGCGCCTGGCCAGGAGGATGACATCTTGAGGCGTTTGACGTGGATAATTTACAGGATGGACCTTTCCCTGCATGTGGTTGCCGGATTTGGTCTGGCCTTCATGATAATCCTGACCCTCACAGACATACTCATGAGAACTTTGGGAAAGCCCATCGTGGGCTCCATCGAGTTAGTGTGCTTCTCGGGGGCCATAGTTGTGGGCTTTGCCATACCATACTCCTCCCTGGCCCAGGTGCATATATTCGTGGATTTCCTTGTCAAGAGGCTTCCCCCAAGATGGAGCTCTTCCCTTAAGGCCTTGACAACCTTGATGGGAGCTCTGCTTTTTTTGCTCATGGGATACAACTTTGTCCTTTATGGGTTGGACCTCATCAAGACCGGAGAGGTAAGTGCTGGCCTGAAGATTCCTTACTACCCCATAACCTTTGGTTTTGCACTGAGCTGCATGCTGGAGTCAGCAACGCTGTTTTCTCAGCTTATAAGACTCCTCAGGAGAGAAAAGTATGAGTGAGGTCTCAACAGGGATAGCGGGGCTTGTGGCTCTGATGGTCCTGTTTCTCTCCGGTCTGGAGTTGGCCTTGGCCATGGCCCTCATCGGTTTCGCCGGATTCGCGTACCTGGTGAGTTTTCATGCAGCAGCCAATTTGTTGGTCAAGGACTTCTTTGATACCTTCACCACATATGGTTTCACGGTCATCCCCCTCTTTGTGCTGATGGGGCAGGTGGCATCAAACTCCAACATAGCCAAGCGGCTTTACGTGGCCTCCCATAAATTTGTGGGACAGATCCCAGGTGGGCTGGCCATGACTACTGTGGTGGGTGCCACCTTGTTTAAAGCCATGTGCGGTTCCACTCTGGCTACTGCCGCGACCTTTGCAGGGGTGGCCATCCCAGAAATGGATCGCTACGGATATGACAAGAGGCTCTCCACTGGAGTTGTGGCCTCTGTGGGCACCTTGGGCATGCTGATACCGCCCAGCCTGGTGCTCATCATCTACGGTATAGTCGTGGAGCAGTCCATAGGCCGGCTTTTTCTGGCCGGAATTATCCCCGGGCTTCTCATCTCTTTTTTCTTCATCCTGATCATCTACTTTTGGGCAAGGATGACCCCCGAGCTGGCTCCGAGGGGACAGAGAGCTCCATGGTCGGAACGGCTGAAGGCAATCCCAGAATTCTTTTGGGTAGGGGCTATTTTCTTTGTGGTAATCGGTGGCATGATGCATGGGGTGTTCAGCCCCACAGAGGCCGGGACCATAGGTACCGTAGGTGTGCTGGGTTTGGCAGCTGGAAGAAGGGAGCTGGATTTCAAGAAGCTGGTAAAATCCTTCGATGAGTCCTTAAGAACAGCCTGCATGGTGTTGCTATTGATCTTCGGCTCCAATGTGCTGGGCCATTTTCTGGCTGTCACCGAGATTCCATTTATGGCTGCGGACTGGATCACGTCCCTTCCTCTGCATCGCTCCTTGGTCATGGTGCTTATCATTCTGATCTATCTGGTGGGGGGTTCATTCATAGACGATCTGGCTTTCATGATCCTTGCCACTCCCATTTTTTATCCAGCTGTTTTGAAATTGGGCTATGATCCCATATGGTTCGGGATCATGATCGGTATCACCATAATGATAGGTGTGATCATCCCGCCAGTGGCCATCTGCGTATTCGTGGTAAAACATATAACCGGGGTGCCTTTTAATGTGATTTACAAAGGGGTGCTCCCCTTTCTGCTGGGACTCATAGCCTGTGCAGTGCTTCTTTTCATGTTTCCCGACATAACACTTTTCCTGCCCAACTTTTTCATGGGCAATTAACCCTGGAAAGAGGAGGCACCGGGGTGGCAGCCGGGTTGCACTGCAAGTGGCTGTCCCTCAGGAAAAATGTGAAGATTCCATTCAGAAAAGCTCTTGAGAGGAGCAAAGAAGTAGAAATGTAGGTCAGACGGGGAGGCCTGGATGCAGGAAGTAAAGAAAATAAGGACAGTCTGCAGAAGCTGCCACGGTGGATGCGGAGTCATAGCTCATGTACAGGATGGCAGGGTGGTCAAGATAGAAGGGGATTCAGAATCACCCATAAGTGGTGGAACACTTTGCAGCAAAGGCCTGGCCATAACTCAGCTGGCCTACCATCCTGATAGAATCCTTCACCCCATGAAGAAGACAAAAGGAGGCTGGAGCCGCATCAGTTGGGATGAGGCTCTGGACACCATCGCACATGAGTTCAAGAAGGTCATCCGGCAGTACGGCCCTCAATCACTTTTCATTGGCCAGGGAACGGGAAGGGACTACGAGAGCCATTTCTCTAGATTCGGTAACATGTTGGGCACCCCCAACGTGCTCACAGCAGGCCACATGTGCTACCTTTCGCGCATAGGAGCCTCTTTGATCACATGTGGACGTTTTCCCATTTGTGACTATGCCGGGGGACCCAAGTGCATAGTGCTTTGGGGTGTGAATCCCCTCTGGACCAATCCCGATGAATACAAAGGAGTTGATTTCTGGAAGGCCTACAAAAAAGGGGCCAGGCTACTGGTGATTGATCCGAGGAGAAACTTCTACACCCAAAAAGCAGATCTTTGGCTTCAAATAAGGCCGGGCACCGATGCGGCCCTGGCTTTGGCTTTTCTCAATGTCATTATTGAGGAAGGCCTTTATGACAAAGAATTCGTGGCCAACTACATCCACGGCTGGGAGGCTCTGGTGGAAAGGGTAAAGCTGTATCCCCCAGAAAAAGTGGAGAAAATAACCTGGATACCTTCTGAGCTGATAAGGGAAGCAGCCAGGTTTTATGCCCTTACCAAGCCTGCAGCCATCCACTGGGGAGTTCCCACGGAACAGACTATCAACTGCACGGATTTTACCAGAACAGCCATTGGGCTCATGGCAGTTACAGGCAACCTTGATGCCCCAGGCGGGAATGTGTTTAGGGTCCCTCCCCCCGTGAGAACAGTCTCGCAGTTCTCGGCCCATGATGCCCTGACTCCAGAGCAGAGAAAGGCCAGGCTGGGGGGAGAACAGTACAAGCTGGCCGCTAGGATGACCATCATCACCCCCAAGGTGGCTTGGGATGCCATATTGGAAGGGAAAAATTATCCCCTCAAGGCGGGTATCCTGGTAGGAACCAATCCTGTGGTTACAGGAGCCAATGCCAAGGGAATCTATCAGGCCCTCAAGAAATTGGACTTCCTGGCAGTGGCCGATCTTTTCCTGACTCCTACGGCGGAACTGGCCCAGATTTTCCTTCCTGCAGGCACTTGGCTTGAGCAGAACCATGTATCGGAAAACTGGAAGTTTCATGGTTATGTGTTGGCCAGGCAAAAGGTGGTGGAGATAGGGGAAGCCTGGCAAGATCACAAGATTTTCCTGGAATTGGGAAAGAGGATGGGGCAGAAATGGTGGGACACAGTAGAGCAAGCCCTGGATTACATTTTGGAACCCACAGGGCTCACTTGGGAGCAATTCAAAGAGAAAGGCTATCTCCAGGGGGAAATGTCTTACTACAAGTATCGAAACGCAGGCTTCTCCACGCCCACGCGCAAGGTGGAGATCTACTCTACTATTTTGGAGCAGTGGGGTAGAGATCCCCTTCCCAAGTACACCGAGATCCCCGAAAGCCCGGTATCCAGGCCCGACCTTTCGGAAAAATATCCTTATATCCTAAACGCGGGCCTCAGAATCCCAGTTTTTTTCCATTCCGCCAACCGACAGATCCCGTGGCTCAGAGAGATCAGACCTTACCCCATTGTGGAACTTCATCCCGACACTGCCAAGAAACACGGGATCCAGGAGATGGATTGGGTGTGGATAGAGTCCCCCAGAGGGCGTGTAAAGCAACGGGCCAGGCTCAATGACGGGATCCATCCCATGGTGGTGGTGGCCGAACATGGCTGGTGGTATCCAGAGATCAAAGAAGAAGGCCACGGCTGGGACATTTCCAACATAAACCTGTTGACCGATGATTCTTACGAGTCCTTGGACCCTGTGATGGGGGCAACAAACCTGCGCGTGTTGCTTTGCAACATTTCCCGATGCGAGCAAAAACAAGAGGATAGGCCATGAAAAGAATATCACTGTCCATATTCAAAGAAGACTGCTGTGGTTGCCATGCGTGTGAAGTGGCCTGCAAACAAGAACATGCTGAATCCTCCGACAATGGATTTGTTAAAGTCATCGAGAAGAGCCCCTTTTTCCTGCCGGTTTACTGCCATCACTGCACCAAGGCCCCATGCATTGCATCCTGCCCTGTTAAGGCCATTTACAAGGATGAGCAAGGGGTGGTGCTCATTGAAGAAAGAGAATGCATAGGATGCAGGGAGTGCCTCAGTGCCTGTCCTTTTGGAGCCATGGGCTTCAGCGAACAAAAGGGAATCGCCGTCAAGTGCGACCTTTGTAAGCCAAGATTGCAAAAAGGCCAAGCACCGGCCTGCGCATTGATTTGCCCCACAGGATGCATCCTTTGGGGCGATCCAAAGCAAATTCCAAAGAGAAAGAGGGCCTAATCCCAAGCATTGGCCAAGACCGGCTATGGAGGAAAAAATCCGAAGCCATCAGACCAATCCCCCATTCAGAGATCCTAAGATGCAAACCAGGCAAAAGATTTTTCTTAAGAGCAGAAATGGGCGGTCTTGGAAAAGGCGGGCCCCAAGCTCCTCTGGCATGAAGCCATGACCCATCAATCCTCAAAAACTCCCATGATTCACACCATCGGTCTTGGGGGTAATGGCACCCCTTTCTCCCCTCCTGGGATCTGATCTTTGGTACAGATTACTTGCCCTGCTTTTTGGGATCAGGGCCAGGGATTGCTCCTCAATCAAGGAAGCCATCAGATAATGACCGCATTTTGGGGCAAGCATGTCCCGTGGAAGTGCTCCCAAATAAAGTGTCGTCCCACTGTAACATGGCTGTAACAATGGCCCATTATCATGGAAGCAACATGAGTTGGATCATCGGCCAAGAGGTGTGAATGATCCCATCTGACCGGGCAGGTGTGAAAAAATTCCAAATCCCATATGGAGGTGGCAACATGAAAATGAAGATGGTGGCAGTTATGGTAGCAGGTGGGCTACTTGGCCTTCCAGCCAAAGGAATTACAGTGGATCTTGATCCCAAACTCCCAGATTACAAGGTTGCTCAGGGGATCTCTGGAACCATAAAATCCATCGGATCTGACACCTTGAACAACCTCATGGCCCTTTGGACAGAGGGATTCAGATCATTTTATCCTGGGGTAAAAATAGAAGTGGAAGGGAAAGGCTCCTCCACGGCTCCCCCAGCCCTGATTGCAGGCACTGCCCATTTTGGCCCCATGTCCAGGGAGATGAAAGCAAAGGAAATAGATGAATTTGAAAAGAAATTCGGATATAAACCGGCCAGGATTAGGGTTGCGGTTGACTCCTTGGCCGTCTTTGTACATAAAGATAACCCCATAGACTGCTTGAGCCTTGAGCAGCTTGATGCCATATTTTCCAAGACGCGCAAGGGTGGGGCCCCCAAGGACATGACCACCTGGGGCGATTTGGGGCTTAAGGGTGAGTGGGCCTCCAAGCCCATATCCCTTTATGGTCGCAATTCAGCTTCGGGCACATATGGGTATTTCAAGGAGGTGGCTCTGTTTGGAGGCGATTACAAGGACACGGTAAAAGAACAGCCAGGCTCTTCGGCAGTTGTTCAGGCAGTGGGATCTGACCGCTTCGCCATGGGTTACTCGGGCATTGGTTATAAGACCGCGGATGTGAAGGCGATCGCCCTTGCGGCCAAGCAAGGGGCTCAATGCTTCCAGGCCCAAGCGGAAAATGCCTATGCTGGCGATTATCCACTGGCCAGGTTCCTTTACATCTATCTGAATCACAAACCCGGAGAAAAACTGGATCCCTTGCGGGCAGAATTCATCAAGTACGTCCTGTCCAAAGCTGGTCAGCAGGCGGTCATAAAAGATGGCTTCTACCCTGTTTCCTTTGCCTTGGCCATGGAGGATCTGAAGTCATTGGGGATCTCCCCATAGAGTGTAACATTTCTACCTGAAGCAATATGAACTCCTGAGCCCGATCTGCCCGGCTCTGGAATCGGTCGGGGGATTCGGGCAGGAGTTTTTTGAGAGTTTAGGCCATAGGTTTCGAGTGGGACTCAGGTGAAAAGATTGCCAGAACAGATTTCAACTCCATGGCCTCGGGATGGGAACTCTTTTTCCAGGCCACCGTCTGGGGTTAGAAAAGCCAAGAAGTCGGTGTTGATTGCCGACTTCTTGGCCGATAGGTTCATCACGCTGGGAGGCATATCAGTCCTATTGGCTGTGATGGGTATCATGGTCTTTTTGATAGCGGAGGTGATCCCCTTGTTCCAAGGGGCTCGAATAAAAGCTTCCCGCCAGATGGTTTTGGATAACTTTTCCCAGACGGTGGCGCTTTTTAATCTGGACGAGCAAGCAGCCATGGCCTTTGGTGTCACATCCGGGGGGAGGCTTTTCGCCTTTCACACAGGCACTGGGACCTTGCTCAGGACCCCTTCCTGGGAGTTGGGAGATGAGAGGCCTACGGCGTGGGCCTTCTCCCAAGATAAGGAGAATCTTGCCATCGGGTTTGAGGATGGAAGTGTGAGATTGGGGACCTTAAGAGTTGTTTCTCATCCCAGAAAGACCGAGGATGTACCGCTGGATCTGATGGTCCTCTCTGACCAAGATCGTACAGACGGCAAGAGCATTTATAAGCTTTCCCCCTCCGGCGAAGCAAGACTTCTTGTTCTGGAGGCCTCTTTAGGGGAGCCCATCAGGGTTTCGGACAATGGGGGAGCCATCCTGAAGTTGGATTACCGAATCGGGGGTACCGAGGAACGCCCCACCCGTTCCCTGGCAGCCCTGGATGAGCATATGAATCTCTGGGTCAACAGGGTGGAACTCAAGAGAAACCTTTTGACCGGGCAAACCAGGGAGTCTGTACAGAGCAAGAGAATCAAGGTGTCTTTGTCCAACCCCCAGGAGTTTCACCTTCTCTTGGGGGGCCAGGGAAGCATGGTTTTTCTCATAAGCGCAGAGGGAGAGCTTTTTAGATTCGACGTGGGGCGACCCCAGGGACAGGAGCTGGTTGAAAGGGCCCGATTGACCCCTCAAGGCGTAAAGGTGACCCGTGCGGCTTTCTTGTCAGGAGAAAGGTCTTTGGTGGTGGGCGGTTCAGACGGCTCCGTGGGGATCTGGTTTCTGGTGCATAAAGAGCAGGCCCCAACAGAGGACGGCCGCTCGTTGGTTCTGGCAAGGCAATTATCCAAACAAAAGGCCCCAATAGTGGGCATTGAGGGAGGAACAAGAGGCAAGACCTTTGTAACCTGGGATGCTGGAGGGGAACTAAGGGTAAGGCATGCCACAAGCAAGAAGAATTTGGCTGTAATCTCCTGGCCTGGCCACTCTGGCCTTCGGGCAGCCTTGGCACCCAGGCTGGATGCTCTGGTGGCTTTGGGATCCAATGGGGTTGCAGGCCTTTGGCATCTTGTGGGACCCCATCCTGAAACCTCTTGGGAAACCCTGTTCGGAAAGGTTTGGTACGAGGGGAGGACAGAGCCAGAGTTTGTCTGGCAGTCCTCAGGTGCCACAGAGGATTTTGAACCCAAACTTTCTTTAGTACCGTTGATCTTTGGAACCCTCAAGGGAACATTCTATGCTCTCATGTTTGCAGTTCCCTTGGCGATACTGGGTGCAATTTACACCTCGGAATTCCTGTCGCCTCAGGTGCGCTCGAAGGTCAAACCGGTGATGGAGGTCATGGCCTCTCTGCCTTCGGTCATTCTCGGTTTTGTGGCAGCACTGGTGCTAGCTCCGGTTGTGGAATCCTGGATCTCATCTGTGCTGATCTCCTTCCTGCTCATACCTTTGGGCCTGCTGTTGGGGGGCTATGTTTTGCAATTGTTTCCAGATCAGGCCACCAGAGGGATTCATGGGCTCAAGAAGCTCTTTCTAATAGCCTGTGTGATGGCCTTTGGGCTTTTTCTTTCCTTGAAAATCGGCTCCACGGTGGAGCAGATTTTTTTTGCCGGAGACCTAAAGGCCTGGTTAAGCGGAGGGGCCCGTGGAGCTCTTCCACCCCTTTTTCTGGTGCTTTTGCCTACAACTATTTGCCTTTGTGCCTTTTGCCTGGGCAAACGTTTATGGCCCCGGAACAAGAGCCGTTGGGGCGAGACCGCACGGGCAGCAGCCGTGTTTTTCACGGCATTCACCATCAGCCTTTTGGGGGCATGGCTTCTGGAATGGATCGGTTTTGATCCCAGAAGTGGCTTGGTGGGAACCTACGTGCAAAGAAACACCCTGGTGGTGGCCTTTGCCATGGGCTTTGCGGTGGTACCTCTCATCTATACCCTGGCAGAGGAAGCCCTGAGTGGGGTCCCCGATCATCTCAGGGCAGCCAGCCTGAGTTGCGGTGCTACCCCCTGGCAAACAGCCCTTTGGGTGGTGCTTCCCACAGCAGCCAGTGGGGTGTTCTCGGCCATCATGATCGGTATGGGCCGAGCAGTGGGTGAGACCATGATCGTGGTCATGGCAGCAGGCAATACGCCCATCATAGACTTGAATCTTTTCAACGGATTCAGGGCGCTTTCAGCCAACATTGCTGTGGAGCTGCCCGAGGCTGTCAAAGGAGGGACTCTGTACAGGGTACTCTTTTTGACCGCTTTGGTTTTATTTTCCATGACCTTTGTCATCAACACGCTGGCAGAGCTGGTAAGACAGCGTTTTCGAAAGAGAACCCAGCAGCTCTAAGACCTTTGGTACGCAAGAGACAGCCATGAACCAGAATGTGGGAGCCAGGGGGAAGTGGAAAGCCTCGGCTGGGCCGGATCTGGCAGCAAGGGGGGAGCCTTTTCAGTGGTGTTTTGGGGGGGCTCTGGCCCTGGGCCTGGCCATGATTGCCGGTTTTCTTCTTCTTGTGGTTTGGAACGGTTTGGGGGCGTTTTACCCCAAGCCCATCAGGGTGCTGGTTCTGAATGATGGAACCAGATTGGCCGGGGAGGTTTTCCGCCGCCAGGAATTCAGACCCGAGCCTCACCAGTTGGAGAAGATGGATGAGAAGACAAGGGAAAGGATAATCAGGCAAGGGGGCACAGAAAGAAGGATACTGTTACGAACGGGTAACTTCGACCTTTACAACGAGGATTTCAGGTGGGTCCTAGAGTCCCAGATTCAAGAGCAGAGTAGCCCGCAAGATTTCTGGTTCATAGAGCGCACAGAATGGGGTCCCTTCATAGGAAGGATCGAATTCTTGGAGCTTGATGGAAGAACTTATCAACAGGTTGATATTACAGCAGAATTGATGAGAAATGTACATAAAGAAGCCCAAAGAAGAAGGCAGAGGATAAGGGATCTGGAAAAAGGCCAGATCTCTAAAGTGAATCACAGCATGGAGCGGGAGAGGCTTTCTCTCAGGAAGGCCTCCATGAAGTACGGGGAAAAGAGCGAGAGTTATTTGCGGGCCAAAAGGAATCACGATTGGACCATGGAAAGACTTCAGGCTCATTACAGAGAGCTGGAGCGGGAAATCCAGAAGCTCAGGGAGGAAGATGCCAAGTTCTGGGTGTCCCTATCAACTGTGGAAGGACAACAGAAGAGACTTCGCCTCTCAGAGATAGTCAGAATGTTCAGGCCCAACGCCCTGGGAGTCCTGGATCGCTTGGGAGTCTATTTCTCCAGGTGGTGGGAGTTACTGACCCAAGAACCCAGGGAAGCCAATAGCGAAGGTGGGGTGATGCCAGCCATCTTTGGAACTTTTGTCATGACCGTGATCATGTCCCTGGCGGTTGCCCCCTTGGGTGTGGTGGCTGCACTCTATTTGAGGGAGTATGCGAGACAGGGAATGCTAGTGTCTGCCATAAGGATAGGGGTAAACAACCTGGCCGGGGTCCCCTCCATAGTCTATGGCGTCTTCGGCCTGGGTTTCTTTGCATACCTTGTGGGGGGAAGAATAGACGCCTTGTTTTTCCCGGAAAGACTTCCCAGCCCCACCTTTGGCACAGGTGGGTTGCTGTGGTCTTCTCTGACCCTGGCACTTCTCACACTGCCTGTAGTCATAGTGGCCACAGAGGAGGCCGTGGCAGCGGTGCCGGGTTCCATGAGGGAAGGTTCTCTGGCCTGTGGTGCATCTAGGTGGCAGACCATCCGCTACATAGTTCTTCCCAGGGCCATGCCCGGGATCCTCACAGGCCTCATTTTGGCCATGGCCAGGGGCGCGGGGGAGGTGGCCCCCTTGATGCTGGTGGGAGTGGTGAAGATCGCCCCAGAGCTTCCGGTGGACGACATATTTCCCTATGTGCACCTTGAGAGGAGTTTCATGCACCTGGCCTTCCACATATATGACCTGGGATTTCAATCCCGCAATTCCGAGGCTGCGAAGCCCATGGTTTTTGTAAGTACGTTACTCTTGGTAGGACTGGTGGCCCTGATGAACCTGGGTGCAATTTTCGTGCGTTCTAGGCTGCGGCGAAGGTTCCAGGAGGCCCATTTCTAAAGGAGGCAGTCAGGGCAAATGCAGGGACTGGCTTGGCAACAAGAGCAGACGGTTTATCACGTGAGGCCAGGGGCTGCTGGATCCATAATCAGCATCCAGGACTTCTCCCTTTGGTACGGGAGCACCCAGGCTCTTTTCCAGGTAAAAATGGATGTGGAAAGAGGACTTGTGACGGCCCTCATAGGCCCTTCTGGGTGTGGTAAGTCCACTCTTCTTCGCTGCCTGAACCGCATGAACGACTTGATAGCCGGAGTCCGCACTTCGGGGGAGATCCTCCTGGATGGGCAGGAGATTTATGGCCCCAAGGTGGATGTGATTGGCCTGAGAAAGCGCATGGGAATGGTTTTCCAAAAGCCGAACCCTTTTCCCATGTCCATAGCCGAAAATGTTCTATATCCGTTGAAAGTCGATGGAGTTCGTGATAAAGCTCTCCTGGAGGAGACCCTGGAGCGTTCTCTAAGAGCTGCTGCTCTTTGGGAGGAGGTCAAAGATCGTCTCAAGGAAAATGCTTTGGGTTTGTCCGGAGGGCAACAGCAGCGGCTTTGCATTGCTAGGGCCGTGGCTGCAGACCCAGATGTACTGCTAATGGACGAACCGTGCTCGGCCTTGGATCCCGTGGCCACAGGTAAGATAGAAGAGCTAATAGATGCCCTGCGGGGAAGATACACGATAATAATCGTGACTCACAACATGCAGCAGGCAGCCAGAGTTAGCGACAACACGGCCTTCATGTACTTGGGGAGGCTCATAGAGTACGGAGACACAGCTCGCATTTTTACCACTCCAAAGGTGCAACAAACCATGGATTATGTGACGGGACGCTTTGGCTGAGTCCCGGGGAAAGGAGATCGCCTTGGGCTATGCTTCTTTTCACAGGCAACTGGAAGCAGTAAAAGATGATCTCTTGAAGATGGCCTCCTTTGTGGAGCAGGCTATCTCAGAGGCAACTCAGGCTCTGGTGCGTAGAGATCTGGGCTTGGCCAAGGCCGTCATCCAGCGGGATAGAAGGGTCAATGCCCTGGAAAATAAGATCGAATCGAACTGCATAAGGCTTCTGGCAACTCAGCAACCAGTGGCTGTGGATCTGAGATTCATCACCTCTGCCATGAAGATCAACACTTTTCTTGAGCGCATGGGGGATCAGGCGGTAAACGTGGCCGAGAGAGCTCTGGAGCTCTCGGAGATGGAATCCTTCGACATACCTTCCACCTTGCAAATGATGGCTGTGATAGCTCAAGACATGACGAGACAATGTTTGGATGCCTTTGTTCGAAAAGATGTGTCCCTTGCTTACCAGGTCTGTGCTAGAGACGATGAACTGGACAGCCTGAACAGGCATCTTCTGGAAGAGATGATCCAATGGATGATGAGGGAACATAGGCTGGTGTTGCGCGGGGTTGAGCTCATAATAGCCGGAAGACACCTGGAGCGCATAGGGGATGAAGCCACCAACATTGCCGAGGAGGTGGTGTTTTTGGTGGAGGGCATGGTGATAAGGCACCTGGGGATAGGAAAACAACCCCTTGAAGAAAACAGACCCAACCCTGAGGATCATACATAATTGTATGTTATTGGCTAGTACTACTACAATTTTGTCTTAATTCTTCACGAGAGCATGGCCAGGTAGCCTCGGTCCGTGGTCTTGAAACCCCTTGATTTTAAATAACTTAGCCTGTTTTTTTTCAAACAATCCTCTGTTGGCACCATATTTTCTTTTAAGCGAACTAAATCGGGGGGTATAGGTGCGCCGGATTCTAACAAGAGCAAAAGAGGCCTTGTCTCGCATCAAGGAACAAGGCCAATCCTGGGGAGATCCTGGGCCAATCTTGCAAGATTATGCCAATCTATTGGACAGGATCATGGGGGATCTGTTCCAGGAGATGTCGGCAAGATCGGCCTCCAAGGATATGGCCCTGGTCGCAGTTGGGGGATATGGGAGAAAAGAGCTTACTCCGTGGAGCGACGTGGATCTCATGTTCTTGTGTCATGAGACTTCTGCCCAAGAAACTCTGGAAACCATATACAGCATCCTTCACACCCTGTGGGATCTCCATCTGGAAGTGGGCCACAGTGTCAGAACAATACAAGATTGTGTGGAAGTGGCCTTGAGGGACATCCCCACGTGGACAGCTCTCTTGGACGGAAGGTTCCTTGCAGGGAACCAAGGCTTATTCCTGGAGTTTCATAGAACTCTGAGCACCGAGCTGACCGTGAATGAAAAAGATAAATTCGTCAAGGGACTCCTGGGTTCCATCAGGGAGAGGCATAGAACTTATTCTCGTGCCCCTTTTCTCCTGGAACCCCATCTCAAAAACGGCCCTGGGGGCCTAAGGGATTACCAGGCGGCCATGTGGCTGGCACGTGCCGTGTTTCCAGTGAAGAATTTACAAGACATGGTACAGCACGCTCTTTTGAGTCAGGATGAGATCAGAGAACTCCAGCAAGCCCACAGCTTTCTATGGCAGGTGCGTCTGCAACTGCACAGAAGCGCTTCCAGGAAGGAGGACCAGCTAACCTTCGGGCTGCAAGAGCTTCTGGCAAAGGATTTTCCTGCAAGGGTCTCAGGTTCCGTACCGACCGAGAGTTTCATGAGGGAGTATTATCGGCATACCACCCGCGTGCGCTACTTTGTCGAGGAGTGCATACAGAAGGTGACGGATCCTTCCCTTGGGGCTGGTCCTGAAGGCCCGAGTTAT
The DNA here is from genome assembly GCA_037481695.1 of bacterium. Lineage (NCBI taxonomy): Bacteria > bacterium. Next base: position 19,761 of record JBBFLE010000001.1, on the reverse strand, counting down.
GCCCCCCAAGGCCTGGGCCCAGGCTTTCAGGTGATAAGGGGCAGACTCACCTTGGTGGATGAAGGGGTCTTCTCCCGAGATCCAGCCAAGATGATAGAGGCTATTGCATTTGCCCACAAGCATGGTATTGAGCTGGACTTGTTCACAAGAGACGAGATAAAGGCCTCCTTGCACATGGTGGATGCCGGATTCTGCAGGTCCAGAAGAGTCAGGGAGGTTTTTCTTTCAATTCTGGATACAGATGACTGCGGTTATGCTGCCCTGGAGCTAATGCATAGGCTGGGGTTGCTTCAGGCTTACATCCCGGAGTTTGGAAGGATCTGTTTCCAGGTGCAACATGATGCATATCATGCATACACGGTGGACGTTCACTGTCTTGAGACAGTCAGGGAACTGGCCCTGATCCGTAAAACCAAGAACAAAGGGAGTGGAGAGCCCCTCAGCAGCCAAGTGGCTTCGGAGGTGGAGAGTTGGGGAGCTTTGGCGCTGGCTGCCCTGCTGCACGACATAGGCAAGGGAAACGGCTCTGGGCACGCCCTCAAGGGGGCAAGCCTGGTGCGGGCAATACTGGACAGATGGTGGGTTCCACGTTCCCAGGCTGAAAGGACCATTTTCCTGGTCAAAGAGCACATAACCCTGATGGACACTGCTTTGGGGCGTGACCTGACAGAGGAAAAGGTGGTGGTGGACCTCTGCCGTACCGTGGGCTGTATTGCCAGACTCAATGACCTTTACTTGCTTACCCTGGCGGATCTCAGGGCAACGGGCCCTGACCTTCTGACAGACTGGAAGGATCAGCTTCTCAAAGAGCTCTATTTGAAATCCAGGAGGATTCTGGAAACAGGCGATTTGGTCTCCCCTGAGTCAACCCTGCGGGTCAGGGAGGCCAGGGAGAAGGTCAGATGCGCCCTCAAAGATCGGATGTCTCAGCCAGAGCTGGAAAAATGGCTGGAGGTGCTGCCTCCGAGATATCTTCTCACTACAGAGCAAGAGCTGTTGGTGGAGCAGGTGCTCCTGGCCCTTGAGATGGTGGAAAGAAGAAGTACGGTTCTTTTGGCTCACAGAAATCTCCAGGAGCATCAGGAGATCATAGTCTGTACAAGAGACGCCCCCAGGCTCTTCAGCCGTATCTGTGGGGTAATGGTAGCCCATGGTTTGAATATATTGGCGGCTCGAATTCACACCTGGGCAAATGGTATCGCCATGGACACTTTCCGGGTGGAGCCCCTCGGTGGCAAGAGCGATGAGTCAGTGGATTCCCTCAAGATAAAAGAGATGGAGAAAGATCTGCAGGCAGTGCTCCAGGGAGGGTTGGCCATGGAGGAGCTCATGGCCAAGAGGGCCAGAGCACCGGCAGGGCCTTCCAGCAGATACCCGGCAGTGAAACCGAGGATAAGAATAGATAACAGATCTTCTGACTTTTACACGGTGGTGGAGGTTCGCGCTGGGGATCGTTTTGGTTTGCTTTTTCTCATCACCAGTGTTCTGGCCGAGCTGGAACTTGGGGTACATGTAGCCATCATCGACACTCGCAGGGGACAGGTGGTGGATGTTTTCTATGTGCAAGACGCCAGCGGTCAAAAAGTGTGGGATAAGGCCAGGCTGGCTCAGGTGGAAAGGAGCCTGCACCAGGCCATGGAAAAGATGGAGAGCTCCAGCCTGGCTTTGATCCACTGAGAAGCAGGAGCCTCTCAACCTGGCATCTCCCCTCTTCATAAAAAGGCAGCTGGGGGGCCCACCGGACAGCCTTTGAGAAGATGGGTGGAGAGAGGGGAAAGGGGCGGTTTTCCAACAAGAGAAACAGGAGGATTTGAAATGTTCCATAGAGCTTGGGGGTTTTTGGCCGGCATAGGTCTGGCTTGGGGAATGGTGATGGAGCCTCCCTTTGTTTGGGCCCAAGAGGCAGCCAAACTAGATACGGGAGATACGGGTTGGTTGTTGGTTTCCACTGCTTTGGTCATGCTCATGACACCTGGGCTGGCCCTCTTTTATGGAGGCATGGCCAGAAAGAAAAATGTTCTCAATACCATAATGCTTTCCTTTGTCTGCCTTTGCTTTGTAAGCGTGCAGTGGGTTCTCTGGGGTTACAGCCTGAGCTTTGGTCCGGATAAATGGGGCATCATAGGCGGGCTGGATTTCTTGGGCCTTGGGGGTGTAGGTTTCGAGCCCCTCGAGGGTCAAACTATCCCTCACCAACTATTCATGATGTTTCAGGGCATGTTCGCCATAATCACCCCTGCACTTATCACCGGAGCTTTGGTGGAAAGAATGAAGTTTTCCTCATTTTTGGTCTTCTTGATGGCCTGGTGCACCCTGGTTTACGCACCTTTGGCACACTGGGTTTGGGGAAAGGGCTGGCTGGCCCAACTGGGAGCCCTGGATTTTGCAGGGGGCACTGTGGTGCACATCAGCTCAGGAGTCTCGGCCATGGCGGCTTGCCTCTTATTGGGCCGAAGAAAGGCTATGGGCAGCGAGCCCATGCATCCCAATAACCTTCCCATGACGGTGACTGGGGCCGCACTGCTTTGGTTCGGTTGGTTCGGTTTCAATGCGGGAAGCGCCCTCACGGCTGGTGCCCTTGCAACAAACGCCTTCGTGGTGACCAATACGGCCTCTGCCATGGCAGCCTGTACCTGGTTGGCAGTGGAATGGATGCACAGAGGCAAGCCCACGGCCCTGGGTACAGTGACAGGGGCAGTGGCTGGACTGGTAGGGATAACGCCTGCTGCTGGATACGTCGGGGTGGGTGGAGCCTTGGCCATAGGGCTGGGGGCCGGGATACTGTGCTACCTGGCTGTGGTAAAGCTAAAACCTGCCCTGGGCTACGACGATTCCCTGGATGTTTTTGGCGTGCATGGGGTGGGCGGCACTTGGGGAGCTTTGGCCACCGGGATCTTTGCCACCTCCAGCATTCCGGGCAGTTCAGATGGACTCTTGGCTGGCAATCCCAGCCAGTTTCTGGTGCAGTTTCTGGCCACGGTGGTCGCCTGGGTTCTGAGCTTTGGGCTCACCTTGGGCATCCTGTTGGCGGTAAAGGCATTGATGGGACTTAGAGTGGCTGAGGAAGACGAGTTGGCAGGTCTGGATCTTTCCATCCACGGTGAAAGAGGTTACGGCTTGGAGATGGCCGAAGGCGGTCTTTCCAGATCGGCTCTTTCAGGAGCTCACTCCTTGGCCGCACCTGTGACAAAGCCAATCTCAGGACCTTTGGGTGCATAAAAAGGGAAATCAGGGAGGGAACATGAAAAAAGTAGAGGCCATTATCAAGCCCTTTAAGCTGGAGGAAGTGAAGGAGGCCTTGACAGGGGTCGGAATCAAGGGAATTACGGTCACCGAGGTCAAGGGCTTCGGGAGGCAGAAAGGACACACCGAGATCTACAGAGGGGCCGAGTACGTAGTGGATTTTCTGCCCAAGGTGAAGATAGAGGTGGTGGTAGAGGCGGAACTGGTATCAAAAGTGGTGGAGGCCATAATGGATGTGGCCAGAACAGGAAAGATAGGAGACGGGAAAATCTTCGTGCTTCCTGTGGAGGAAGTCATAAGAATCCGCACCGGAGAAAGGGGGGTCAACGCACTTTGAAGTGATCTTGTGTTTTGTTTGTGGAGTGAGTCTTTGATGCAAAGAGCCTCTCTCTTGCATCTAGGGCTAGAGAGGGACCTGAGAGATGAAATCTGAAGTATCAAACAGAATGAAAAAAGGAGGTTACAGATGACACCAAAGGAGGTCTTGAAATTTGCGCAGGAAAACGGGGTCCAGATGGTGGACCTGAAGTTCATGGATTTCCCAGGGCTCTGGCAGCACTTCAGTGTGCCATTGCACGAGTTGGAGGAGGCCAGTTTTGAGGAAGGCTTTGGCTTCGATGCTTCCAGCATTCGGGGATGGCAGCCCATCCATGCCAGCGATATGTTGGTTATCCCTGACCCGCAAACCGCGGTGCTGGATCCTTTCATGCAGGTTCCCACCCTGAGCCTCATATGTAACATAGTTGATCCCATTACCAAGGAGAGATATAGCAGGGATCCCAGGAACATAGCCCAGAAGGCTGAAACGTATCTTCGCTACAGCGGGGTTGGAGAGGTGGCCTATTTTGGTCCGGAAGCCGAGTTTTTTATCTTCGACGACGTGCGTTTCGACCAAAATGCCTATAGCGGTTACTATTTCCTGGATTCTCAGGAAGGGATCTGGAATTCAGGGAGGGAAGAATGCCCCAATCTGGGTTACAGGCCCAGACACAAGGAAGGCTACTTCCCTGTTCCACCTACAGACAGCCTGCAGGATCTGCGCACAGAGGTGGTTCTGGAAATGGAAAAAATGGGCATTGTGGTGGAATGCCAGCATCATGAGGTGGCCACAGCAGGGCAGGGAGAGATAGACATAAGATTTGCCTCCCTGGTCAAGGCAGCCGACCAGCTCATGTGGTTCAAGTACATACTTAAGAACGTGGCCAGACGCTACGGTAAGACAGTCACCTTCATGCCCAAACCCCTTTTCGGAGACAACGGCTCTGGTATGCATACTCACATGAGCATATGGAAGGGTGGAGAGAACATATTTGCTGGGGACCGCTATGCAGGCCTCAGCGAAATAGCTCTACATGCCATCGGCGGGATACTAAAGCATTGTCCGGCCCTTTGCGCCATGTGTAATCCCACCACCAACTCTTACAAGAGGCTTGTGCCAGGCTACGAAGCCCCGGTGAACCTGGCCTATTCCAGCCGCAACCGCTCGGCCGCAGTCAGAATACCCATGTATTCCCCCTCTCCCAAATCCAAAAGGGTGGAATTCCGCACACCGGACCCGTCCTGCAACGGTTACCTTGCCTTCTCAGCCATGCTCATGGCCATGCTTGACGGCATAGAGAACCGGATAGATCCAGGGGAGCCTCTGGATAAGGATATCTACGGTCTGAGCCCGGAGGAGCTGGCCCAGGTGCCTTCGGCCCCAGGATCCCTGGAAGAGGCCCTCAATGCTTTGGAGAAAGACCACGACTTTCTACTCAAAGGTGATGTCTTCACACCCGATGTCATAGAGATGTGGCTTAACTATAAGAGAAAGAATGAGGTGGATCCTGTTCGAATGAGACCTCACCCTTACGAGTTCTTCCTGTATTTCGACATCTAACTGAAATCAGAGGGGGAGGCCCCAGCTTGGGCCGGGGCCTCCCGTTACACTCCAGCAATGCTGAGGCTGCCCATGACCCGCAGGTTGCAATGGCTCAAGCCAAGTAATTCGGGTTAAAATGCGGCCATGGAACCCATCTTCCCCAAGTATTCCTGGAAAAGGGCAGCTGCCAGGTCCCCTGATCCACTGAGGGCTGTTTCTCTTGTGCAGCGGATTTGGGAAACCCTGAGCCCGGATCAGCGCGAGATGCTCTCGGAAGAGGCCCTTGTGAATATTCTTTGGTTCACTGGAGCCTCTCCCGGCCTCACACCCTTTCTCCTGCGTCATCCCCAAGAGACCCTCCTGGAGCTTTTCGCCGGGGGTGGACTGCACATGGAAGAAATCACGGGGCCAGAAAGCCAGCTGGTACGGGGATTTCTGGAGGCATGTGCAGGCAGTACAAGTCAGGATCAGCTGGCCAGAGAGATTGCCCGCTTCAGGAACATAAACCTCGTTCGTCTCTACGCTCAGGAGATCCTGGGCCTTCGAGACTGCCTCGACATTTGGAGAGAGTGGTCCCAGGTGGCCTCTTGCTGTATACAAGGAGCCTTGGAGGGAGTCCGATCTTTGCTGGGTGAAAGCTGCGTGGGGATAAGGCTGGTGGTGATGGGAATGGGCAAGCTGGGGGGAGAAGAACTCAACTTCTCCTCGGATGTGGATCTGGTTTTTCTCTATGAGAAAGAACCCGGGGTGCCTGAAGATGCCGCAAAAACAGTTGCCGACAAATGGGCCAGGGGCGTTACCACGGTTCTGGAGCAACCTACGGAGGAGGGACCGCCTTTCAGGGTGGACCTGGGGCTGCGGCCAGGGGGCAAGGACGGGGCTTTGGCCATCACCCTAGAGGGAGCGGAGTTTTATTACCACAGTCTGGCTTCACCATGGGAGAGGTGGGCACTGGTCAAGGCTCATCCAGTGGCCGGAGAGCTGGGCCTGGGCATGGAGCTCTTGAAGAGCATCGAGTCCTTTGTGTACAGGACCTCTTTGGATTACACAGGCCTGGAAGACATCAGGCAGATGAAGACCCGCATAGAGCGGGAGGCCAAGTGGAGAACGCAACAGAGCCTGGATGTGAAGATGGGTCAGGGTGGTATCCGCGAACTTGAGTTTCTGGTGCAGACCCTTCAGATCATACATGGGGGCAAGAGACCAGAGCTACGGGTGAAGGATACCCCTGGTGCCCTGGAAGCGCTTGCCAAATGCGGGATTCTAAGCCAGGAAGAGGCGGTCTCCCTGGGGGAAGCCTATAGATTCCTCAGACAGCTGGAACACAGGATTCAGATGGTGCAACTCAGACAGACCCACCGAATGCCCTCCAATGAAATGGAGCTTAGGAGACTGGCCATTCTCATGGGCTACGGGGATGGTAAGGGAGTGACAGGCCTGCTGGACGATCTTCGAGAGTATCAGCTTGTAGTGGCAAGAGCCTTTCAGAATTTATTAGCTCAACCCCAGGCGCAGCAGGCCGTAAATCCAAAGGTGGAGCAGATTCTGGGAGGAGTGGAACAGGAGGACGTACTGGAGTGCATCCAGGAGGCTGGATTTAGAGAGCCCAAAACCGTGAGGGAGTGCCTCAAAAGGATCTTGAGCCCGCGTTTTGCAGCAGCCCGCTCTCCCAGGGCCAGACGGACGCTCCACAGGATTCTTCCCCGAATGCTCTCCATGGTCCTCAAGGCGCCCCTGCCGGATCAAACCCTCTTCAGATTGGAGCGTTTTCTGGAGGCCATGGGAACGAGGGCGGGGTACTACTCACTTCTGGAGGAGCGTCCCAAGACCCTGGAGAGGCTCATGGAAGTTCTGGCACACAGTGCCTTGTTGTCCCGTTGGTTGAGCGAGCATGTGGATTCCCTGGACGCCCTGGTTTCAGGCCATTTTGATGAGCCTCGTAGAAGTCTGGGAGAGCTTCGTGAAGAGGCCGGGCGGCTTCTGGAGGGGATGGAGGACACAGAGGAACGTTTGGGCAGGCTTCGGCTCTTTAGAGCACAGGAGTACCTGAGGATAGGGGTCGGGGACATCTGGGGAATCTTGAATCCTTGGGAAGTTGGAGAAGAGCTAACCAAGGTGGCCACTGTGTACCTGGAGTCAACACTCCTGGAGGTGATGAGAAACACAGCATCCAGAACAGGGCTTCAGTGGCTTCCCATGTGCATAATCGGTTTGGGAAGTTTGGGAGGTGAAGAGCTGACCTACAGATCCGATTTGGACCTAATGTTTCTTTACGATGAAAAGACCACCTGGTGCCCGCCCGATGGCAGCCGGCCCGGTGAGTTTCTGACCAAGATAGCTCAAAGGCTCATATCCTGGATGAGCATGCCCATGAAAGAAGGCCCTGGCTGGGAAGTGGATGCCAGACTACGTCCCTCTGGCACCAGAGGCCCCCTCATAATATCTCTGGATGCCTTTAAGGCTTACCACGAAAAGATGGGTAGGAGCTGGGAAAGGCAGATGCTCCTAAAGGCCCGTCCATGTGGTGGGGATCCCGAGTGCGGCCAGAGGGCCATGGGAATGATTGATGCCATACTGCTAGAAAGTCCCCCAGGTGATCCCAATTCCATGCACCAGATGCGAATGAGAATGCAAAAGGAGCGCGGCGTGAGTTCTTGGGGCCAAAGGGGAATCCACCTTAAGTTGGGGCCAGGGGGTATGGCCGACATAGAGTTCCTGGTCCAATACCACCAGTGGCGCAGGTGGTCCCAGAGTCCTCTTCTTCGCACGCCCAACACCGTCAAGGCACTGGAACAACTGGAGAGGATAGGAGCCCTTAAGGCCGAAGAAGTTTCAGTACTTCGCAAGGCCCACGCCTTCCTGAAAGGACTGGAGAACAGACTGGGTCTTGTTCTGGACTACAAGGCCACGGATCAACCGGTCACTGCTCAGGAACTGGGGGCCCTGGGTAATTTGGAGGAGGCAGCCTGGCTTCCTATGGAAAAGGCACAAGAGGATCTGAGCACTTTGTTGATTCGTACCACGGAGGAGGTCAGAAAGATATACCTCCGACACCTAGCAGCAGGAGCCAGTTGACGGAAAGAAAAGACCCCGGAGGGTAGCTCCGGGGTCTGGTGGAATCGGCCCGGCCGATTTGTAATGGACAGTCAATGCCTGGCCGTGGCGCTCCTGCCCAGCTTCTCAGCCAGGAAATTGGGCAGGGAAAAACAGCTCTTGTGGATTTCCGGGTTATAATACCGGCAATGTCGGGCTATTTCCTTGGCTCTTCCAATGTCAAGAGGTACAGGCTCTATTTTCCTTTCTCCGCAAAGCACAAAGGTCCAAAGCCCACCTGGATACGTGGGAATACTGGCCACATAAGGGACAACATCACTCCACACTCTTCTTAGGTTGGCAAACATGGCCTTTTGCTCATTTTCATGAACCCAGGCCGAAAGTGCTTGAGCCGCAAACAAACCCGTATCTGACTTGAGGGCCTTCTTGCAGTCCTCAAAAAAAGCATTTTCATAAAGCACTTCCCCGGCCCCCATGGGCTCGGTGGAATCCACCAAGATAAGATCGTAAACCCCCCGTGCCCTGCGCACAAATTCAGCTCCATCCTCAAAGTGCAGATGTGCCCTGGATTCGTCAAAAGCACATGCTATACCTGGCAGGTGCTCCCTGGCGATCTCCACTACCTTTGGATCTATCTCCACCATGTCCACACTCTCAACCTGCTTATGGCGCAAAACCTCCCTGAGAAGACCGCCGTCCCCCCCTCCAACTATGAGCACCCGCTTGGGATCCCCATGAACCACCAGAGGCACGTGGGCCAGCATTTCGTGATAAACAAACTCGTCACGCTCGGTGGTCATCACCAGACCGTCCAAAAAGAGCATCCTTCCGTACACAGGGTTTTCCATGACCAGGATCTCCTGAAAAGGACTCCTGGTTCTAACCAGCTCCCTCTCCACGGCATACTGGTATCCTAGAACAGCCCTCTTAGGTTGCTCTCCCTCGCCGTAATACTCGGTAAACCAGGTGGCAGGTCCCTTGGCCCGGCCGTGACTGGGCACAGCCCACTCCCTTCCTGCTAGCTCGCTGCCTCTGGTATGCCTGCTCTTGACCACTTTCTGGGGACAGAGGGCCTCCTCGAAATGAGCGATGGCCGCGTCTATATCTATGCGACTGCCGCAGGTGAAATAATCCATGGCGATGTAGCCGAATTCCGGCCAAGAGTGCAAAGATAAATGGCTTTCGGCTATGATTATGATGCCGCTGACGCCTTGGGGTTCAAACTGTTTGAAGTGGTCCCCCATGATGGTCGCCCCCGACCGCCTCACGCCCTCTAGGGACATCTGGCGGAGGAACTCCAGATCGTTGAGACGATCGGGCTCGCAGCCATAGAGATCGAGCAGAATGTGGGTTCCCAGTCCGGTCATCTCCCTGCCCCCCCACGGCTATATTTTTCTTGATCGGCCCTTGGCGATCACACCCCTTCCCGGACCCGCCCGGCTAACCTTGTGCGGGAACCGCCTTGGTGAAGATTTACTATAGTATTTCATTTCTTCCCGCTTCGTCAAGATCTGCTCTGCTGCCCCAAATCCTTTTTCTGTGAAGTCCAAAGCCAAAGAAGTTCCTATAACCCATTAAAATCACAGGAGTTTACAGGCCTGAGGCGAAATGGCCCAGGCCCTAACTTGCTCAATGCCATGGGCAGTTCAGGCCTCTTTAGCCTCGGGGTTGACTTGCACAGCCCCAAAAGGGAACATAATAACGTTTCTTCTTAAAATTTTGGCGCTGGAGGAGGCTTTTGATACCCAGATATACCCGTAGGGAAATGGGAAGAATATGGGAACAAGAAACCAGGCTCAAGACTTGGCTGGAGATCGAAATAGCCATTTGTGAGGCGTGGGCCAGTCTGGGAGAGATCCCCATGGAAGCCCTTGAGAAGATCCGCAGCAAGGCCTCTTTTTCCGTGCAGCGGGTAGAAGAAATAGAGAAGGTAACCAAACACGATGTAATAGCCTTTGTGACATGCGTGGCGGAGTCCATAGGTCCTGAAGGCAGGTACCTCCACCTAGGGGTCACATCCTCGGATATACTGGACACTTCCATGGCCCTTTCCCTTCGGGATGCAGCAGATCTGATAATCCAAGGCATGGGCCAGCTGCTGGGAGTCCTAAAGAGGATGGCACTGGAGCACAAGCACACGATCATGGTGGGACGCACCCACGGGGTGCATGCTGAGCCCATAACCTTTGGCCTTAAGCTTCTCATCTGGTATGAAGAAACCAGGAGAAATTTGGAGAGGCTCAAGAGGGCCAGGGAGATTATCAGCTATGGGAAGATATCAGGGGCCGTAGGTACCTACGCCCACGTGGATCCAAGGGTGGAGCAGTACGTTTGCCAAAAACTCGGCTTGAAGCCCGCCACTGTCTCCAGTCAGATAATTCAGAGGGACCGTTATGCAGAGTACTTCACTACCCTGGCTGTGATAGCATCCAGCTTGGAGAAATTCGCCTTGGAGATCCGCCACCTCCAACGCACCGAGGTGCAAGAGGCACAAGAGGGTTTCTCCACGGGTCAGAAGGGCTCCTCTGCCATGCCCCACAAAATAAACCCCATAACGGCTGAGAATCTCTGTGGCTTGGCCAGGCTGGTGAGAGCCAATGCCCAGGCTGCCCTAGAAAATGTTGCCCTATGGCATGAAAGGGACATAAGTCATTCATCGGTGGAGAGGGTCATTGGCCCGGACAGTACAATTCTAGTGGACACAATGGTCTACCGTATGACCCGGATGTTGGAAGGCCTTAGGGTGAATTCTCAAATAATGATGGAGAATCTTGAGCGCACAAGGGGGCTGGTCTATTCCGAAGGGGTGCTCCTTCTGCTTGTACGCAAGGGATTAAGCAGAGAGAAAGCTTACGAGCTGGTGCAAAGAAACGCCATGAGAGTCTGGAACCAGGGCATTGCTTTTCTGGATGCCTTGGAGCAAGACCAGGAGCTCATGGCTCACGTGGACAAAGAGGAGCTAAGGGCCTGTTTTGACCTGCACAAGGCGCTGAAACATGTGGATTTGATCTTCCACAGGGTGCTATCTCAGGCAGAATAATAGGCCGGTGCCTGTTGGGGCTGAATGCTCTCGGGTACGGCAGAGGGATTGAAAGTGGATCCCACAGCAGGTTTTCACGAGGAATGTGGCATTGTGGGGGTCTGGGGACACCCTGAGGCTGCTAATTTGGCCTATCTGGCCTTGTATGCCCTGCAACACAGGGGACAGGAAAGTGCCGGCGTGGTCTCCAGTGACGGTTTCAGCCTCTGGGTTCACAAGGGCATGGGACTTGTGTCGGATGTTTTCGATCAGGAAGTTCTAGCCAGGCTGAAGGGCTCTGGGGCCATAGGTCACGTTCGTTATTCCACCTCAGGAGCAAGCCATTTTAGAAACGCCCAGCCCTTTGTGGTGGGGCACCGGGGGGGAGGGCTTGCCATAGCCCACAATGGAAACTTGGTCAACGCTCACCTTCTGCGAGCAGAACTGGAGAAGAGGGGTTCCCTGTTCCAGTCCACCATGGATACAGAGGTGATAGTGCACCTGTTGGCCTCCTCTTCGAGGCCCAGCCTCAGGGAAAGGCTTGTAGAAGCCCTTTCCCAGGTCAAGGGCTCTTACAGCCTGGTGCTTCTTACTGAAAAGGGGCTCCTGGCAGCCAGGGATCCCCATGGGTTCAGACCCCTGGTAATGGGGATCAAGCAGGATGCGGTGGTGGTAGCCTCTGAAACCTGCGCCCTGGACCTTATCGAAGCCAAGTTGATAAGGGAGGTAGAGCCCGGGGAGATCCTGGAGATTGATGCCCAAGGGCTCAGGGGACATAAAGCTTTCAGGGCCGAGAAACACCAGTGTGTATTCGAACTGATCTACTTTGCCCGGCCTGACAGCCAGGTTTTCTCCAGAAATGTTTACCAGGTGAGGAAGGCCATGGGCCGTGTCTTGGCCAGGGAACATCCTGTGGAGGCCGACATGGTGGTGCCCATACCTGATTCAGGGGTTCCTGCGGCCATAGGGTACTCACAAGAGTCCAGGATTCCCTTTGAGTTGGGTCTTGTGAGAAACCACTACGTGGGTCGGACCTTCATAGAGCCGAGGGAGCAGATCAGGCACTTTGGGGTGAAGGTTAAGTTGAATCCCGTGCGGGGCTTCATGGAGGGCAAGAGGGTGGTCCTGGTGGACGACTCCATAGTCAGGGGTACCACCAGCAGGAAGCTTGTTAACCTTGTGAGACAGGCTGGGGCCGCCCAAGTGCACGTAAGGATAAGCTCCCCCCCTACCATAGGGCCTTGCTACTATGGCATAGACACCCCCACCAGACAGGAGCTCATTGCTGCATGCAGGCCTCTGGAGGAAGTGAGGGAGTTCATAGGGGCGGATTCCTTGGGTTACCTGAGCCTGGAGGGGATTGCAGAGGCAGTGGAGGCAAGGCCTGGGGAGTTTTGCATGGCCTGTTTCACGGACGATTATCCGGTGGATGTGCCCTGTGAAAGGCCTGTGCATCAGCTTTCTCTCTTTCAGGAGATGTGAAAACTGAGGCGGGCGGTCGCAAGAAGCAAGCCAGGCTCAGCCATGGCAAGGATAGCCCTGAAGGTGTTAAAGAGGTTCCAATCAACACGGAAGGGGATTCCAAGAGGGCAAAGATGATCAGGGACGAAAACTGGGAGCGGTTGAGGCGTATTCTCCTTGAGAAATCCTACGAGAGGCGAAAGGTGGTTCTCACTTCGGGAAGGGAGAGCGATTTTTACGTGGATGGTAAACAGACAAGCCTTCATCCCGAGGGGGCCTATCTGATAGGCAAGCTCTTTTTTAGACAGCTCACCTCACAGGGACCGCGGGTAGAGGCTGTTGGGGGCATGACCCTGGGAGCAGACCCCATAGTGAGTGCAGTGGCCTTGGTGAGCCACCTGGAGGGGGCACCTCTTCCAGCCTTCATAATCCGAAAGGAGCCCAAGGGGCATGGCACCGGCCAATGGATAGAGGGCAAGAAGAACCTGTCTCCCAGGGCCCCCGTGGCCATACTCGAGGACGTGGTGACCACCGGAGGGACCACCTTGAAAGCAGTGGAGAGGGCAGAGCAGGAGGGCTTGAAGGTGGTGAGGATTCTAGCCCTGGTAGACAGGCAGGAAGGGGGCGCCGAGACCATTTCCAGAAGTGGCTTCACTCTGGAAGCTCTGTTCCTCAGGTCGGATTTGGAGTGCAGATGAGAAAAGGGGGTGGGAGTAGAAGGGTTTTTTGGGTGGGGCTTGGAGGGTTACTGGCCCTTCTTTGGAGCAGCTCTTGGAGCTGGGCCCAAGGCCGTAAGCATGAGGTCCACCTGGCAGGAACTCCTTACGAGCTTCATGTGTACAGGCTGGAGGGAAGGGAGGCCAAGTCCCCCACAATGCTCATAATAGGGGGGATCCAGGGGGACGAGCCTGGAGGCTTCCTGGCTGCAGACCGCTATGTAGACCTTACCCTACGGCGCGGAACGCTTCTTTTGGTGCCGAGGGCCAATTTTTACTCCATCATCAAGAACCAAAGGGGTCCCGAGGGAGATATGAACCGCAGGTTTAGGGAGGGGGCGGTGCGTTCTTCCATGGACAAGGTGGTGGAGATATTGAAGGGCCTCATGGCCGAGGCGGACATCCTGTTGAACCTCCATGATGGATCCGGATTCTACTATCCCAGATGGGAGAGCCCTCAGAGAAACCCTATGCGCTTTGGTCAATCCATAATAGCCGACGCCGCTGTTTACAGACATCCGGCAAGCGATCGGATATTGGATTTGGAGGCCATGGCCCAGAGGGTCATTCAGAAGGTCAACAGCCAGATTCATGAGGAGCGGCATCATTTCCATTTCAATAACCATCGTACCCTGGAAAAGGATACCCCTCATAAGGAGCAGAGAGCCTCGGCCACTTTCTACGCCTTGACCCAGCATGGAATACCGGCTTTTGGGGTGGAGACCTCCAAAGACATACCGGATTCACGTATCAGGGTGCAATATCAGACAATGGTCATAAATGCCTTTTTGGATGAGATGGGGATCGTAGCGGACCAACCCCCCTTGGCTTTGGACCCACCTCAGCTGCAGTATGTCCTCATCTCGGTCAACGGGGAAATACCTTTTGCCGTGCCGGACAAGGAAACCTTGGTGGTGGCGCCAGGGGAGCTGGTGGAGATAGTTGGGGTGGTGGCCAATTACCAAAGGGGTATCACAGCGGACCTGGAAGGCCTCGGGAGCGAAAATGATATTCACAAGCCTTTGAAGGTGCGAAAGGATACCAGGGTCCTGGTTCGAAAGGAGAGCCAGGTATTCGGACAAATAAAGATCAAGGTTTCCAAACAGGTCTCAACTCCCAGGGCGCTTCAGGAAGAGGAGAAGCCCAGGGTGGATTTTTTTGTATTGGATGTCAATGGCGAAAAAAGACTGGTGGAAAACCATGGGAGGCTGAGAGTGATAAGGGGTGACCTGGTGCGGCTGGTGGACGTCCTTACCCAGGGGATCTCCTCGGATGCATTACAGGTGAATTTCATAGGCTTCGTGCACGAGGGCAGCGGGGAGAACAAGGGAGAGGATCGGGGGGTGCCCATCAGGACGGCCAGAGATCTCATACCCCGTTATGCCTTGGACGAGAATAAGAGCACTTACAGGATAGTAGCCTTGGAAGGATCGCAGCTCTTGGGGCAAATGCTCCTGGAGCTGGAGGAACCCAAGTTGTCCTATCTGGTTGTGGGAAGCGGTGAGACCACTCCTTCGGCTTACGCTGAGGGGGCACGCATTCTGGTGAGAGCCTCGGAGGAGCTTAGAATTCTGGATGTGCGAACCAATGTGCAAGACAACCTGGGAGTGACTCTGGAGCTGAAGGGTTCGGTGGGCTCGCTGGAGAAGAACTCCCATGAATGGATACTAAAGGTGGGTCAGGGTTTGGAAAGCGCCGGGGAAATCCTTGTAACAAGGGACGGCTTACCCATGGGCCGTGTGCTGATCCAGAGGTTGTGATGGGGCTTGACGGCCAATAGCAAAGGGGAAAGAGACCCAAATCCAAGTTTTTATCCATCCTGGGAATAAGACTTTGCTCCATGCCAGGATCCAACGGCCGGGATCGAGTTTTCAGGGGAAACATGCTGATTCTGGGAATCGAGACATCATGTGATGAGACTTCCTGCGCCCTGTTGTGGGGGGATCGGGATGTGCTTTCCAACGTAGTTTCCTCACAGGTAGAGGTACACCGGCCTTTTGGGGGGGTAGTGCCGGAGATCGCATCACGCAAGCACATGGAATGGATCCTGCCTGTTCTTAGGGAGGCTTTGGAGAAGTCGGGCCAGAGATTGGATCAGGTGGATGGTATAGCCGTGACACAAGGGCCCGGCCTGGTGGGCTCCCTGCTGATAGGCTTGGGTGTGGCCAAGGCCCTGGCCTATGCCAGGAAAATCCCATTGGTGGGGGTTCATCATCTGGCAGCCCACATTGCGGCGGCTTACCTGGAAGACCCCGAGTTCAGGCCTCCTTTTGTTGCCCTGGTGGTCTCAGGGGGTCATACGGCCCTCTATCATGTCACAGGTGAGGAGAGTTTTTCCCTTCTTGGAAAGACCAGGGACGACGCGGCCGGGGAAGCCTTTGACAAGGTGGCCAGGCTGCTGGGACTGGGATATCCGGGTGGACCTGTGATTGACCAAGTCGCGCGCCACGGAGATCCCAGGGCCTTGCACTTTCCCAGGGCCATGAGCAAGACCCAGGGGCTGGACTTCAGCTTCTCTGGCCTCAAGAGCGCGGTTCTCAACTACCTAAGGGAGTCCACATTGCCGCCTTTGAGCCAAAAGGCCCTTGCTGACCTGGCGGCCAGCTTTCAGGAGGCGGTGGTGGAAGTCTTGGTGGAAAAGACCATTGGGGCTGCAAGGATATGCAAGGTGGAAAAACTGGTTGTGGCGGGTGGGGTGGCCTGCAACAGCAGGCTTAGGGAACAGCTGACTCTGAAGGCAGAACAACAGGGGCTGGAAGTCTTGTTTCCCAGGCCATCTCTCTGTACGGACAATGGAGCCATGGTGGCTAGGGCAGCCTGGGCAGCTTTGCAAAGAGGAGAGGGGGCTCTGGATCTGGGCATGAATGCGCGTTCCAGATGGCCCTTGGGGGTTCAAGGGAATTGAAGCCGCTCAGGCATGCTTTTCATCCCAGCAAGAGGTTTGGACAGCATTTCCTTTGCTCCCAGGAGGTGCTGGATCGCATAGCAGAAGCTGCTCAAGTTTGTGAAAAGGATGGAGTCCTGGAGATAGGGGCAGGTCTGGGTGACCTGACAATTCGCCTGGCAGCAAAGGCCGGGGAAGTCTTGGCTCTAGAGGTGGACAGAAGACTCCACCAGATCCTTATCCAAAGGTTTCATGAGGCCTCCAACACCAGGATAATTCAAGAAGACGCCCTTCGTTTCCCCTTGCCCGAAGGGCTCATGGAGCTGCCAAGGCCCCGCAAGGTGGTGGGCAACCTTCCTTACAATGTTGGCACTCGAATCCTGCTTAGATTCGCCCGATTCCCATCTGAGATAGATCTCATGGCCTTCATGTTCCAAAAAGAGGTAGCCCAAAGGATCACGGCCCCGGTGGGGAGCAAGGCTTATGGGAGCCTCAGCGTGCTTTTGGCTCTGCAATGGGATTCCAAAATGGTTTTCAAGGTAGCCCCAGGGGCTTTCCGGCCTTCACCCAAGGTGGAATCTGCTGTGGTGGTTCTCACTCCGCTGGGGAGGCACAGGGCAGATGTTGGAGACCAAGCACTTTTTGAAAGGCTGGTGAGGATGGCTTTTGCTCAAAGAAGAAAGACCCTACTCAATGCTTTGGAAAGCGGGCTGGGCTGGGACAAGAAGCAGGTGAAAAAACTTCTGGATTCTTCAGACATTGAACCCAGAAGGCGGGCCGAGACTCTTAGCCTGGAGGAATTTGCACATCTAAGCAGAAAGGCTGCCAACCTAATTGCAAAGGAGCCGGAAAAAAACCTTGGGTTAGACGGCCAAAAAGCAAATACCCAATGCTGAAAGGCTAGACGCGCAGGTCAGGCCATCTTTTAGTTCCCAAGAAAAGATTCTTTGCCGGAAAAGAAAATAGCGTCCCCAAAAGAATGGTTTTTTGTTGACAAAAAAGATGCAAGTGTCTAGGCTCCATTTTGTAAGATTGGGGGCGGAAAGGGCCTCTTTCAAAAAAGGAATAGGAGTTTGCTCATGGCTGGAACCAGGCTTTTTGTGGGGCTCTTCTTGGTGATGTGTGCAACGATGATGTTTTTTCTTCCAGCCTATCCACAAGACCTTCAGCAGCAATCAGATCGGGCCAAATCTCGACAGCACCCTGACCAGAAACAAAAGACCTCCTCCCAGAATCTGCAACAAGGCCAAAAGAAGCCATCTCAACAGGATAAAAGCCTTCTGCCCGGACAAAGGCAACACAAGGAAAAGCGGGAGGCGAGTGCTCAGACTCCCAAAGGGGAAAAACCAGCAAAAAGCCATCTGGCTGAATCTTCTAGACAGGGAATCTCGAGGTCTCCAGACAGTCCATCCAGGAGATCTACCGGGGGGCAGGCCAAAGGAGGTTCATCTCTGGCAAGTGGTGCCAAGGAGAAGCCAGCCAGTCCCAAGACCGGGGAATCCTCTCGCCTTTACTATCAGCAGGTGCCCTCTTCAAACCAGTCCAGCTCTGGGAACCAAAAAACATCTGCCATGGGATCCGGAGCTGGTCAGACCCAGGGAGCAAAGCCGCCCAAGCCTGACTCAAGTGGAACTGCTAGCGGGCAGGCTGGGTCTTCTCAGGGGCAGAGTTCAGGTGTAAAACCCCCTGCTAATTCGGCCGAGGCGTACAGCCGTCTTAAAGCAGCCAAAGAGGCTTTGGAATATTACACCAGCGGTAATGGCAGATTTGTAAAAGACCGAGACGCTCAGATAGAAAAACTCAGACGGGAGATCGGTTTTTTAGAAACCTATGAAAAAAACCGAGACAAAAGCTCTGCTACCAGCTCCCAGGTTAAGAGCCCACCCAAATCAACAGCGACCTCGGCCGGTCCATCTTCTTCAGGCTCGGCCAAGGCTGTCTCTCCAGACTCTGGATCCTCATCCACTCCAAAGACAACCAGGGATTTCTCAGGCTCTAGGCCAGGTGGATCTGCCTCCAAGCCCAGTGGTTATGTGAACGTTTATGATGATCGTGGGAACAAGGTGGGCAGAAAGCCTTACTGGGGTAGCGGCACGAAGGCTGACCCATACAGAGACTACCAAGATGTGAACAAGCCATTTGGTGATAGCGTTTGGGGCAGCGGCAGCAGGCAAGATCCTTACACCAATGTGGTCAAGCCTCCTTCAGGCATGGACCAAAGCCAGCGGTCTTCAAGCGCCACAATGCCTCAAGCGCCGGGAGGTTCCTCAGGCCTGGAATCAGGGGACAGGAATCGCTCAGGGAAGACGCCGCCGCCCCAAAAACCGGAGTCCAAGACTTCGGGAGCCATTGATCCGAAAGGAGAAAAGCCTGACAGAATAAAAGAGGCTACGAGTCAGCTAGAGAGTCTCGAGAAGGACTTTTCAACCCAGGTGGCTCAGTTGGAAAATGCAATCGACAGCTTTTTCGACAAGACCAAGGCTGAGTTTGAGAGAACCCTTGAGTCTTACGAAGAAGGTGGCCAAATAATTTTCAATAAGATACGAAGAGTGGAAGACCGCCTAAAAAAGGCAGAGGAGCGCGGAGATCAATCGGCAGTCAGAGATCTTGAAAGAGATTGGTGGACCTTGGTAAATCAAATGTCTCTGATAGCAAAAGCGCAGTCTGGCCTTCAGAGCTGGTTAGAAAAGGAGTCGAATTTTAGGGAAGAGGCGAAAGATAACTTGAGGCTCACGCATGAAGACTTCAAACTAGAAAATGAGAGCATACTTAAGGAACTCAGTGCAAACCCTCCACAAGATCTGGACAAGAGGTTGAAAGATCATTTGAGCAAATGGAATCCCAAGAAATTGGAAGGTATGTTTCCTTACGAGTACGAGCCCATCTGGCCTCAATCCCCCTTGGTGACGCCCAAGATCTACGATCCGAGTACGGAAAAATCCAAGGTCGAAAAGGACAAGTGGCGACAGGAAAGAAAAGACCAAATTGAGAAAGAATATGAGGACAAGATTCAAGATGTTGCCAATCAAAACCTGGGTCAGGGTTCTGAGGCTGTGGGGTCCTCGGTGGGTAAGCATCCTCGTATTGAAGAATTAAGAAAGGAGAAAGAGGCCAGACAACGCCAAATAGATGTGATGTACCGGGAGAGCCTGATAAAGAGTGGCCGCTTGTCACAAGATGAGTATAATGCCCTAAACACTCCCAAGTGGGAGGAAGACCTGGAAAAATATAGAGAGGACATAAGAAAAGGTAGAATTGCTGGCGAATGGCCCACTCCTTAAGATGGCGGGAATTGCTGGAGTGTAAGCTTTTAATTCTTGCAGGGCCGGCATGTAGACGCGACTTGTGGCTTGTCTTATGAGTCATGGCTCATCATCTATAGCTCCAGCTCACAGGCAGTCTTGGCCTAGAGAGTATCTGCACGCCGAACCAAAGGCCGGATAAACTGGCTCCATACACGAATTTGTGGGTGGGATTGGTTTATAGGGACTTGAAAGCATGAATCAAATCCCGTACTTCCTAT